>CANIVF010000049.1 GCA_947470895.1 Bacteroidota bacterium
ATTATTTCAATCCCATTTTTTCGTTGCCGGATTTTTCCCTCGTTTTCGAGTTCCCTAAGCACACGCGTAATCACCTCACGCGAAGTGCCGAGCTCCTGGGCTATTTCGCGATGCCGAAGATCCAACTGCTTTGTTGATTGAACGCTGCTTTTTTCTTTCAGGTATTCATAAAGCCGACCATCCAGTTTTTGAAAGATGAGTTGATTGAGGGTGTCGATTAATTCTGAATAACGAGAGTTGTATAAATCATAGAACAACGTGTTAAGTGCAGGATATTAATTCGTCCACACTTCCACGATATCTGATTACCATCTTGAGCAAAGGCTTGCTGTAGGTCAGGTGCATTGAAGGACACGTATTTTTTAATAATAGTTAAATCAATGGTCATGCTCAAATGTACGGAATCAGTTTATGGCTTAAGCACCAATCGCTCTTTCGCCACACGCTCAATGAGAGGTTTGCTGAAGTAAATCGGAAAGTGTTTATCCGATGCCCAAAGAGGAAACAGATTTTTATAAAACGAACTTGACACATCGCCACTCTGGCCAGGTGCATTGGTAAACATGGTCTTGTCCCAATCCGAAGCATCGACAACCATTCTGAAGGTAGCGCCATGGGTTTGATTGTCTGTATTGCTCGTTACACCTGGTGTTGATGCATTACCTCCGCGCGGTAGTGGCCCTACTTCCAGTTTTTTACGTGTTGCTTCATCTACCGCATTGCTCAATGGATGTTTGATCAACACATGATGATAAGCGGCCTGACCATATTGCCAATTCTTTATATCAGAACCTAGCTTTTTATTGAGTTCAGCAATTGCCTGCTGAAGACATGAAAGTAAAAATGCGTCACGCCCTGCGATAGGATCTGCTCCAAATTCAGGTCGCGGTGTTACAATCCAACCAATGGTTTTGCTTAGTGGTATAGATTTGATAAGTCCTTTTCCTTTGTCAGGAACGAAGAGTGATAAAATATTTTCAGAAATTTTTCGCTCCCACATCACATAGACGGCCGCATTCGTAGAATTTGCATCGAGAACGTAATTCCATGAAAGCAGTTTATTTTTTGCGGCTTCTACTTTTGGATCGGATGATTTTAATTCTTTCAACATAGGCACTAATGTGCGTGCGGGAATCGAAAGATAGTCGAACTGCATGTGCATCATGTCGGTCAGTGAATGTTTCTTTCCGGAACCAAGTACTTCATTGATGCGATCTGCTCTCCAGGAATCAGCCCAACCCCAGCCTACTGCATTGCGATGAGTATAATTAAAAGGCACTAAGTTTTCATTGGCGGTAGCCCAAAAACCTTTATCGGGATTATATACATGCGGCAATGATTTTATAGGAAGATAACCACTCCATTCATAGCGACCATCTCCGGGAACGGGAACAAGGCCATCCCAATTTTTTCTGATGGGTGCTACACCCACGCTTTGCCATCCGATGTCTCCTTTCTTATCAATCCAGATCATGTTCTCTCCGGGAATATTACTGTAAGAACATCCATCACTAAACTCTTGCCAGTTGGTAGCCTGGTCAATTCGCAAGCTGGCCATGTAAGGAGCTCCGCCTACCTCCATCCAGGCAGCACGAACAGCATAAGCGACATTTGCATCAGCATCAACAAACGTGACAGGACCATGCCGTGTAAATTGATGATCGATATAAACATCCGGTGTTCCTTTTACTTTCACAGTGTCCTTGATTATGTGCATATCTTCCCAACGACCCTGATACTTATATTGATTTTTGTTTTGCGGATTTAATTCATACACATAGATGTCTTCACCATCAATTGAAAATATAGTAAGGCCCCAGGCTCCATAGTCATTGTGCCCAATGGAGATACCAGGAATCGTAGGCTCGCCTCCACCCACAACATTCCAACCCGGTGCATTTAAGTGAACCATGTAACGAAGCGATGGTGTTGACAATGCCCGGTGCGGATCATTAGCTAACAATGGAAACCCACTTTGTGATAGGGCGCCACTGACAATCCAGTTGTTACTGCCAATGTTTTCTTTCTCTTGACTCATCACTTGTGCATACGCTTCTTCATCGCGTTGTCTTAAGTACTGATATTGTTTTAAATTGGTGTTAGCCGATAGGGAAAGATCTTGCGGAGTAAAGGTTAATGGTTTTCTGAAGGCAGAATAAAGTTCAACAATGTCCTTTGATAAGGATTGTTTGTTGATGACTGCATCAAGTTCAAGACGTGCATCACCAGGCTCTAATGATTTTAACTCTTTTACTTTTTCAGCGCCCAATGCTACTACTGCTTTGGCGTTGCTTACTTCATCTTCAAGATTTCCCAACAGGCCTTGGTGGCGTGAGATTACGATTTCAGGAGTCCACAATCCGGGTTTGATATTGAGCAAACTAAATTCAATAGGCAATGATTTTGGATTAGCCAGCATTTCTTTTACATAGGCATTGATGCCATCAGTAAAGGCCATGATGATCTGATTACCGCGTGGATGATAATGATTGAATTCCTGCTCGATGTTTCCACGAAACTTGAACAATCGCGCACCGACATCTCTTTTGATTTGACTTGGTCCAAGAATTTCTGCAACCGTGCCCGTTGCTTGCCTGCGCCACATCTCAAATTGAAAGAGACGATCTTTAGCAGCACAATACCCTTGCGCGAAAAACAAATCATGTTCATTTTGTGCATAGATGTGATTGATGCCATATGCATCGCGAATGATTTCTACAGGTTGTTGAAGCCCGGTTGTCTTAATTTCTGTTGACTGCGCAAATGAAGTGTACGACAGAATACAAAGAAGAGCAAGCAGTTTTGTGGGCATAAAGAGTTAGGCAATGGATTGAGCAACGATATGAATAAGGAGTTAAGAGGTAGCAATTTTTGATACAGCATCAATAAACCGATCGAGGTCTTTTGTAGTAGTGTATACGTGAGGAGTTACCCGCACCGTATTTACATTTTCCCAATTGATGGATACGGTATGAATGCCATAGTCACTAAAGAGTTTTGTCGAAATATCGCCCACATCCATTCCATCAATGCTGAACGTGCCCAACGCACATGAGTATTCGGGCTTTAGGGATATGTGAAGTTTTACTCTGGGATTTTTAGTCACAGCGTCACACCAATATTTTTTCAAGTATTGAAGGCGTTCTTGTTTCCGTTTTCCACCAATCGCATTATGAAAATCGATCGCCTGACCAATGGCTTGTTCAGGAGCAAATGATCGGGTACCCAATGCTTCGAACTTTCTGATGTCAGGACTTAACGGTTTATCATTTGGAAAGATAGGCCATGTTTTTTCGATAAACGGTTTGCGCACATACATCAAGCCTGTGCCAAACGGAGCGCATAACCATTTGTGTAAGCTGGTTCCAAAGTAGTCGCAATTCAAATCAGAAATTTTATAATCGATGTGTGCAAACGAGTGAGCGGCATCGACAATGCTGATGATGCCTCGCTTGCGAGCCTCAGCACAGAGTTTGGCCGCTGGAAGAATTTGTCCTGTCCAGGTAATTAAATGTGTGATGTGCCAGATTTTAGTTTTGGACGTAGTAGCATCGATATAAGCTTTGAGTACCACATCATCGTTATCAACAGGCAAGTTGAGATTGATCCAATTGATTTTTACACCTTCCCGCATTTCGCGTTGCTTCCAGGCGTGAATCATGTTGGGGTAATCTTGTTTGGTCATTACAATTTCATCACCTCGCTGCATGTCAATGCCCCAAGTGAATGTACCCAAGGCTTCGGTGGTGTTGCGATTGATGGCTAATTCTTCATGACTTACTCCGGCAAGGTCTGCCAATTTTCTCCGCAGTGGTTCGCGACCGCGATCCAAAATCTGCCACATGTAATACGTGGGCGCTTCATTGCTCAAATGATAGTATCGATCAACAGCATCTTGTACTACTTTGGGCTGCGGACTTACACCACCATTGTTGAGATTTAGAATATTAGGCGATACAGTATAGGCTTGCGCCATACGAGCCCAAAGATCTTCATCGGTGGCAGCATCAAAAGGAGAACGTTTGTTGAGTGAAAATAATGCATCAGAAATGTCTTCAGAAATAGCCTGACTGACCATTGGCGTAAGCGACAAGGCGCCTGCAGCACCTATGGCTTTTTGAAAAAATGATCTGCGGGTGGACATATCATACGAGGGTTAATAATTCAAAATGAATGTAGAATTATTAACCCTAAAATCATATTTGATTTTGTTGATGGCAGGGAGGGTTGTTGGAAGGAATAATCCTTACATGAACTAGTGAATTTTTTCCAATGTTCGAAGTTTAGTTGCTTTCCACGCAGTAGTGGCCACAACACTAATCGTGATGCATCCACCAAAAATTACGGAGGGAATAACACCCATTATTCGGGCTGCTGCGCCAGATTCAAACATGCCGATCTCATTCGATGAGCCAATGAACATGCTATTCACTGCAGATACACGACCTTTCATGTTTTCTGGTGTTAAGGTGTGAATGAGTGTGCCGCGTACAATAACACTAACACAATCAAACATGCCGCTAAAAATCAGTAAGGTCATCGACAAAATAAAATTCGTAGAGAGGGCAAATCCAATCATACAAAATCCGAAGCCAGCTACGCACCAAAGAAGAATTTTACCCATGTGTTTTCGGATTGGATTATGAGTCATGTACACGGCTACGATCAAGGCACCAATGGCGGGGGCTGAGCGTAAGAAGCCGAGTCCTACTGCACCAACATGAAGAATTTCATCTGCGAAAATGGGAAGCAGCGCCACCGCACCACCGAAAAGTACGGCAAACAAATCCAGGCTGATGGCGCTTAGTATAATCTGGTTATTGAATACGAATTTTATCCCCGCTTTTATCTTTTCGTAGATGCCTTGCTCTTCGCTTGCTGGAGGCAATGATCGGTTTGGTATAATGAAGTAACAAATCATGGCTAGAATAACCAGAACAAAACCCGCTGTATAAGCAGCTGTTATTCCAAAAAATCCATAGATTAATCCTCCAATCATTGGCCCGCCAACAGCGGCAACTTCCCATATGGTACTGTTCCAGGTAATCGCGTTTTGATAAAGTGAGCGATCAATTAATTGAGGCATGAAAGAAAAATTGGCAGGCGAAAGAAACCCGCGCGCAAGACCTGTAAAGAAGATGATTGAATAGATTGGTAAGGTTCCATTACTCAACAAGAAGGCTCCAAGGTTGGTGGTGAAATAAAGAAGAGAGGCTGAACAAAATGCTAATAAAATCACACAAAAGAGAATGATTTTTTTTCGTTCAACAATATCGGCCAAATGCCCGGCATATAGTGAAACCGTGATTGCTGGTACTGCTTCTGCTAAACCAATCAAGCCAAGCGAAAGGGGATCTTTAGTGATTTCATAAATCTGCCAGCCAACTACTACGCTTTGTATTTGAATGGCGAGCGTAATGAAAAGCCTTGAGAGAATAAAAAGCCGAAAGTCAAGAACGTAAAGGGCCGCGTAAGGATTTGGTTTTAACTCCGTCATCACAGTATGATGCTACTGAAGAAGGCCACTGACTGCCTCAGTCGCTTTTTTTGTTCTTGCCTCACGGTCGCCACTGATTTCTACATAAGGAACTCCGGTTTTTACTATTTCATTCTTGTAGATCGACCACAGTTGTTCGCGCTTATCAGGATGTTCGCGTTGAGGGTCTTCTTGCCAGGGTATGTCGATATTGCAAACCAAGTAAAGATCATACGTGCGTGAATTCATTCGGGTGATAATTTCCGGATCGCAATTGCCGTACTTGAATTCGCTCCAGATTTTTATGGTGATCAAATTCGTATCACAGATCATCACGCGATTGGCATCATTCATCCATTCGTCTTCCATGCGCAGTTGACCATGCGAAATTTTAGTAAGGTCAGCTTGCTGATAGGTATGGTTAAGCTTATCCAGATAGGCTCGCGCATATTCTTTTACCCAACAGGTTTTAAAGTATTCAGCTAAATACTGCGACAAATCTGATTTTCCTGTACACTCAGGGCCGATGACACAAACTTTTTTTATGGTTGATGCGATTTGCTTGGTTACAAACATGGCTTGCTTTTTCAGCAAAATAACCATTTATAAGACACGGAACGTAAATTCATCCACAGATTAAGCCAATGCCCTTCAAGTGGCTACTAATTTTGTTGGAAGTTTAAATTTCTTACACCTGCAGCCCAATACAATGTCGCCTTCATTTTTTGGTATTCCGCTTTAAGCTTCAATAGTTTAGATTGTGATTGTATAAGTTTTTCCTGTTGGATGTTGATTTTGAATAAATCACTTTCGCCATTTTCAAGATTAAGAATTTCTGCCGTCAGTAGCCGCTCATAGTTTTCGGCCACTGACGATTGCTGGCCTAAAATGCGATTCGTATTAACCAATTGATTGTACGTAGCATTTACCTGGTTGATGATTTCGCGTTCCGTTTGCGTACGTTCATAACCCGTGCTCTGAATTTTGATTTTTGTTTGAGCCAGTTTTGCGCGCTCTTTTCGGATAAGGATTGGCATGGCGAAGTCAACACCAAATTTATAGTTATTCATAAAAGTAAACGACTGAAACTCGCCTCCGGGGTTGAGCGGCTGGTTAAGAAAATTATAGCTTAGATCAAGTTTAGGTTTTAGGTATTCTGCGGCAAGTTTACGATCCACCTCTAGCTGACTTATTTTAACACTTAGTTTCAGCAGATCAGGATGATTTTGTTTTGCCTGAAAGGTTAAGTCTTCGAGCGTTTGGATGGAAAGTAATTCGCCATCGCTTTGCATCAATACTGGAGCCACGTTTTTTGTTAGTTGGAGTGGGTTATCTTTTTCATCCCACAGGTAATTAGAAATTTTTATTCCCGAGTTTAAAAAATCAAGGTAAGCCTCCTGGCGTTCAACCAAACGTTGTTGTAAAATGATTTGTGCCTGTACCGTGTCGATCACACTGGACTCACCATATTGTGCATTCAACTTGACGCGCCTGAAAATTTCTTCAGCGATTACTGCATTGCGATCGAGGAGGCGATAGTTATAAAATGAAAAATACCATTGCCAGTAGTCTTTGGCTGCTTCCAATAAAATTTTATTGATCA
Source organism: Bacteroidota bacterium (assembly GCA_947470895.1). Lineage (GTDB taxonomy): Bacteria > Bacteroidota > Bacteroidia > Cytophagales > Cyclobacteriaceae > ELB16-189. The sequence continues at coordinate 7,080 of CANIVF010000049.1, forward strand.
ATTTGACTTGCTCTGCTTCGGCCATTTTAGTGAAAAGTTTGGCTTGTTGCATAGCTGCTCTGCGGTCATCGGTGATAAGCCCACGACCTATGGGCAAGGAGATGCCAGTGAAGAGTTGCTTATTACCATCACCAACAGGTAATGAACTTTCTGAATCAAGATAAGTACCGGTGTTACGTTCGATTCCAATTTTAGGATCAATAGGAAACCAGGTGGGCACGGTGAACGAGGCTGTCCATTTATTGTAATAGTTCTTATCATCGTACTCTTTCACATTCAATCGCGTCTCTAACTTTGGATCGAAAGCACCTCTCGCCAGACGCACTTCTTGTTTGGCCATCTCAGGTAATAGATTTGTTTGCTTTACAATGGGGTGATTTTCCAGCATCGTAGCATATAGATTTTCGAGACTGAATACCGTTATTGTATCTGACAATATAAAAAGAGTGTCAAATCCTTTTTGTGCATGTGAATGCATACTCACGCCAACCAATAAGAGAATAATGAGGAGTTTTTTCATTCTCTTATTTTTTTGCTGATTCAGATGAATAGTTGGAACTCTTATTCTTTTCGATGTATTCATCCAGTGGTTCTTCATACAGACTGGGGGGGAAGCCATTGAGCTGTCGCCAGATTTCATACCACACTGGAACATTATCCAGCATCACCCAACCCTGCGTGCCTGATCCATTGCGAATTCGATTTGGCCACTGCTCATCGTTCTTATCTGGAATTACCAGAATTCTAAACTCGCCCGGTTTTGAATTAACAAAGTCAATGACTTCAACTGTACCACCAAAGGAACCTACGGACACGCTGGGCCACCCGCTGAATTGCAAGGCAGGAAAACCATCAAACTCAATACGAACTTTTCGACCTTTGCTGATCAAGGGCACATCCATCGCTTTGACATACATTTCAACAGCGACATCCTCAGATTGAGGCATGATGGTACACACCGGATCACCTTCTTTAATCGTTTCGCCAATGCCCGCTTGTGTTGCTTTCACCACCATACCGTTTTGAGGAGCAAGGATGAAATATTGCTGACTGCGGATTTCCATATTGGTAAGTTCATTGCGCAGTTTGGCAATGTCTGCCTGAGTCTCGAATTGTTCTGCCAGTGTATTATTCAAATCCGATTCTGCTTTATTGATTTTATCCAGATACTCGGCTTGCGCACGATCGATTTCAATTTCGGCATTTACAAAATCGGCTTCTGCGCCCTGATATTTATATTCGATATCCTGAAACTTGGTGAGTGGAATATTGCCAGCTTCAAAAAGTTTTTTGTTTCGCTCATATTGATTCTTTGCGTTATCAAACCGAACACGTTCCCCCTCCAGCTTTGCTTTTGTTTGATCGATTTTATTGCGCATTCCATCTTGCAAGGCACGGATTTGTCTTTTCAAAGCTTGTGCTTTCATGTCTTTGGATTGTAAACTATTCTCTTTCGATGTGATCACCTGCCGCAAGCGAACCAACATCTGTGGATCAAAATATTTTTCTTTCACTTCACTGATGATAGCAATCGTATCGCCTTTGGTAACGAATTGTCCTTCCTGCACTTTCCAGTTTTGTATTCTACCGGCAATAACGGTCTCAATGGTCTGAGGTCGGTTGCCTGGCGATAAGGCTGTTACTTTTCCTTTGCCACGAATATTTTGCTGCCACGGTAGAAACAGGACAATCAAAAAAACGAATCCTAAGCCAAGGAGCCATCGTGCTAGAATTTTTCCAGCCATCGGTGTATCCAACGACCGCAAGGAGTATAGCCTGTCTTGCGGCATCATTTTTTCAACTGATTTGGATGAGATCTTTAGCATGATATTTAGTAAATGAGATCGTTGAATAATTGTGTTTTGGTAAGTTCTTCCATGGTTCCTTCCATTCGAATTGCTCCGTCTTGCATCATGATCACGCGATCACAAGCACTCATGATGATCGGATCTTTGGAAACGACAATCACCGTACAAGGTCTTTCTGATTTCGTTACGCAGGCGAGCAATTCCATTTTGTCGGATTTGGACAGCGTGGTGAAGAAATCATTCAGAACAATGAGCTTTGGTTTCTTGGCCAGGCATCGGGCAAGAATAAGTTTGTGTATCATCGTTTTTGAAAGACCTTTTCCCCCACTGATCAGGTGAGTCTCCAGTCCTCTTGGCAAAGCATTGATAGAATCGCTTAAGCCTACTTGTTCTAGGGCTAGAATAGCATCATGCACCGTTGTTCCTGTTTTTCCAAGGGTAATGTTTTCGAGGATAGTTCCATCAAACAAATCTTCTTGCGAAATATTTTTGGCCACTTGATCGCGCATGTGCGTGAGATCAAGATCGCGAAGAGAATAGTTGTTGATCGTGACTGCTCCTTCATAATCGGAATAAATACCCGTTAAAATATTCATCAATGTGGTCTTTCCCGAGTTGCCTTGTCCTGTAATACAGATCGTTTCGCCAGCCTTTACGTCCAGGTCAATTCCCTTCAGTGCATAGGATCCGGAGTTAGCATATTTATATTTCAGATCTTTTGTTTTCACGGTAAAGCCTTTATTAACACTTACAGGAAAATCAAAACCACCGACACGCTCGATGGGTAAGTCGGTGACATGGGCAACTTTGTCGACAGCAGTTAGTAAGTCATACACCACATCCATATACATGATGATTTTCTCCACAGCATTTAAGATGAGAATGATTACAATTTCGGATGCTACGAATTGACCTAAGGTGATTTGCCGGTCAACCACCAGCAGCGTGCCCATAATCAGTAACCCACCAGTGATCATGGCTTTGAACAATACGATGAATGAAAATTGGGTGAGCAATACACGGAAGTGAATCTTTCGGTTCTTGAGATAGTTGTTTACGTTGTAGTCTGTTTTTCTGATTGGTAAGTCAGTACTTCCCGCCAACTTAAACGAATGCATAGCACGGGCCAATTCTTCAAGCCAATGGGCAACTTTGTATTTGTATTTCGATTCATCAATCGAGGATTTCAATCCACGTGGGCCGGTGGCATAGAAAATGGCGAATAGTACACTGACCAGAAAAATACCAAAGAAGACAAAGAAGGGGTGATACAACGAGATGAGGAGCAGGCCGAAAAATATTTGAATGGTTGCTGATGACAAATCAATGAGTAGTTTGGGCAGACCTTTTTGAATCGTCATCACATCAAAGAATCGGTTTACTAATTCTGGCCCATAATTTGCCTGAATTGATTCTGCACGAATCCGTGGGATACGAAAAGCAAATTCCAAGGATGCCTTTGTAAAAATTCTTCGCTGTAAGAACTCGACAAGACTTATCTGAACAATTTGTAAAGCACCACTTAAGAGAACCCCTAAGATTACCAGAGTAATAAGAATATATACTGAACTGAAAAAAACCCCACCGGAAATTAGTTCGACCGTTGTTTGAATGCCCAGCGGAACAACCAGCCCGATCAAACCAATGATGATGGCATAGAATAGAATATAGAAAATCTCTTTTCGCTCTGTACCCAACAATTTTAGTAACCTTTTTATTGGACTGGGATGTTCACCTTCTTGTCCATCAAGACTAACAGGACTTTCATAAGCGAACACGGCAAAGAACTCGACCTCACCCTGATTATTTTTAACGAAGGGAATAGACGAAAGCGAGAAAACCTGATCGATTGAAGTTTGACTGGAATTAAATTTGGTGACGTTAATTATTTTTTTGGTAACACACAGCAGTACCGGTTTAACTCCATTTTCCTGAATAAAAGCCAATACCGGTGTATTTTGATTAGCGAAAAAATCCTGAAAGGAATAATCATCCAGATGATATTCCATGAAGAGAACTCTGATCTTATTGCCTGCTTCAATTAGGTCGCGTTTAAATTCAGCAAGGTCACTTTCCGAATACGAGCGTTGATTCGCTTCTACATGATGAATATCGTCTGTAGAGAATTCATGCTTCATGGTAAGAGCAACTTCGCGAAGGCATCGTACGATTTGATCGTTGTTAAGCATACTAAGAAATTTTACAGAATGGATTTAAACAGAATGGTTTCTAAGAAATACTCAAGCTCAACTTGAGAAGTTTCTTTTTTAGTGATGCTGGTGAGCGATGGCAAGTGCTGAGCAAAGAACACTTGTTGCTTGGCAGTTAATAAGATTGTACTCATCAATGAATTGGCATAGGGATAATCAGGATTTACTTCAGTAACCCATCCCGCTAATTTTCTACAAAGCGATTTAAAGCCACCAAACAATCCTTCTTTGTTATCGTTGTCCACCCATTTAGTGAGAAAGGTTTTATCAAGTTCAGCAACCACAATGCGATAGAGTGCCTCTTCATTTACGAATTCAAAATTCGGATCGATTTTTTTTTCTTCGGCTATTACTTTCAATGAAGCCCTTAATTTTTCTTGTGGATTAGTAAGACCGATCGTGACCAGATCAATGCGGTAATCCATCCAGTTCCAGTACCAGGCAATGAGATAGAGTAATAGGCGATGCTTGTTTTCAAAATATCGATAGATAGACGCCTCAGTAGAATCAATTTCCTCGGCCAATTTTTTGAACGTGAATTGCTCAAACCCCAGGCGATCAATCATGTCGATGCTAACACGAATTATGTTCTGGCCTAATAGCGTGTGCTGTGGATCGCGCAGATATAGACGCTCATTAAGCTTAAATAGAAGATTGGGCATAATTAAATATAATAGTATTACTATCATAACTGATAGTAATGCAAAAATGTTTCGTTACTGCTTAGAAAAAGCAGGAATTGTCCTGCTTTTTTTGTTTTTGGCTTAAAAATCAACTTTTTAGCCTGAGAATATTTTCAAAGCATAGTAGTTGGCTGAACATAATCGGTCACCTTGAACTTGCCCGACTTCTTTAAATCGACAAAACCGCCCTCTATATCGATTAAGTTTCTGTACCCCCGTGCTCGTAAAATTGATACAAAGATCATGGAGCGATAGCCACCGGCACAATGAACAAAATAGGTTTTGTCCTTTTTTATCTGGTGGAAGTTATCGTTGATATAATCGAGCGAAAGATTCTCAGCATCTAAAATATGTTCCGAACGGTACTCACTGGCCCTTCGGCTATCTAGTAAAACTGCATTCTTACTTTCTTGAAGCGCCTTAATTAGCTCTTCTGCATTTATGGAGGTAATGGTATCGGTTTCCTTTCCGGCCTTTTTCCAGGCTTCTATTCCGCCTTTCAAATAGCCTAACGCATTGTCGTAGCCCACTCGTGCAAGACGGGTAATTATTTCTTCTTCTCGCCCCGGATCAGCAACTATTAATAAAGGTTGATTTACATCGGGTATTAATGTGCCCACCCATGGTGCAAATGTGCCGCTGATGCCGATGGTAATTGAATTTGGTATAAATCCTTTTGCGAATACCTGAGGATCGCGCGTATCAATAATAACAGCATCTGTTTCATTGGCAGCAGCCTCAAAGGCTTCGGCACTAAGTTGCTGCGTGCCGCGATTTAATACTTGTGGAAAGCTGTCATATCCTTCCCGATTCATCCTAACATTTTGAGGAAAATAAACTGGAGGAGGCATTAGCCCTTCTGTAACTTCTTTAATGAATTGTTCTTGAGAAATATCGCGAAGTGCGTAGTTCGTTTTTTTCTGATGCCCCAGTGTGTCACTTATTTCTTGCGACATTTTTTTGCCGCAGGCAGAACCAGCACCATGAGCTGGATACACAATGATATCATCGCTTAATGGAATGATCTTATTGTGTAAAGAATTATAGAGATGCCCGGCAAGATCATTCAAAGTCAGATTTGCTTTTTGTGCGAGATCGGGCCTCCCAACATCACCAATAAACAAGGTATCTCCCGAAAATAACGCAACATCTTTTCCCTGCTCGTCACGAAGCAGGTAACAACACGACTCCATAGTATGGCCAGGAGTGTGTAATATTTTGATGGTTAAGTTTCCTATCGAAAGGATTTCCCCATCTTTTGCCACGTGGGCGCTAAACGAAGGCATTGCCGTAGGCCCAAATACAATGGTTGCTCCAGTTTCTTTGGCAAGATCAAGATGGCCCGAAACAAAATCGGCATGGAAATGAGTTTCTAATACATATTTGATTTTGGCTTGGCTCTTTTCAGCTTTTTCAAGATAGGGCTGTACCTCTCTTAAGGGATCAATAATAGCTCCTTCTCCATTTGATTCGATGTAATATGCTCCATGAGCAAGACAACCCGTATAAATTTGTTCAATTTTCATAGGATAATTTTTTTGGTTGCCAAAATTAACCTTCAAGGGAATGCAAAACAGTGACATTTGTCACTTTTAGAAATTGATTTGCCTTAGAGAATAAAATAGATGCTTAGGAGGAATTTCGATAATACCTCATGGTTTACTAAAGTCAACAATGAATGAACCAGAATATTTCTTTTTTACATCATTGTGAAAGCTTTCTGCCTTTTGGCGATTTGGAAAAGGCCCGATGATGAGACTATAAAACTTAACACCGTTTAAAATTTTAACCTGAATAGTCACCCTTTTTTTATAGGAACCTTTAAGGTTTTCAGATAAACGTAATAAGTTTACCAGCTCTTGGTAGGTACCGATTTGAACGCCTAAGCCCTTGGGCTTAAAGCTTGAAATCTCAAAATCATAATACTCGTCCTCGTCTACCGAAACATTATCGATCGTGACGGGCTGCGATTTTGATTTACCATCACCAGCATTAACTACTTCGAGTTTTACATCCGCAACTCCGAGATTAATGAACGCCAGCTTTTCAGCGGCAGACTTGGATAGATCAATAATCCTTCCATCCACATAAGGTCCACGATCGTTAATTACCACATCCACCGTGTTGCTGTTGGCCAGATTGGTTACCCGCACCACAGTTCCAAAAGGCAATGTTTTGTGAGCAGCCGTCAGTTTGTTGTGTTTATACTTTTCTCCGCTGGCGGTAGGGTGGCCTTCGAATTTGTCGGCATAGAAAGAAGCCTTACCTGTTTGGCTTTGCCCCATCGAAATAACCACTGGGGCAATTAGGCAAAAAATGACGATATGCAATTTATTCATACAGCAAATTTATAAGGCTTTCGCAGAAAATGAAGAATTTGTTGCGATGCAACCAGAGAGTTAGGTAATCCTTATCCTCCTTTCATTGGTTCCTACATTAATTAGATTAAATTTGCCTCGCAAATATTGAATCCTAATCTTATTTGCCATGGCCCACGATCCTTCCAAGTTTTTATTCGAAGCACTTACCTATGATGACGTGCTTCTAGTTCCCTCCTACAGTGATGTTTTACCCCGCGAAACCAGTACGGTTAGTTTTCTAACCCAAAATATCAAGCTTAATATTCCTCTGATTTCTGCTGCGATGGATACGGTAACGGAAGCAGATTTAGCAATTGGAATGGCTTTGGAGGGAGGCCTAGGCTTCATTCATAAGAATATGACCATCCTTCAGCAGGCTGAGCAGGTTCGGAGAGTGAAGCGCTCGCAAAGCGGAATGATCCTTGACCCAGTTACGCTCCCTATAAATTCCACCGTACGTGATGCCGAAAAAATCATGCGCGAATTTAAAATTGGAGGAATTCCAATAGTGGATGGAAATGGTAAACTGTTAGGAATTATCACCAATCGTGATCTACGCTTTCAAAAGGATATGGCTATGCCTATTGAGCAGATCATGACAAAGGAAAATCTGATCACCGCACCGGAAGGCATTACATTAGAAAAGGCTGAGGTACTTCTTCAAAAATATAAGATTGAAAAGTTGCCCATCGTCAATAAAAAGGGAAAACTCACAGGGTTAGTTACTTACAAAGACATCCTAAAAAAGAAGAACAAACCCAATGCTTGCCAGGATGAATACGGGCGTTTGCGTGTAGGAGGGGCAGTAGGTGTTACAGCCGATGTTCTGGACAGAATAGAAGCCCTTAAGAATTCAGGGGTAGATATCATTAGCATTGATACTGCTCACGGACACTCAAAAGGAGTAATTGAAGCAGCAAAAAAAGTTAAGAAGAAGTATCCTGAACTAGAGTTGATCGTTGGGAACATAGCTACAGGCGATGCCGCCAAAGCATTGGCCAAGGCTGGAGCTGACACCGTAAAGGTTGGTGTTGGACCCGGTAGCATCTGTACAACCCGCATTGTTGCTGGCATTGGACTGCCGCAACTTTCGGCAGTATACGAATCCGCGAAAGCGCTGAAAGGCTCAAACGTTAAGGTAATTGCTGATGGGGGCGTTCGTTTTTCGGGAGATATTGTAAAAGCATTGGCTGCTGGTGCCGATACCGTCATGATTGGCTCTTTATTAGCGGGGACAGAAGAAGCACCCGGTGAGGTTATTATTTACGAAGGAAGAAAATTCAAAACCTACCGGGGCATGGGCTCCCTTGAAGCTATGGACGATGGATCGAAGGACAGGTATTTTCAGGATACAGAAGATGATATTAAGAAATTAGTACCCGAAGGAATATCTGGTCGTGTTCCTTTTAAAGGATCGGTGGCTGAAGTGTTATATCAACTGGTGGGTGGTTTGAAAGCTGGTATGGGCTATTGCGGAGCAAAAAATCTTGATAAATTAAAATCAGCCAAGTTTGTTAAAATCACGGCTGCCGGGGTGCGCGAAAGTCATCCGCATGATGTGACGATTACACGCGAAGCGCCTAACTATAGTCGCAAGTAAGGCTCACTTTTCATCTGGTTGTGGTTTGATGCGTATTAACTATAATTGCACATAGCAATTTTAGTTAGTCAGGATTAATTTAACGTTGGCTGTGCTCAAAGGAAAAACGATAGTACGTCTTACCTTTCTAGGCTCCATTATCGCCTGGCTGATACTGCTATTTTCAGACCTTACCATTTTATATAGCGATTTGAAGGGTTTGCCTTCGGGTGTACCGTTTTGGTTGCCTAGGCTCATGCTCGACCTCTTCATCATCTGTCTCTTTTATTACTACAGATACAAAATCGAGCGTGATGAAACCCTGAACTTTCCTGACCTGTTGTGGAAAGTTTTTGCTACAGGTTTAATGGCCACAGTGGTATCATTGGTATTGCGACTGGTGGAGTCGTTGTTAGGCACCACGGTTTTGGTTTCCAATATTCTATTTACGGATTTTATTTACCAGATTAACCTAGCTCTGTTCTTAAGCTTTCTGCTTTCAGCTTATTCTGCCTGGAAGCGATTGATCCTCTATCAAAAATCAAAATGGCTCATTCGTACCTGGAAAGTGTTTGAGTTTGGATTATTCTTCATTCTCATTTACGACAGCATACAAATCAGTTTGTCCGAATCACTCTCTACGACTATGCTCGTGGTGATCGGGTTGCTGGTATTGGTTTTATCGGCCAATATGCGATGGGTTGCCTATTTGAATTTCAAACAGAAGTGGACTTGTCTCTTACTTCTGATGCTTTCGTTTTTCTATCTCGGATATTTTATTTACACCGTAATCAGGCTCTCGGAGCTGATCAGCAATGAATCACCTTCCTTCTTTGATTTTAATAGTCATGTGTTCAACATTGCGTTGCTAAGCTTTGTGATGGTATATAGTATATTCTCTTTTTTGGTTATTCTTTTCAACCTGCCAACCTCATCTGTATTTGAACAAAAACTGGAGGAAGTTATCAACTTTCAGCGCATCAGCCAATCCATTCAAACAGAACAAAACGAAGAAAGTGTTTATAACATTCTTTTGGAGAGCTCTGTAAGTTCTGTGTTTGCTGATGCGGCCTGGCTCGAAATTCAAAGCGCCACAGACGGCCAGAAATCATATACTTTCAAAATCACAGAAAAAGAATCAAAAGACATACGCGACCATTTAAAAAATCATAACATAAAAGGGGCGTTGGAACAAAGCAGTGATCGAACGCGTAATTTATCGAAGCATCTTGCTTCACTAAAAGGCTCGCGTTTCCGTTCACTGTTAGCCTTTCCGATTATTGTAAAAAACCAGACCATCGGCACGCTGGCCTTGCTAAAAGAATTGCCGGATGGCTTCAACAAAGAAATGACGCGCATCGTTTCTGCCTTTGCCAACCAGGCGGGTATATCTATTGAAAACTTCCGTTTGATGGAAGAAGCTTTTCAAAATGAACGTTACAAAGAAGAGCTTAAGATTGCCAAGGCGGTTCAAAAGAGTTTGCTTCCCAACAAACTAGAGTGTGCTCCTGATTTTGAAATCTCCTCTTTTGCTGAATCGGCCGATGAAGTAGGTGGCGATTATTATGACACTCTTCGAATCAATGAGCACGAAGTAGCGCTCATTATCGCTGACGTATCAGGCAAGGGAACGACAGCGGCTTTTCACATGTCACAGATGAAAGGAATTTTTCATAGTCTCGCTCAACATGAGATAGATCCTAAGGAATTTATGGAGCGCGCCAACCGTGCGCTGTCTTTCTGTCTCGAGCGTGGGTCGTTTATTTCTGCTTCCTATTTTGTGATTAATTCGAAACAAAAATTGATTCGATATTCGAGAGCAGGTCATTGCCCGGTCTTATATCATAGCGCGTCAGGTGGAACCACAACATACCTGAAGGACAAAGGAGCCGCATTGGGCATGGTAAGGAATAAGGACTACGGGCGTTTGGTTGAAACCCGCGAAATAAGTTATGCAGAAGGCGATATCATGCTTTTGTACACCGATGGAATCACGGAAGCAAAAGATCATCGAGGAGATGAATTTGGATATGACCGGTTGGCCGAGGCATTAAAGGAGGTGACCGATAAAAGTGCTATGGAAATTGAAAAACACATCATCGACAGGTTGTATGAATTTTCCGGCACGAAAGAAATTAATGACGACTATACTTCGATGACGGTAAAGTTTAGATAGATGATTCAGAACATAAAAAAGATTAACCCGTTTAAATAAAATACCAATGGTTCACATTAAACGTATTCAGGAAGAAGGTGCAGATATCATAGTAGTGATTGGAGAGATTGATGCGAGTTCTTCTATTGAACTGGATCTGGCCATAGCCAAATGTGTTGGCGAAGGGTTTAGAAAGATTCTGATCGATTGTACAGGACTTGAATACATTTCTTCGGCAGGATTAGGCGTCTTCATGTCTTATATTGAAGAGTTGCGGGATAAAAATATACCCATGGTATTGTTTGGGATGAGAGAAAAAGTGGCCAACACGTTTAGCATTTTAGGGTTAGCCGATTTACTTCATATAAAACAGAATAAGCTGGAAGCTAAGGTATTGGCAAATGAACTATCAGTATAACATAGGTTGTAGTTTAAGCAACCTGAAGGGCATTCGGGAGTTTGTGCGTCATTCGCTCAAGCAAGAGGGTGTGCCTGAGGTAGAAATGAGTGCCATCGTGCTGGCCCTTGACGAGATGTGTTCAAACCTGATGATACATGCCCATCACTGTAATCCGGATCATCTCCTCGAACTGCATATTGAAACCCCGTCACAGGGAAAGTTAATTTTTGAAATTATTGATGATGGTTTCGTTTTTGATATCAATGATTTTCATGAACCTGAACTTGACAATCTGATTCATCAGAAAAGAAAGGGGGGGCTGGGTATCAGGCTTGTAAAAGCCATTATGGACAACGTTGAGTATTTCAGAAGAGATAATAGAAATGTTTGCCGCCTTACCAAGGACGTCAAAATCTAATGCATCCAGCTTCTTATGGGAATTCGTTTGGCTGGTTATACGATAAAAATCCTATTTTTGCAATCCGATTAACTAACAGTAAGTCTGAATTATGCGGATAATCTTTTCTGTTTTCATTGTATTTTTTTCCTTTTCTGCCATAGCGCAGTTAAGCCCTCAGAAGAAAAGCCTTACCCTGTTTAAAGTAAACGAGACACCGGTTAGCACCGGTGAATTTTTGCAACTTTATCGCAAAAATTCGTTGAATAAATCAGAGGCATCTGCCGAGCAGGCTGTAAAAGAGTATCTCGATTTGCTCATCAATTTTAAGTTGAAGATTGCGGAGGCAAAAGCCCGGGGTTTAGATACCACACAGAAGTTCAATAAGGAATTTAAAACCTATCGTGAGGAGTTAAAAAGACCCTATAGGGCTGAACCCGATGCGCTGGACAAGCTCACTAAAGACACCTACCAACGACTGACCGAAGAAGTAAAGGTCTCTCATATTTTGATCATGGTGAAACCGGATGCATTGCCTTCGGATACCTTGGAGGCTCATCAGAAAATTACACAAGCCCGTATCCGCGTGCTGCAGGGAGAAAGTTTTGAAAAAGTTGCCGGAGAAATTTCAGAGGATCCATCGGCCAAATATAACTTTGGCAACCTTGGATACTTCACCGCCATGCAAATGGTTTATCCTTTTGAGGAAGCTTCTTATATCGGTAAGACAGGTGAAATTTCGTCTATCATAAAAACTCAGTTTGGTTATCATATTCTTAAGGTTTACGACCGGAAGCCAGCCCGGGGAGAGGTTGAAGTGTCACATATTTTATTACGAGCCAGTTCTCCTGATGATAATAAAGTGAAAGGGAAAATTTTTGAAGTCTATGATCAACTGAAAGCAGGAAGAAATTGGGATGAAGTATGTAAAGAGTATTCGGATGATGCTGCAACCAAAAACAATGGAGGACGACTGCGGCCTTTTGGAGTAGGAGCACTTCCATCGGTGCCCGAGTTCGAAGCAACGGCATTTACCCTGAAACAACCAGGCGATCTTTCCGATCCATTTCAATCCAATATTGGATGGCATATCATAAGGCTGGAAAAGAAAATCCCACTAGTGCCATTTTCCGAAATGGAGACAGCATTGAAGCGAAAGCTAAGCCGTGATGAGCGATTACAGATTTCGAAACAATTGTTGAGTGATAGGCGCAAACGCGAATATGGATTTACAGAAGATCGCGCAACCAGAGATAAAATTTTAGCATTTGCCGATTCGAGTTTGATCAAAGGCAAATGGAATTTTGTAGGAATTGAAGAAATTAAAAAGCAAACATTGTTCTCCATCTTGAACAAGCCAACTCCTGCATCAGAGTTTATTCAATACGTGAAGATAAATCAAACCGTTGTAAACCTGGCACCAACGGTTTATATGAAGCAATTGTATGATGGCTTTGCGGAAGATAGAATTCTAACAGCGGAAGAAGAAAAGCTTCAAAACCAGCATCCTGAGTTTAAAAACTTACTTACAGAATACCGCGAAGGCATTTTGCTTTTTGATGTCATGGAGAAAGAAGTTTGGAATAAAGCTTCGGAGGATACTAAAGGTCAACACAAGTATTACGAAGAAAACAAAGCGAAGTATCAGGCAGGTGATCGCGTTGAAGCACGCATCTTCACGGCCACAGATAAATCCATAGCTGAAGAAATGATGACTAAGGTAAATAGAGGTGATTCTTTAAATAGCGCTGACCTGAAAAAATTTAAATCGATACAACCGTTCAGATTGTATGAACGAAAAGACAGTAAATTTATTGATCGAGTCAACTGGATTGAAGGGCTTCAGGAGATCGAAGTGGATGGACAATTTTACCTCGTTGAGGTCAAAAGACTGGTATCGCCAGGAATAAAAAGCTTCGAAGAGGCCCGTTCCAATGTGATTTCAGATTATCAGGATTATCTTGAAAAAGTGTGGCTTGCAGAACTAAAGAAAAAATTTCCGGTGAAAGTGAATAATAAAGGGAAGAAATTTGTGTTAGCTGAATTAACAGGATCGAAATAAGCCAATGGCTAATTAAATTGTCAAGATGCCAAAGGGTGCAAATAGAGTATTATTTACAGTAGCAAAATGTGGAGCGTCATGTTCTCTGGTGCTGTTAGTAATTTTTTTATTAGGAGCCTGTGATTTTATCAGAATAAAGAAAGATCCTGCAGAAGGAAACCCCGTGCGCAAACCTGTTGCTCGCGTGGGTAGTTCATATTTGTTTCAAGATGAATTGATCGGTATTGCTCCTGTTGGGGTTGAGGTTGAAGACAGTGTGGCTCGTGTTACGGCTTATGTAAACAGTTGGATTCGCAAGCAGTTGGTTATTAACGAAGCGATGAAAAACATCGACATTGACCAATTGGAGGTGGAGCGAAAAGTGCTGGATTACCGATATAGTCTTATTGGTTATGAGTATCAGAATTTTTACATCAAACAAAACCTAGATGACAGTGTTGCCGATCAGGAAATTGAAACGTATTATAAGGAACGGCTTGATAATTTCATCTTAAAACAAAATATTATTCAGGGAATGTTTCTTAAAGTTCCTAAGACGGCTCCACGCACCAAAAAAATCAAAGATATTATGTACTCTAAGAAGAGTAAGGACCAGGTCGAATTAAAATCATATTGCATTAGTTTTTCGGCTGCTTATCATTTGGGCGACTCCTCATGGATTGAATTCGATAGATTGGTTGTCAATTCTCCATTATCAGAAATTCCAAATAAAGTCCAGTTTCTAAGAAGCCATAACTACTATGAAACCATGGACAATGATTTTTTATATTTCCTTAAAATTGATGCCTATAAAATTTCAGATAACGTGTCCCCTCTGGAATTCGTAAAACAAGACATTAAAAACATTATTTTAAACAAAAGAAAAGTTGAACTTGCGAGAAAATTGGAAAATGATGTGTATGAAAATGCTGCAAAACGTAAAGATTTCGAGGTTTTTAGCAATTAGTGTTCTTTCAACGATTGCTCTTTTTTCTGGTGTTGCGTCTGCCCAGGATTCAGGGTTGGTGGTGGATAAGATCATCGGTAAAGTTGATAACTACATTGTTTTAAAGTCGGAGTTGGAGATGGCCTATCAGTCTTACCTGACCGAGGGTAATCCCGCTACGGAGGATGCCCGCTGTGAGCTTTTCAACAGGTTAATCTTAAATAAACTAATGGTTGCCAAAGCTGAAATTGACTCTGTGGTGGTGACTGATGTTGAAGTTGATGGCAATACAGATCAGCGAATGCAAATGATTCTTCAAAGTTCAGGTAACTCACCCGAGCAGTTGGAGCGCACCTACGGAAAAACGCTAGAGCAGATTAAATTAGAGTTGAGAGATCAGATAAGAGAGCAGTTGTTATCACGAGAGATGACATCTCGTATTACCAAGGACATCTCTGTGACCCCTTCCGAGATAAAGCGATTCTATAATAAAATCCCGGCAGATAGTTTACCTTTCTATTCATCCGATGTGGAAGTAGCCCAGCTGGTGCGTGTAGCGAAAGTGAGTAACTCTCAAAAAGAAGAGGCCAAAAGAAAACTTACCGATCTTCGCGAACAGATTCTGAAGGGTGAAAATTTTAATCAACTCGCAGTAAAAAACTCGGAAGACCCCAGTGCTCAATATAACGGAGGAGAGATGGGCTATGTTGGTCGTGGTGCCATGGTGCCACAGTTTGAGGCGGTGGCCTTTAAATTAAAATTTGGCGAGATATCCCAACCTTTTGAGTCGTCATTCGGTTTTCATATTCTTCAATTAATTGATCGTAGAGGTAACGAGTATAACTCCCGCCATATTTTAATTTCGGCAGTACCTTCTGCTGAAGATATTGCCAATTCAGAAAAGTATCTGGATAGCCTTCGTACTATGATTGTTAAAGACAGCATCAAGTTTGAGAAAGCGGCAAAAGAGTATTCGGATGATCAGGCAACCAAAGGGGGTGGGGGTTTCTTCACGGATCAAGATGGCGGAACTAAAATTTCTATGAGGGATATAGACCCAGTTGTTTATTTGAATATTGACACCATGAAGGTTGGAAATATTTCGAAGCCATTGGTGTATCGCACGGATGATGGAAAAGATGCGGTTCGCATTCTCTATTTTAAAAAGAAGCTACCTCCACATCAGGCAAACTTAAAAGATGATTGGAGCCGGATACAGTCGGCTGCTCTAGCTGAGAAAAAAGATTTGGCTCTTGAGAAATGGTTTAGTAAAGCGCGACAAGATGTTTTCATCAATGTTGATCCTGCCTATAATGGGTGCAAGCTTTTGGAGTAGTGCCGTTGATGTAGTTCTTTTTTTCTTGTGAACAGAAACTCCTACCTTTTAGCAAACAATGATTTAGTATGGCGCATGTTTTTTCCAATGACGTAGAAGCGGCTGATGCACTGAAGCAATCCTTTGAAAAATTAAGGAAAGAAATTGCCAAAGTAGTTGTCGGGCAGGAGGATGTGGTTAAGCTGGTTCTTACGGCAATCTTCTGTCAGGGACACTCTCTATTAGTTGGCGTGCCAGGGCTTGCCAAAACCTTATTGGTGCAAACCATATCTAAGTCTTTGGATCTGCAATTTAAGCGCATCCAGTTCACACCCGATCTTATGCCATCGGACATTGTGGGTGCTGAAACGATGGATAAAGAAAGGAATTTTAATTTTGTAAAAGGACCCATCTTTGCCAACATCGTATTAGCCGATGAAATTAACAGAACGCCTCCCAAAACGCAGGCAGCGTTGCTTGAATCCATGCAAGAATACTTTGTAACCATTGCAGGAGTTCGTTATGACTTGCCACGCCCGTTCTTTGTATTGGCAACTCAAAACCCGATTGAACAGGAAGGAACATATCCCTTGCCGGAAGCGCAGCTCGATCGTTTCATGTTCAATATTTTGCTGGATTATCCGTCCTATCAGCAGGAAGTTGATATTGTCAAGAATACAACTACCGATGGATTGCCGGATGTATCAAAAATTTTAACTGGTGAAGAGATCTCCTACTTCCAACACCTGGTGAGAAGAGTTCCCGTAGCGGATAATGTGGTTGAATATGCCGTTAAGTTAAGCCAGGCTACACGCCCGGGCCCGCAAGGTTCTACCATGGCCAATGAATATCTTGAGTGGGGTGCTGGACCAAGGGCATCTCAGTATTTAGTGTTAGGAGCAAAGTGCAATGCGATCGTCAATGGTAAATACTCACCTGATATTGAAGATGTTCGTGCGGTAGCCAGACCTGTGTTAAGACATCGAATCGTGAGAAACTTTAAGGCTGAAGCGGAAGGTATGACTGTAGATAAATTAATCGACCAGCTTTTCTAACGCTTCTTAATCAAGAATTTGTTTGATAAAAAAATTCCTTGATTAGTCCTTTGCATCAATCAAGGTTCAGACAGCTATCTCCAGGCGAAACCCCACACCATGATAATTTACAATTTGCACGCTGGAATCCTCCTTAAGATATTTTCTGAGTTTGGATATAAATACATCCATTGATCTTCCTAAAAAATAGTCGTCATCACCCCACACGGCTTTTAAAATTTCTTCTCTCTTTAAAACACGGCTTCTGTTTTCGCAGAGCAGCCGTAAGACTTCGGCTTCTTTGTGTGTAAGAATTTTTGATTCCTCATCGTGTTGAAGTAGCAAATTTGTAAAGTTGAAAGAGAAGGTTCCAATCCTGAATACTTCTTCTTGAGTATTTATTTTATTGCTTCTACGTAAGAACACACCAATGCGCAAAAGTAATTCTTCTATGCTAAAGGGCTTTACAATATAATCATCACCACCACTTTCAAAGCCTGCAATTTTATCTTCCAGCATGGACTTAGCCGTTACAAACAAAATGGGTACCTGTTTATTTTTTTCACGTATTGATTTTGCCAAACTAAATCCATCTTGTTTGGGCATCATCACATCTAATATGCAAAGGTCAAAAGGCTTTTGCTGAAACATCTGATAGCCATCGATACCATTTTCGCAAAGGGTAACATGAAAACCCTTTAATGTAAGATTGTCCTTAATTACAAAACCAAGATTGGGGTCATCTTCAACCAAAAGAATTTTTCCACTCATGAGGCTAAAGGTAATTGAATGATGAATAAGCTGCCATGTGTTGGTTGGCTGGCAACGATGATCTTTCCTTCGTGTGCTTCCACAATTCGCTTTACATAACTAAGCCCCAGGCCAAATCCCTTCACATCATGTAGATTGCCTGTGGGCACCCGATAGAATCTATTAAAGATTTTTTTTAGATTCTCTTTATGAATTCCAATACCATTATCCTTAATTTCTACTTGAAGTATTTTATTCTGAATGATTGTAGAAATCTGGATCTCAGGATTTTTGTTGTTGTATTTGATTGCATTATCCAGCAAATTATAAAGCACATTTACCAAATGAAGTTTATCTACAGTAACGAAGGGAGTCGTTGCATCAAGATTTAAGTGGATTGAAACATTTCCCGTTTGGAATGATTTATTTTTGACAGCCTCGTGGATCAAATCGTGAAAGTCTAATGTTTCTTTTTTTAGGCCGAGATCTTCTTTCTCACTGCGCGCCATTTGAAGCACACGCTCGACCTGCTGCTTCAATCGGTGATTTTCATTTTCAATAATCGTAGCATAGTGAAGAAGGCGTTCAGGGAATTGAATAATACCTGGATCCTTTAATACTTGCGTAGAAATGGCAATGGTGGAAATAGGAGTTTTGAATTCGTGAGTCATATTGTTAATGAAATCTTTCTGAATTTCTGAAAGCCGCCTTTGCTTGAGGATGACAAACAGGGTGTAAACAAAAAAGAAAATAACGATGAGGAGAACAATGGATGAGAATCCCCAAATACCCATTTGGCTTAATAGATTAGCTTCAACGCCTGAAAACATGACTCCGAAATAATATCCATCGTTGTTCCAGGTTGGTAATTCAGAAATATTAGTGCGATTTCTTATTTTTTTTGGCGAGATGTTATTTCCGCCAGCCATGCACTTTTCTGCGCAGTCATAAATACCGTATTCAAAGTTGGTTGTGATGTTGCGCTTTTCAAACTCTGTGGCTAAAAGAAATTCCAGGATGTTGCTATCGATAGGGCCGTTTACCAGAACCACAAAATAATTAGTTGAGAGCTGCTTTACCGGATTATTAGCAGCCGATGGAGTCTTACTGATTTCGATGATCTTATTCGCCACACTGGTGAGTGCACCATTAGCATCATGATTAAATTGATTCTCTTTTAAATCAAAGGCTTTTCTTACCCAGTAGATTTGGGTAGCCGTAATCCCAGCAATACTGATGGCTGCTAAAATGATTATAATCCTTAGGGTAAACCTGCTCACCTTGTAAAAGTAACGAGTATTTAGGGCAGGATTAACCGATTAACAAGTCCTTAACATTAATTAGGTACTCGTTAACAGATGGTGTGGTTTTTGATTACGAAGTTTGTACTGTTCAAAAGAAGGAATTAAGTTTATACCTAAATTGATTAATAAAATGAAAAAATTGCTCGTTATCGCGTTTTTGGCAGCCTTGATTGGCACAACGTATGCTCAACAGGTTCCTGCAAAGTCTACCTTCGCAGGTTTTACCTGGGAATCTTCCTCGCATGATTTTGGAAAAATTAAGCAGGGAACACCCGTAACGCACGAATTTAAATTTACGAATACTGGAAAGATTCCGCTCATTATCACCAACGTGCAGGCGTCTTGCGGTTGCACCACACCAAGCTGGACAAAAGAAGAAGTAATGCCTGGTGGAACTGGTTTTATCAAGGCAACCTATAATGCCGCAGCGGTAGGAGCATTTAATAAGACCGTTACGGTTACTGCCAACATTGAAAGCGGCTTTGTGCAGTTGACGATTAAAGGTGAAGTACAAGCCGCAGGAGCTTCACAAAAATAATTTCAGAATTTATTTGATAAAGAAAAGTCAGGTGATTAGCCTGACTTTTTTATTTGATCGATATATAAATATCCATCATCAATGTTTTTTCAATACCTAAAAAATAGATTGAATATTAACCTTCATAGTGTGAATCAATAATATGTTGACTGATTACTTTATAAATTTCTGCAATGGGTTGCTGTTCTTTCAAAAATTCCAGATGACTATCTAAGATTTCTAAATCGGCTCGCTTCGCTGGACCGGTCTGCGCCTGATCGGGACCCAGATACATACTTTTGTTGATGGTTTCGGTTATCAGTGGTTTAAGCCATTCATAGTCGAGACTATTTTGTTGCATGATCTCTTTGGCGATGGTGAGCATGTGATTTGAAAAATTGGAAGCAAACACCGCGGCAACATGCAATGCCTTGCGTTCGTCCGATCCGATTTTTCTTACTTCTTTGCTTAGACTATGCGCAAGTTGCATCAGTATTTCCTCTGCTTCTTCCGTTTGACTTTCAATGAAAACAGGAACCTCCTTAAAGTCTATCTTTTTTGATTTTGAAAAGGTTTGAAGTGGATAGAAAACACCCAGGTTTTGAGTGGCAGCAAATTGAAGTTCGGTAATGGGTTGGCTCCCTGACGTATGAACGAGAATGGCATCTTCCGGTAAAATAATTTCGCGTGCGATATCAGCAATGGCATCATCACTCACGGCCATGATAAAGACTTTTGAATCACTGGTTGAAAAATCGAGAGAGGCTTTTATTTCGGCCTGATAAAGTCTTTTTGTAAGTGCTTCGGCATGATTTGGATTTTGACTGTACACTTCTCTTATCACATACCCCATGTTGTCAAGGGCAGGAGCAAGATGCCAGGCTAAATTGCCTGAGCCAATAAACGAAACTAAAATGGGTGTGGCCATGTGAATAAAATTAAGTAATTAACTGATTAAAATCAGAGGTTAATGCAAAAACACATTTTCGCTTTCGGGATATGAACATAAGGAATATGACAGCTGATGAACCAATAAAATCAAGTCATTCCGGGGATCGCTTATTTATTCACCGAAGTGCAACTACTTAAAAAGGCTGGCCGAAAATTCCGATCATTACGCCAGGTAGAATTGCGCGCCACCAGCACACTTGGATTCTTGATCTGACTAAGCCTGAATTCAAAGAATGATTTTATTTCAACTCACTTTATATAAGCGAAAATACTCGTGCCACTGTTAATGTTCGTAATGGTGACCATATCCATATTTTCTTAAGTGCGATATTTCATCCATAACAAAGGTGAATCAAAGACTGTTCCTTTTTTGAAACCGAGAGCGGGTGTTGTATCTACACGTGCTTATGTGGACTATGTTGTCACGGAATACGGAGTTGCTTATCTATATGGCAAGAATCTGCATCAACGAGCATTGGCTCTCATGATTATTGCTCATCCTGAGCATCGTGCCGAATTAGAGGCAGAGATTATTAAATGCTTTGGAAGCCGGCAGTTTGCTGTAAGCTAAACGTTAACTTTATAAATCTCAGCCAGCGTATCAACGACAAAGTCAATTTCTTTGTGGTTATTGTATTTACTAAAAGAAAATCGAACAGCTCCACATTTTGAATTGGGGTAAAGTGCGCCCAGCACGTGCGAACCTGTAGATGCGCCACTTGCACAAGCGCTGCCACCCGATACCGAAATACCTTGCAAGTCGAGATTGAACAGAAGCATTTCGTTTTCTTCCGACTCCGGCAGGCAAACATTGAGCACGGTATAAAGACTTCTTTCAAGATTGGCGGAGTCGCCATTGAAATCAACACCGGGCAATGCGGATTTCAATTTTTCAATCATCCTTTCTTTCAATCCTTCTATGTATGCTTTATGATCATCCATATGGCGGTAGCAGATTTCTAATGCTTTCGCCATACCAATGATACCATACACATTCTCGGTGCCACCACGCATGTTGCGTTCTTGCGCACCACCTTGTATGAAGGAATGTATTTTCTTGTCTTTGTTGATGTACATGAAACCCACGCCTTTCGGGCCATGAAATTTATGGGCTGCAGCGGCCATGCCATCAACTTTAAGTCTCTTCATATCATGAAAATAGTGCCCGATGGTTTGCACGGTGTCCGAATGAAAATAGGCATGATACGTATGGCAAAGATTTCCGACCGATTCAACGTTTAGAAGATTACCAATTTCATTATTGGCATGCATGAGCGATACCAACGCATGTGGATAAGCTTTCAGTAATTCCTCAAGTTGGTTAAGATCAACATGACCTTTTTCATCTAATCGTAGGTGATGCAGTTCAATAGCATTTTCCTTTACCAGATGGTCCAGCGTATGCGTCACAGCATGATGCTCAATCGGAGAAGAGATAGCATGCTTCAGTTGATAGGTTTCTACTGCACTTCGAAGAATGGTATTGTCCGCTTCCGTTCCTCCCGAAGTAAAAATAATTTCTCCCGGTGTGCAATTCAGAAGTTCGGCTACTCGCTTGCGTGCCGATTCAATAGCAGCACGCACCTTTCTTCCATGCGCATGCGTGGATGATGGATTCCCAAAATCTTCCAGCATAAAAGGCCTCATGGCCTCAAATACTTCAGGGTCCAGTGGTGTAGTAGCTGCGTTGTCTAGATAGATTCTCATATTTTGTTTGATTAGTCAACAGTTCACGGTCCACTGTCAAACGTGGACTATTGACCTTTACTATTTAATAATCTCTTTGATATCGTTAATGATTCGTTGAGCCAATTCATCTGCTTTCTTCTCATTCTGTGATTCGGCATAAATGCGAATGATGGGTTCCGTATTGCTCTTGCGCAGGTGCACCCACTCTTTTTCTTTTTCGAAATCGATTTTCACGCCATCGATGGTATTGATGTTTTCATGGGCATATTTTGCTTTCACTTTCTTCAACACTTCATCCACATTAATTTTTGGTGTTAGCTCAATCTTGTTTTTGGAAATGAAATAGGCCGGATATGTTTTACGCAACTCTGATACTTTCATTTTTGATTTGGCAAGATGGGTCAGAAACAAAGCAATGCCCATCAGCGCATCGCGGCCATAATGAAAATCGGGAACGATAACTCCACCATTACCTTCGCCACCAATAACAGCGTTGGTGTCTTTCATTTTAGTCACCACATTCACTTCACCAACTGCTGCAGCCTGATAATTGCCACCACGCTTTTCAGTAACATCGCGCAAAGCACGGGTGGATGATAAGTTAGAAACCGTATTGCCTTTCTTCTTGCTGAGGATGTAATCGGCCACAGCGACAAGAGTATATTCTTCGCCAAAGGGTTTTCCGTCTTCCTGAATTAAGGCAAGACGATCTACATCCGGATCAACCACAATGCCTAAATGACATTTTTCTTTTTTAACGGCCTTGCTGATTGCTTTGAGATGTTCGGGTAATGGCTCAGGGTTGTGAGGAAATTTTCCGTTTGGCTCACAGTACAAAGCAACTATCTTTTTCACACCCAGCGCTTTCAGTAATTGAGGAACTGCAATACCTCCGGTAGAATTGACGGCATCAATAGCAATTTTGAATTTTGCATTTTGAATCGCCTTCTTATCCACCAGCTTATGTTTTAAAATCAGGGCGATATGTTTTTGTATGTACGTATCATTACGCGTGTACGTCCCTAATTCCTCAACAGGAGCGAAATCAAAACTATCGTGTTCAGCAATTTTCAATAACTCAGCGCCATCGGCAGCTGAAAGAAATTCACCTTTTTGATTTAATAACTTCAATGCATTCCATTGGACAGGGTTATGACTTGCCGTAATAATAATTCCACCGGCTGCCTTTTCTTTGGGCACTGCAATCTCAACGGTAGGGGTTGTCGATAAGCCCAGGTCGATCACATGTAGTCCAAGACCTTGAAGTGTTGAAGTGACCAGCTGACTGATCATCTCACCCGAAGGACGAGCATCACGACCGATCACTACTTTTTTTCCTTTGCGGGATTTTATCCATGTGCCATAGGCGGCAGCAAATTTCACAGCATCAACAGGAGTTAGCGCATTGCCAGGAGCACCACCAATGGTGCCGCGAATGCCAGAAATAGATTTGATTAGGGTCACAGTGATAGTTTAAAATGTGACGGCAAATCTAATGAAATTAAAGGTCAGAATGAGATCAGACCCGAATACGGAAATGGATCGATAGCAAAGAAGTTATTTCTTTTTGATATCAGGCATTTGTAATTCCGCTGCTTTTTCAGGATCGCCACAGGCCTCACCTTCGCCAATGGTTTTGCCACAATAGCCGCACGTAATTCCTTCTTTTGCTAAAAATGGACTTTGAGTTGCACATGTGCCGCGGAATTCGCCATTCTTAACAAATAGCAAGCGTACCGACATCAACAAAAAGAATGCTCCAAAAACTCCGATAGTAAGAATGAAAACAGCCATGATTTAATTGCGATTTTTTCTAGCAACAAAAGTACAACACCTTGTTCAATTGTTAAGTTTATATTCTGTATTAAATAAATCAAAAATGCCACTTTCTGCCCCTGATTTAAACCGCGAAGCAAAGCTCAAAGCATTTGATCGCCTGCTCACTGTGATGGATGAATTGCGCGAAAACTGTCCGTGGGATAAAAAACAAACCATTGAAACACTCAGGCATCTCACTATTGAAGAAACATACGAGTTATCCGATGCCATTCTGGAGGGTGATTTAAATGAAGTAAAAAAAGAGTTGGGCGATATCATGCTGCACCTGACATTCTATTCACGCATTGCTTCCGAAACAAAGGCTTTTGATATGGCCGATGTGTTGAATTCCATTTGTGAAAAATTGATTGAGCGACATCCGCACGTGTATGGCGATGTGATAGCTAATGATGAAAAAACCGTGAAAGAGAATTGGGAGAAGATAAAATTAAGAACAGGAAATAAATCCGTGCTGGAAGGTGTGCCTAAAACATTGCCTGCGTTGGTCAAGGCCATACGTGTTCAGGATAAAGCCAGAGGCGTGGGCTTTGATTGGGAAAAGAAAGAGCAAGTGTGGCAGAAGGTAGAGGAAGAAATGCAGGAGTTTAAAAATGAATTTAATGCTGAAACCAACGAAGCCATAAACAAAGAAAGAGCCATGGCCGAGTTTGGCGATTTACTTTTTTCGTTGGTGAATTATGCACGTTTTATCAATATTGATCCTGAAGAAGCATTGGAACGTACCAATAAAAAATTCATCAAGCGCTTTCAATACCTGGAAACTGAATCGGCTAAAGACGGAAAGAAAATGGGTGAGATGACGCTGGCTGAGATGGATGAGTATTGGAATAGGGCGAAGAAACTCTAAATCAAATTATTAGCGTAGGCATATTTGATTAGTCCTGCCAGATTGTTAGCTCCGGTTTTGCGAAGAATATTTTTACGATGTGTTTCCACAGTGCGTTCGCTGATAAAAAGAATCTCCGCAATCTGCCGACTGTTAAATTCTTTGGCCACCAATTTGATAATTTCAACTTCGCGCAGAGTTAAAGGTCCTTTTTCTTCTTCTGCCGGAGCGTTTATCAGAAGTTCAGCAATCTCATTACTCAGGTAGCGTTTCCCTTCGGTCACTTTA
>CANIVF010000050.1 GCA_947470895.1 Bacteroidota bacterium
ATCAAATCAGTAAAATCACTGGGGCCAGTGGCAGTGCTGTCATCCTTATTCATCGTCACCATCATCTTAACCTCCCTCATCACCAATGCCGCTGCAGTATCCATCGTGTTTCCTATTGCCATGTCGATGGCTGAGCAGATGCACTTGAGTTATACTCCGTTTTTTGTGGCCATTGCTTTTGCAGCCTCCGGAGATTTTATGACCCCCATAGGCTACCAAACCAACCTGATGGTGTATGGACCGGGTGGCTATTCGTTTCGCGATTTTTTGAAGGTCGGCACACCGCTGACCATACTTTATATTGTTATTTGCATTTCGTTTATATCCATGTATTACAACCTTTATTAATAGTGTCGCTGTGAATAATCTGTTTCCATTCGAATCAAAAATCACCAAAGAAGAACGCTACCGCTTACTTCAACAACGCCCCAGGGTGATCTGGTTTACCGGACTTTCCGGTTCGGGTAAATCGACCCTCGCCATCCAGCTTGAATTTCAACTCTATGCGAAGGGCTATAAAACCTATTTGCTCGATGGCGACAATGTGCGCGGGGGGTTGAATAATGACCTCGATTTTTCAGATCACTCCCGCAAGGAAAACATCCGCAGGATTGGCGAAGTATCCAAACTGTTTTTGGATTCAGGCCTGGTGGTGCTGTCGGCATTCATTTCTCCCTTCCACGAAGACCGCGATCAGGTGCGCACCATTGTAGGAAAAGATAATTTTATCGAAGTGTTTGTGGATTGCCCCCTGGAAGTATGCGAACAACGCGATGTAAAAGGCTTGTATAAAAAAGCACGCACAGGCGAAGTGAAGAGCTTCACCGGCATTTCTTCTCCCTATGAAAAACCACATCATGCCGACATCACCATCCACACCGACCAACAACCCGTAACCGACTCCATCGCATCACTATTAGAATTCATCACCCCCAAAATTTCCTACTAACCCCCGGCAACTAGCAACCAACAACTATCAATTGTGTATTCCCCCGCAACTGGAGACCGGTGACTGGTAACTGGCGACTAGCAACCAACACCCAGCAACGACATCTAAATTCATTCAGCTTGCCTACCGCACTTGCCTATTGCCTATCAACATCCATTATCAATTCCCTCGTCAACCGGAAACAGGTAACTAGCAACCAGCCATTGTCCACTGTCAATTGTCAATTGTCCATTATCGATTGTCATTCCACCCCATCAACCGGAAACCAGTGACTGGCAACCGGTGACTGGCAACCAGAAACCAGCAACCCCTCCCCATTGTCCATTATCCATTATCAATTGTCCATTGTCAATTATCCCCACTTTCCCCCTTCCCATCTTTCCCCTATATTGCACCCTCAATCTGACTCCATTTCAATGTTTAGAAATATACTCTGGTTAATAGTGCTGGCAGCCATCATAAGTTCCTGCGTCCCCAACAAGCGCGTGGTGATATTGCAACACGATGCTGAACCAAAGCGAGGAACGATCAAAAATTCTGATACCCTAAGCCGCACGTATAAGACGCACCTTACCGGCTATGTGTTAAAACCTAATGATATCATCTCACTCAACGTAGCCAGCATCACTCCCGGAGAGTTCGATTTTGTAAAAAAATATGAAGAACAGTTAGGGCTCATACGCAAATTAAATCAGTATGATCAGGGTAGTAAAACAGGTGGACAAGGGGGAGGAGGTAACGTTAACCAGGGAATGGGAGGTGGCGGACAAAGTGGGGCAGGGATTAGTGGATTGTCACTGGATAGGATGCCTACTGGCTTCCAACTGGATGCCGCTGGCAATCTTGAATTACCTTTCATTGGAATGATCAAACTAGCCGGTTTAACGGTGCCTCAAACCGAGGCGTTGTTCAAAGAAAAACTGAAAGGCTATTTTGAAACTCCCGTGGTTCGGGTGCAGTTATTAAGTTTTCATTTAACTATTTTAGGCGAGGTCACCAAAGCGGGCAGATACACGTCTTATAGCCCAAACACCAGTATTATTGATGCCATTACCTTAGCGGATAACCTGAATGATTTTGCCGACCGTTCCAAAATCAAGGTGATACGCCAAGAGGGCGAAAAGGCCACCGTATTTTATGTGAACATGCTGGCGGAAGATTTGCTGGCGCAACCCGGCTATTTCCTGCAACCCAATGACTTGATTATTGTGCCTCCTTTAAAAGCCCGGTTCTTGACAAAATATGGTATTCAAAGTTACTCCGCAGCGCTTACGGTGATCACCTCCACCATCACCATGCTGGTCTTGATTTCAACACTCAATAATTAGAACGAGTTATGGATTTTGACGAACAGGAAGCAAGACAGATACTGCAACCCGACCTGGTTAAGAAGTATGCACTCAAAGTACTGAAAAGGTGGCCAGTTATCCTGGTCAGTTTCATCCTCGCATTGGGCATTGGTTATGCCATCAACAGGTATGCCACACCCGTTTACCTGGTAAAGGCCCGCATCACCACCAAAAAATTTTCCAATAAGCCCTCCTCGCCCATACCAGGGCTCATTGATGCAAGCTTTTTTCTCAACGGAACCTCCGAAGTATATGAGGAAATCCCCATCCTTAAATCACCCAAACGCATCGAGGCCGCCATCGATAGACTTGATTTCAAGGTGAGTTACTTTGCTGAAGGTGATATTAAAACGATGGAAAGCCTTACTGGCTTTGTCTATACCGTGAAGGTGGACACATTGATTAATAATGCATATCCTTATGGGCTGCCTATCTTCGTCAATTACCTGAACCTACAATCTTTTCAATTGATATTTGAAGGTGGACAGTGGGCCGACTTTGTAAAAGGTAAGACCTATCGCTTTGGCGAACCCTTTATGTTGGGCTCAGCTCGACTAATAATTCATAACAATTCCAAGGGAACTCAGGAAGGAAATAAGTATTTTTTCGTGCTCAACAGCAAGGCTCAACAAGTGAACCATTTTCGAAATCGACTAAATATTCAATGGGCAATGAAAGGTTCTTCGATGTTGGACCTGTCCATGGAAAGTGAGCTTCCTGATCGTGAACTTCAGTTTTTAAATGCCTATTATGAGGTAGTGCAGGAGTTTGGTATTCGCGAAAAGAACGAAACCCTTGAGAATACCATTAGGTTTATTGACTCCCAAATGAAATCCATTACGGATTCATTGCTTTATTATCAATCCTTGATTGACGAATTGAAGTTCAGTCATTATAAAATCAACGTGCCTTTGGCGCTGCCTTCGCAAAGCACCGTATCAGGTTCAGATTTTATCTTCAGCGATGTAAATGCTTTGGATAAGAAAAAGGCCAGTATCCAAATGAAGGAAAGGTACTTCGACTACCTCACCGACTACTTTAAACGAAATAGCACCGAGGAAGTATTTGCACCTAGTTTGATGGGGCTTGAAATTCCTTTGGTGGAGACCTGGGTTAAAAGATTTATTGAGGAAAAGCTGACAGAGAAAATTGAGCGCAATGAGGCAAACCAGCAAAACCCTTTGGTGAATCGGGAAGATAGCGTGAGACGAAAACTAGAAAAAGGAATTTTTGAAGCGATCCACAGCGAGCGGCAGCAAAATAAACGCACAATTCAAGAGCTAGATAAGCAAGCTAATTTCCTGCTAGGTTCCATTAAAGATGTGCAGGTAGACTTCAGGCAATTGGCTCAATACCAACGGTTGTTTCAGTTAAATCAAACACTCTTCGATCTTTTTATTCGCAGAAAAACAGAGGCGGCTATCTCCAAAGCCAGTGCTACTTCCGACTATGACATCATTGATGTTCCTTCTTATTCAAAGATGCCCATCCGGCCCGATACGAATATGAATTTACTTATTGCTGCTGTTATCGGTCTCTTTTTACCCATCGGTTTCTTCTTGTTCAGAGATCTTACCAACAGCCGCATTATGGATAAGGACGACCTGCTGGCCCACACTCAAATTCCGATGCTGGGCAATATTGCTCATAGCGATTTTACTTCAAGGCTGGTCATGAAGGAGTATCCCCGTTCCGTGGTGGCGGAATCTTTTCGGGCGGTGCGGGCCAACCTGAAGTTTTTAGCGCCTGATCTTCCCAATGGTGCTCACACGTTTTTGGTTACCTCATCGGTGGGGGGCGAAGGCAAGACCTTCTGTTCACTTAACCTGGCTTTTACGCTGGCACTGGGCCACAAAAAAGTAGTGGTGATTGGTGCCGATATGCGCAAACCGGAGTTGGGTAATTACCTTGAAATGCATAGTGCCAAAGGCTTATCCACCTACCTCTCAGGGCATGCCACGTGGGACGAAATCATCTTCAAAAATGAAGTAAACCAACCTCATGTTATTGATGCAGGCAAGGTGCCTCCCAATCCTTCGGAATTATTGGCCAGCGAGCGCATGCGTTTTCTAATCGATTACCTGAAAGAAAACTATGACTACGTCATTATTGATACACCACCTATTGGGCTGGTATCGGATGCCATGGAGTTATTCAAATATTGCGACTACAGCATACTGATCGTGCGCCAGTGCGTTACAGACAAAGCGGCATTGAGCATGGTTAATGAGTTGTACCTCGATGGAAAGATGAAAAACTTCAGTGTGCTGCTCAACGATATTGAACTGATCCGCAGGCGCAAGAGTATCTATGGTGGCTACATTTATGGAATGGGCTATGGTGGATATGGGTATGGATATTATCAGGAGGACAAAAAGAAAAAGGATAAAGCAAAAAGCTAGGCGGCTCTAATAATTGAAACGAGGCCACTTATTTATCGAGGGCCTGTTGGTCCTCCAGGATGCGCTCAGCCAATTCATTGGCTATGAGCTGTGCCCCCCAGGGCGACCAGTGTGTATCATCGTAAAAGTAAATATCTGGTTTTGCAGGGATGGCACCACGTAAGATTTCTTTTGAATTGATCCAGATGTAATCTTTATGTAGAGGCGCCCAGTGATCAAAAAATAATGGCGCTCGATAATCATCCTTGTTTTTGATATACGGATAGTACAAATCATACTTATCAACACACGGCAACACAATCAGCCTGGTTCCTTTGGTGGCCAGTTGCCTGGCGATGGTGTTAAGTTTGTCATTGAGCATCCGTACAGAGCTGGTATCGTTATTCGAACCCAGATAGAGTAAGTCATCTTCAAGAAAAATTAATTCATCTTTTCTCTTTCCTGAAAATAGTGGTTGATTCAGTTCAACGCGATAGACGGTGGATAGGTAAGCGTTGTCCTTTAGTGGATACAGTAAATTATATAAAGGAAAATTAATAATTTCCCTGGATGGGAACGCATGGACATTTGAACCTTTTGTTTTTTTTGAAGCTTCCCCTCTTATGATATCGGAGAGATTCAATGAATTGTTTATGCTGAGATTCCTTGATCTTCGAACAAAAATGCGTTCTACTGATTGAAGAATGATATAATCAACGGTTACTTTATCTAATAAATCTCCTTTAATGACATTGTAAAGGACCTGAATTGGATTAGTGGTATAATGATCCAGTCGTGAATAGATCACATGAATGGAATCATGTTCGGCCAGGTAGTTAGGATACCCAAACCTGCCCTGATTTGAAAAGGAATCGCCAATGATAAGAACTGAAATGGGAGAGTCCTGTGTGGCTGCACGATCCAGTGATTTGTAGTACACGGGGCGGCTAAATTCTTCCTTGAATATTTTACGATAGTCAGAATCCCTGGCAATGTAACCCACCCTCGTGAGGTCACCTTCATCGGTGTTATAGAAAGCTGTAGTGATCAGGTAGAGCACCAGCACGGGGCTGATGATAGCAGCGCTTTTAAACATGAAAGACTTTATGGTCATATCAAAATTGAAAATAAATGAACTCCTGGCCTTTTCCTGAAAACCAAAACAACGAAAAAATCAATGCGTAATAGGCCGCATAACGTACTGGCCGCCTTAAACGTGCAGGCAATGCGGCTATGGCATAGGCATGGGCTCTGCCAAACCATTCCATAAGGATGAAGGTAACCAACAATAAGGGTACGGTTAGACCAATTTTAAAATAGATAAGCTTCAGCGTATCAACATAGGCCGATAAATGAAGTAGGCCCACGGCCATATCCTGAATAAATTGAAAAGCATGATCGATACTCTCAGCCCGGAAAAAGATCCACGCAAATACCGTAAGGCTAAAGGTGAGCAGCATACGCATCAATTCGCTCAGGGAAGGGATGTTCTTGCCCTGGGCAACCGCATCCAGGTGTACCCGGTTGGCATCCTTCAGCAAGAGCGGTATAAAGTAGATAGCATTGAGCGCACCCCAGGCTATAAAGGTCCAGTTGGCGCCATGCCAGAAACCACTCACGATAAAAATAATGATGGTGTTTCTGATCTTCGTCCAGATGCCTCCCTGGCTGCCGCCCAAAGGAATGTAGAGGTAATCCCTGAACCACGTAGACAAGGAAATATGCCAGCGCCTCCAGAACTCTGCAATGTCTCTGGAGAAGTAAGGAAAGGCAAAATTTCGCATCAGGTCAAATCCAAATAACCGCGATGTGCCGATGGCGATATCCGAATATCCGGAGAAATCTCCATAGATCTGAAACGTGAAAAACAAAGCACCTAGTGCAAGGGTGCTTCCTGAATAGTTCGTTGAATTATTGAAAATCAGGTTGGCATATTCGGCACAGGTGTCGGCAATCACAATTTTCTTAAACAAGCCCCAAAGAATCTGGCGCATACCATCCACGGCCTTGTGATAGTCAAAGGTACGTTTAATGTAAAATTGTGGCAGCAGGTTGGTGGCTCGTTCAATAGGGCCGGCCACCAACTGTGGAAAGAAGCTGATGAAAGCAAAATAGGCCACCACATCGCGGGTAGGTTCCAGCTTGCGCCTATACACATCAATGGAATAACTCAATGCCTGGAACGTATAAAAACTAATCCCAACCGGAAGCACAATCTTCAACGAGCCCGTGTTAATCGGGTGACCAAAAAAAGAAAAGGCTTGGGCAAAGTTCTCGGCAAAGAAATTAAAGTATTTAAAAAATCCCAGAAGCCCCAGGTTTACGGCAATGCTGATCCAGAGTAGTTGTTTCCTTTTTGTCTCCGCCTCATTCTTGGCGATGGCAATACCAACGAAATAATCAATACTGGCACTGAACACTAAAAGCGAAAGAAAGCGCCAGTCCCACCACCCATAAAACAAAAAGCTGGAAACTACGATCAAAAAATTCTGTAGCCTCAGGTTATGATTGGTGACAAACCAATAGAGGATAAACACGATGGGTAAAAAGATGGCGAAGTCTATCGAGTTAAAAAGCATAGTGCCTGAATGATGAACCTCAAATATAAGCACTTCTGGTTTTTGTGTGCCCCGGATTTTAAGGCAGATCGCTGTTTTTTTATAGATTATCGATGATTAGGTTGCCAGAATACATGATTTGATGAGTAAATATTTTACTCACCAAATCTTTTCCTTTACCTTTGGGCCGTGTTAGATACCCTCATCACTTCCAAAACGCGTATCAAGATGCTGCTCAAGTTTTTTACCAACAGCGCATCTACCTCGTATATGCGTAGCATGGCCGAAGAATTTGGCGAAAGCACCAACTCCATCAGGCATGAGCTCACCAACCTGTCTAAAGCAGGTTATTTGGTTTCGCAAGAGGAAGGTCGCACCATCGTGTATAAAGCCAACACACAACACCCGCTCTACAACGAAGTGAAAAGCCTGGTACATAAATACCTGGGCTTCGATAAAATTATAGATCAGATTCTTTCCCGTCTGGGCGCGCTGGATGCTGCCTATGTAGTAGGCGATTATGCGATTGGCAAAGATACCGGCACGATTGAATTGTTGCTGGTAGGTGAAGTGAATCGCGCCTACCTCGATAAATTGATTCTAAAAGCCAAAGATCTTCTCCATAGAAACGTAAAGGCCGATATCATCAGCACCACGCAATTCGAGCGCCAGTCGAAGCAACTCGACAAAGCGTTATTGATATGGAACAGACAAGGATAAACGCAAAAAATAAAAAAAAGAGCCGATCACTAAGAGCAACCATTGAATGACTGAATCGAAAGACATAACAACCGAAACCTGGGATCTTGAGATAAGCCCGAAAACTGGATTTCTTAAATTTGACTTCAAAGAAATCTGGCGCTATCGCGATTTGCTTTTGCTGTTTATCAAACGCGACTTTATTGCACAGTATAAGCAAACTGTGCTGGGCCCGCTCTGGCATTTGATACAGCCCATCCTTACCACCATCATGTTCCTGCTGGTGTTTGGTCGTATCGCCAAAATTCCCACCGATGGTATTAACCCGATCCTGTTTTACATTACGGGTATCACGTTCTGGAATTACTTCACCACTTGCTTTACGGGCACGTCCAATACATTTATTGCCAATGCCAGTATTTTCGGCAAAGTGTACTTTCCTAGACTGGTAACTCCCTTAGCCACCATAGCTTCTTCGTTAATACGATTTGGTATACAGTTTTTGCTGCTGGTAGCTGCCATGGTTTGGTTCTCGTTCAAAGGCGAGCCATTGTATTTCTCACTCAACTGGTTGCTGCTTATCCCTCTCCTCATTTTGCTTGCAGGCACCGCGTTGGGCATGGGTATTATTGTATCCTCGCTCACCACCAAGTACCGCGATTTTCAGGTACTTCTTTCTTTTGGGTTGCAGCTACTTATGTATGGCACACCCGTGGTGTATTCTTTGAGTTATATCAACACGATGAAGTTTGCCTGGCTGGTTAAATTAAATCCGCTAACCCCACTCATGGAGGGCTTTCGGTATGCGCTGTTTGGCAAAGGGATGGTCACCACTGAGTTGTTACTTTACAGCACCGGGTTTATGCTGGTTACTTTGTTTGTAGGGCTGGCTTTATTTAATAAAGTAGAGAAATCGTTTATGGATACCGTTTAGAAGTTGGAATGGAAAACAAAACCAATCATATAAAAATAAACCAGCAACCGGAAACTGGTGACCGGCAACAGGCAACTGAATACACTGTCGAACAATGAGCGATATCGTTATTAAAGTAGAAAACATTTCAAAGCAGTACCGGCTGGGCAAAGTAGGCACCGGCACACTATCGCACGATATTAACCGGTGGTGGCATACCATACGGGGCAAAGAAGATCCATACCTGAAAATCGGTGAAGTTAACGATCGCACCACCAAAGGCAACAGCGAGTATGTGTGGGCCCTGCGCGATATAAACTTTAACGTGCGGCAAGGTGAGGTGTTGGGCATTATTGGTAAGAACGGAGCGGGCAAAAGTACCTTGCTCAAAATATTAAGCCGCACCACCAGCCCCACCACAGGCAGTGTAAAAGCCAGGGGGCGCGTGGCGAGCTTGCTGGAGGTAGGCACGGGGTTTCATCCGGAGCTTACCGGCCGAGAAAACATATTTATGAACGGGGCCATTCTGGGCATGACCAGGCGCGAAATCAAAAGTAAGTTTGATGAGATTGTTGATTTTAGTGGCGTAGAAAAATACATCGATACACCCGTAAAACGATACAGCAGTGGAATGTATGTGCGTCTGGCGTTTGCTGTGGCAGCACACCTGGAGCCTGAGATTTTAATTGTTGATGAAGTGCTGGCAGTAGGGGATGCGGAGTTTCAAAAGAAGGCACTAGGTAAAATGAAAGACGTGAGTCAGGGGCAGGGAAGAACCGTATTGTTCGTTAGTCATAATATGGCAGCCATTAAGAATCTCTGTACAAATGGTATGATCATGACCAATGGCACCTGCACGTTCTCTGGGGAAATTAATACAGCCATTGACCGCTACCTCAAACCTAACGATGAAAATAGACAAGTGCAAGGAATTATCGAGTGGCCGAAGGGAGAACAGCCGGGTGGTGATGAGGTTAAGTTGACATCTATTCGCTTATTGAACGAAGTCAATGAAGTTGCACACTCTTTTTACACTTCTTCAAGTATAACCTTAGAGATAAATTATGAGATATTGAGAGAGGTATCTGGTTCAAGAATAGTTTTACAGTTACTTGATAAAAATGGTGTAGTAGCTTTTGCTTCTACAAATCATTTAAGCGATGGCGAAAGAAAAGATCGAGGATTTTATTCTACTACTTGTATAATACCTGAAAATCTTTTGAATAAAGGGAGGTATGAGATTTTTTTGCACATAGGTATACCTGGTATTAAAATGCTACTTAAGAGTCAGTCATTCCTATCTTTTGATACCATCTTAATGGGAAATCAGGGCAGCAATTTTGATGAAAATTGGACTGGAGTTGTGGCTCCTAGATTACAGTGGAAGACAATTAAAATGATAAGGAATTGAAAATGAAAACAATTATTAATAAATTTTTCAGGAAACAAATTGATAGAAAAGTTAAAGCGCATGTTGATTCCGAACTACGCAAATATGGGTTTATTCCCATTTCGGAGACGGAGCCTCAAGATGTATTTATTGTTGGATATCCGAAATCAGGTAATACCTGGATGCAGTTCATGTTGGCAAGCCTAATAAATGGCATTGATCCTCCTTCACTTAATGTTCCAATAGTATTAGAG
Source organism: Bacteroidota bacterium (assembly GCA_947470895.1). Lineage (GTDB taxonomy): Bacteria > Bacteroidota > Bacteroidia > Cytophagales > Cyclobacteriaceae > ELB16-189. The sequence goes on from CANIVF010000050.1 coordinate 10,494, forward strand.
TTTGTTCCTGATGTTCATTATAAAAAATTTTATAAACGATATCGGGAGAGATGTTTTTTAAAGACACATCATTTGCCCAAGCCAGAATATAGAAAGGTTATTTATCTATTACGCGATGGCCGGGATGCAATGGTATCATATTATTATATGAATAAAATACAATTTGAGGGATATTCTATGGAACAAATGATCAAAGAAGGTAAAGGACTTTTTCCTGGGAGATGGCATGAACATGTAAAACAATGGATGGAAAATCCATATAAGGCTGATATTTTGATTGTGAAATATGAAGATATGAAGTCAGACACATCGCATGAATTGAAAAGGATATGTGATTTTCTGAGTCTCAATTTTTCGACCGAGCAAATTTCTAGAGTAGTGGAAGGTTGTTCTTTTGAAAATCTGAAAAAAATGGAACAAACTATTGGATTGAATGACGCGGCACGTCAATGGAAAGGTGATGATCAAAGTAGATTCTTTAGAAAAGGAGTAAAAGGAGATTTTAAAAATGAGATTGAGCCATCGTTGCTTAAATGCTTTGAAGAATATTCTTATGAGCAATTAAAGCGATTCAATTATCTGTAATGAGTGCTTGCATAACTAAATCAGTTGTTTTTTATGATTAAAAGAATAATATCTTTTTTAGTTCAAAGATATGTTTCTGGTGAAATTTTGGAGAGGAAACTAAACTCTTTAAGTATTAAAAGGAGTGAAATGCAGGTTATCAAACCTACAGATTCTTTCTTTTATCCTACCTCACGCGTTGATAATAGTCAATCTGATAGAAGTGCAATTCAAATTGGAAATCTGACTCATATTCAAGGTGAATTATTAGTCTTTGGATATGGTGGAAGTATAAAAATTGGAAATTGTTGTTATGTGGGAATTAATAGTAAGATTTGGAGTGGTGACTCTATTTCTATTGGTAATTATGTCTTTATATCCCATAACTGTAACATTGTAGATGGTGACTCTCATGAAATAAATCACTTAGAAAGAGAAGCAAGTCATATTTATAGGTTAAATAATAAACTGACCACTAATCGAAAGGGTAACATTAAGACATCCCCTATAGTAATCGAAGATAATGTGTGGATTAGTTTTAATGTTTGCATACTAAAAGGTGTAGTTATTGGAAAAGGGTCAATCATTGCTGCGGGATCTGTGGTAACCAAATCTGTTCCGCCTTTTTCTTTAATTGCGGGTAATCCAGCTGTTATAGTTAAAAAATTGTATTTATGAATAGCATCAGGAAATTAATTAGAGGTTTAGGGTTTGATATTGCCAGGTATCCTAAATCTAAAAAAAATGCTTCTTCGAGAATTAAAGCAAGTGACAGATCAGATATTTTAATACCAACAACGGCTGCTCATTTGGCACTAAAAGGTGTTGGAAGAATCGGTAGATCTCCTTTTACTTATTTTCAAAGGCCTAATATGACTTCGACTGAATTAGATGAGATTGAAAATATTTGGTGGAATGCTCATAGTAAATTAATTGAAAATGTATGGGTTCTCTCCGATGATGTCAATGAATTGTATAGAGCCAATTATATTTCAAAAGCCGCATCCTTTTTTAAAAAGGATACCAGTAAGGCTATAGTTTTAGATTTGGGATGTGGAAGTGGTTGGTTTGGAAGAATAGTTGCTGATCAGGATTTAGAGTATTTCGGGATAGATTTTTCAAGTTCTCAAATTGAGTTAGCTAATAAAAAGAGGATAAATGCGGGCAACAGTCAATGGTTGCATTACTATTGTACCACTGATTTTAAACAAGTCAAAAATATTCAAGAAATAAATAGTGTTTTTATACATGCATTTCTTCATCATTTATATTGGGATGAATTGCATAGCTTATTTGCTGAGTTAAAGAATACTCTTCCGCGTGGTTGCAGAATATTTATAGTCGAACCTATATATCCCGGTTTTAATAAGTCTAACCAAGATATGAGGTTGATGGATAAATTGATTAGTGATTATCGGAAGTACGTAAGAAGCATAAAGTCCGAATTAATCGCAGAGGGAATTTATAATACTGAGTTAGAAGACCAGTTGGGTAATGTATTTGAGGAGAGTAAGATCAACGGGTTCTTTTTTTCGCCAAAAGAAGTTCCATTTGAACTACATGAATTCGAAGAATTTTTAAATGGGTATGTTGTAATTCAAGAAAAAACTTGCTGTGGTATTTTAAATTTGGAGACGGCTCAAATGATTGAAAATATCAAATCTGAAAAGCATAGAGAATATTATAAAAGGTTATTATTTCCTTTTGTTAATCATTTAGATAAGTTTCTTCTTTCGAATGGATATTTTGAAAATACTCCAAACACTTATTTTTTCACAGCTTTTGAATGTATTTTAAAATAAATAAATAAAGTATGAGTGTAAAAAAAATGGTAAAGAATCTTTTTAAACTCACAAGAGTTAACAATACCAAGCAGAAAGGGATATCTGATTTTGAGATGGAAAGGGATCGACTTATCATGGGTAAAATCTTGACAAACCAAGTTAAGACGCTCGGTACTTTGGAAAATATTCTAGTCTCTGAGTTTAAGGTATTCTCGCAAATGGGAGATGATGGTATTATTCAATATTTGATAAACAACATTGCTATCCCCAATGAAACATTTATTGAATTTGGAGTTGAGAATTATTCTGAATCTAATACTCGCTTTTTGTTGATGAATAATAACTGGAGTGGGATGGTAATAGATGGTTCTGAAGCGAATGTTAATGAGATAAGAAATAGTTATTATTATTGGAAGTACGATTTAAAAGCTATCCATGCTTTTATTGACGCAGATAATATTGAATTGTTAATCGATGAAAGCGGATTTGGTATTGAGATAGGAATTTTGAGTATCGACATTGATGGCAATGACTATTGGATTTGGAAGAAAATTAGTACGATAAACCCTATTATTGTTATCGCTGAGTTTAATAGTGTTTTTGGTATTGATAAACCTTGGACGGTACCTTATGATCCATCTTTTTTAAGATCAAAATCGCATCATAGTAATCTATTTTACGGATCTTCGCTTCTTTCTTTGTGCGACTTAGCTGAAGCAAAGGGTTACTACTTTGTTGGTTGTAATAGTGCCGGTAACAATTCTTATTTTATCAGAAAGGATAAGATAGGTGAACTAAAAATCCTTAAACCAGAAGTAGGATATGTTAGTTCTAAGTTTGCTGAATCTCGAAGTAAAGAGGGTGCCCTTACATTAACTCGAGGCACGGACAGAATTAAACTATTGAAAGGAATGGAAGTGTATAACACTAGAACTGAAAAATTGGAATTGATAGCATGAAAATTCTAATCATAGGCTCTAAAGGTTTTATTGGTACGTATGTATTTAAGTATTTTCGAGCCAATCAGATTGAAGTTTGGGGTTGTGATGTGGTTACTGATTACAATGACCCATCTTATTTTCAAGTTGATGCAACCAACGCGAATTACGAAGAGATATTTGAGGCTATTGCTGTTGACGTTTGCATTAATTGCTCAGGTGCTGCAAGCGTACCGGAATCCATTAAACATCCATTGCGTGATTATTCATTAAATGTCTATAATGTGGCCTTGTTGTTAGAGGCTATACGTAAGCATGCCCCAACCTGTAAATTAGTTAATCTATCATCTGCTGCAGTTTATGGCAATCCTGTTTCGCTACCCATAGAGGAGACCCAAATGGTTAATCCCCTTTCCCCTTATGGGCATCATAAACTTTATGCCGAAATGTTGTGTAAGGAATACTTCAATCATTTTAATGTTCGGAGCAGTAGCCTGCGTATTTTTTCAGCTTTTGGTCCTGGGCTCAAAAAGCAAATTTTCTGGGACTGGTCTGAAAAGGTGAAACGAACTGATTTACTTGAAGTAATCGGAACAGGAAAGGAGTCGAGAGATTTTATTTACATTGATGATTTAGTTCACGCAATTGAATGTGTTGTTCACGGGTCATCGTTTGAGGCTGAGGTGATTAATGTGGCTAATGGGGAAGAGGTTTTAATCAGCAGCGCTGCGGATATATTCAAGAGATGTTATCCGGGTTCTTTCAATATCAGGTTTAATAACTCAATCCGCGTTGGTGATCCAGTAAACTGGAAGGCTGATATATCGCGCTTGCAACTATTTGGGTATAAGCAAAAGGTTAGTTTTGAAGATGGTTTAACTCGATTTATTCAATGGGCCGTAAGCGAATAGGTTTGCTTTTTCAATTCAATAAGAATTGGACGGGGGGTCACTATTATTTATTGAATATCATCAGGGCTTTAGGCCGCTTGCCAATGGAAAGCAAACCGCATATCGTTCTTTTTAGTCAAAAGGGTAAAAGGCCTGATTTAGAGGATGTGACCTATGATTTTATTTCTGATAGGCGAATAAAAAAACCTTTTAATCTTTTAGAAAGAGTATTGAGAAAAGTAGGTGTATTAAGCAAAGCGTACGTGCCTTATTATTCGAAGAATACGGTTAGTTACATATATCCTTATAATGGCGATTATAATTTTCCGAGCCTGAGAAAAATTAAACCTGTTTATTGGCTTCCGGATTTTCAACATAAATATTTAACTCAATTTTTTTCTTCTGAAGAAATACAAGGTCGTGATGTTCAGTTCAAGGCCATTTCTGAAAAACGAAGCAAACTGGTTTTGAGCAGTAATTCGGCAAAGCAGGATTTTATCAAGTTTTATCCGGAAAACAAGAATCAGACATTTACTATTCCTTTTGCTACGATTTTACCTGATTTTTCAACCGTACATATTGATGAGTTGCGAATAAAGTATAATCTGGAGGGCCCTTATTTCATTTCACCAAATCAGTTTTGGGCACACAAAAATCACCTGATTATTTTAGAATCACTGGTGCTTTTAAAAGCAAAAGGGGTAAAGTTTATGGTCGTTTTTACCGGCAATGAAAACGATTATAGAAATCCTGGCTACCTTCAATCACTAAAGGATTTTGTTAAAAATAATTCGTTAGAAAAGTCAGTGAAGTTTTTGGGTTTCATTGATCGCGTAGATCAACTTCAATTGATGAATAATGCTATTGGCATAATTCAGCCTTCATTTTTTGAGGGTTGGAGCACCGTGGTAGAGGACGGTAAATCGATGAATCAATTTATCATAGCATCTTCTATTGAAGTGCATAAAGAGCAGTTGACAGATTATCCAAATGCAGTGTTATTTGCTTCTGATAAATCGAATGATTTGGCTATGCAGTTGGAGAAGTTTGGTACTAATCCGCCAGTGCGTCTTCGCTATCGCTATGAAGTTAAGATTTTAGACTTTGCGAAAAGCTTTATGGCAGTAATGAATTAAAATATGGACATGAAAATTTCAATTTTAACTCCTTCCTATAATTCGGCAAAGTACATTCAACGAGCTATTGAAAGTGTGTTGTTACAGAATTATAAAAACTGGGTGCACATCATTATGGACGGTGAATCTAAAGATGGCACATTGGAAGTTTTGCAAGCGTACCCACATGTGAAATACGTTTCTGAACCCGACCGGGGACAAACCGATGCCATGAATAAAGCGTTTAAATTAGCTACCGGGGATTTAATCATTTATTTAAATGCCGATGATGAACTTACACCAGGCCTGCTGGATACGGTGAGTAAAGAATTTGACAAAGACCCATCCATCGATATGATCGTAAGTGATCTTTTGATTAACCGGTTGGGCACCATGGAAATAAGCAGGCCATCGATTACGCTTTACAGTATTTTACAGCATCAGAAATTCAAGTATCCGCTTAACCCTGTTGCTTATGCCTACCGCAAAAACCTGCAGGAGAAGATTGGAGCATTTCCAATTTCCAATCACTTTACCATGGACTACTGGTTTCTATTAAGAGCTTACCGGATAGGGAAAATAAAAAAGGTGGATCATGTATTCGGTACCTACCATGTTGATGGTAGCAATAAGTCATCAGACACGCAGCGTTCCATCAACGAGTTGAGGAAAACCAGGAATGAATTTTTACTAGAGTATGCTTACACTCCAAAAGTGTTCTTTTACCTTTTTAGAAAGCTACCCTTCATTCAGCATATTGAGTCAACGGTAAAGAAATATATTTTTAAACCCGCACGGGCCTGAGAATAATAAACCAGATCAAAGGTTATGAACATTTGCTTTGTATCTCCGAATGTGAATGTCTATTCTGAGACCTTCATTATAAATCTGAAAAATGGATTGCAGGGTAAGGTATTCCATTGCCATAACGGCCAGGTGCCTACCCAATGCGAAGGGGTGAATCTGGCTGGCAGTCATTCCATGCTGGACAGAATCTGGAAGCGGATGGGAATAATAAAGTACTCTCTCACGGAGCATTACTTTTATTCATTCCTCAAAAGAAATAGAATCGTTGTTATTGTTGCCAACTATGGCACTTGTGGTGCATACATTGCCCCAATAGCTGCAGCACTTAAAATTCCTCTCATTGTAAATTTTTATGGCTTTGATGCCTCGGTATACAGTGTGCTGGAGAAATACAGGAAGAGCTACCAGGAAATGTTTCGGACTGCGCGCACGATCGTGGTAGTTTCTGATGAAATGAAGGATGCACTGATAAAACTGGGAGCACCGGCAGAAAAAATTCATACCATAACCTGTGTACCCTCCTCCATGTTCGCTGCCATCCAACCCGACTACGAGTCCAGTCAAATCCTGGGCATCGGTCGGTTTGTGGATAAGAAAGCACCGTATCTCAGTATTCTGGCATTTAGGATTGCAGTTGAAAGGTACCCGCACTTACGGTTGAAAATGGTGGGTGATGGACCGCTATGGCAGGTGTGTAAAGATTTAGTGAGCGCATTAAATATTCCGAATGTTGAATTTGTAGGTGTTTTAAAACCCGATCAAATAGCCGTAGTGTTTGAGCAATCGTTTTGTTTCATCCAGCACAGCAAGATCGCTCCGGATGGTGATAAGGAAGGTATGCCAGTTGCGATACTGGATGCCATGTCTGCGAGGTTGGCGATCATCAGCACCTACCATGCGGGCATTCCGGAAATCGTTCGCGATGGCGTTAATGGTTTTCTCGTTAAAGAAGGTGACGTAGCCGCCATGGCTGAGCGCATGATTGAGCTTAGTTTGGACAGGGAGTTAGCAGAAAAGTTAGGTAAGGGGGGAAGGGAAACGATTCAGTCCGGCTACACTGCGGAGGGCTATTTTGCTAGGTGGAATAACTTGATCTCCTCTCTCGCTGCTAAAGAAAGTTGATTTAGACCAAACGTAAATTACTTCGCATCTATGTAACCTTTCGTTGGTAAAAGGCGATGGTCTCGCGGATTCCATCTTCGATGTTTATAAGAGGCTGCCAACCTGTTTCGTTGTTTACTAAAGTGATATCCGAGATGTAGTCTCCGGTTTCAATTTTTTGATCGATTTCGGGCCATGCTTTAAGCACGATATTCGTTTCGGGAACGCACGTTGAAATGGCTTTTGCGGCCTGAATCAGGGAAGTGCCTTTGCCGGAACCAACGTTAAATATTCTGCCAACGATTCGTTCATTGTCCATGGAGATTTTGAACAGCTTGATCACATCCTGAATATGAATAAAATCGCGCACCTGGCTGCCATCACCATATAGTTCGATCTTCTCTCGATGAATCGCCTTATGTATAAACCAGTTTAGAATACCATAATGATTACTGCCAAAGCGTTGATACGGTCCATATGGATTGGCCACGCGATAGATGATGCTGCGTATTCCATACAGGTGATAATACATCAGGTAATATTGTTCGGTCGTGATTTTATGAATCGCATAAATAGACTCGGGGCGCAGCGGATGTTGTTCACTAACGGTTTCAGTATCCGGCTTTCCATACACCAGCCGGGTAGAAGGGAAGATGAGCAATACCTTCGGATTGATTTTTTTGCAGGCTTCCAGAATATTTAAATGGCCTTTGAGGTTGGTGTCCAGATCATGATAGGGATCTTTGATGCTATCGGCAGCACCGGAGCTTCCGGCCAGTGAGAAAATAACATCGTAGCTGGCCAGCGCTTCCTCCAGAAAGGCTTTATCAAGAATACTTCCGGAAAGGATATGTTCCTTCACTTCTGGGGTGACAAATCCATCTCCTTCATCCCGCATGGTGTGGGTTAACATGGTAACGGCATGACCATCCTGCACCAGGCTTAGGTATAGATTTTTACCAATAAACCCGAGGCCCCCAATGATCAAAATCTTTTTTCTTATTTCATTCATGTATCCGGAAACAAACTGTTTTAAGCATGAAACTAAAAGCAAATATAAGGTAAACTTGTCCGCAAGCCTCCTTGTTTTGCTTGAATGGACAACACAAATAATTATCTTTGCCGTTAAGGCATACCAATGAATAGCCCGATAAGGTGGTGCATTAATAACGTGAATTAAATAAGTACTTTTGGCAGGTATGTGGAGTCCTTTGGTCAGCATCATTATCCCCTCCTATAATCGCGAATCGCTGATTGGCGAGACCCTTACTTCCATAATCAAGCAAACGTATACGCATTGGGAATGCATCGTGGTGGATGATGGCTCCACGGATAGGTCTATGGAGGTGCTGAGACAATTTCAGGAACAAGACAACCGGATAAAAGTATTCTCACGCGACAGGCTACCCAAAGGGGCCCCCATGTGCAGGAATATTGGTTTGGCTAAAGCTTCGGGAGACTATGTGATTTACCTAGATTCCGATGATGTGCTGGCCCCATTCTGTTTAGAGCAGCGCGTTACATTATTTCAGGAAAACAGCGGATGTCAGTTTTTGGTTTTTAAAGCACTGCTATTTAAAAAGGAAGTGAACGATGCCGATCGTGTATGGAATATAGAGACAGATGAAAATGACCTTGTTCGTTTCTTGCGCATGGATGCCTTGTGGCAGACTACCGGCCCGATTTATAAGAGGGACTACCTGATGAAGATGAATGGCTTTAAAGAAGAGTTACCCTTCTGGCAGGATTTTGATTTGCACCTGCGCTGTCTTTTTTCGGGGGCGGTGTATAAAAAGTTTTTCGATCACCCGGCCGATTATTACATCCGCACAGGCCGAACGGATACCATCAGCAGAAGTACTGCTTTTACAGCGAATTCGGACATTCTTGCTGCACGGATTAAATATTATTATGAATTGATCCTTGAAATTGAACAGTTTCCTTATGCAGAAAAGGAGCAGATGGGGAAGGTCGTCAATTCAACACTCTATTTTTTTTGTGCTCAATTTTTAATGAGGTTTAGTAAACCCAGAGAATTTATCAGGTACTGGAATCGGGCTCAGGTTCTTTCAACATGTAAATACAGCTCAACTTCCCTTAGCATAGCATATGCGTTTTTGCTTAAACTTGCTTTACGCTATTCCTTGTTTACGAAACTGGTAGTCAGGTATTCCAAATTGTTTGATTCCAGTCTTCCTGACTATTATATATGGGATAAAAGTAGATTGGAAAAGGTGAGAATAGATTTAAGTTCAACCAAGCAAAGTGAATACTAATGAATATACCTGTAAAGAAAGCACTTAATAAATTGTATCGATATGGCGGCAGGCTATATGCTATATTGAGGGCAATTCTTGTCACTCCAAAGGAAGACTTGGTGGAGAAACCTATTTATGTTTTCAATCATGTGCCTAAATGCGGAGGAACTTCACTGTTAAATATTTTCAGGAACTGGTTCGTGTTGGTTCGGGATTACCCACCTCACGATGTGAGATTTCCTGATCCGGTTCAATTGAAAAAGGAAATGGAATATTATGTTACACATCCTGTAGTAATAATGAAATTCAATGCATGGCATATTCTGGCGGGTCACTATCATGACTCCCCATTTCAGTTAAATGATCGCTATAGTCAGGTATTAAAGTCTGAAAGGATCCGGTTAATTGCGTTTCTAAGAGATCCGATGGAACACAGATTATCTATGTATCACTTCAGCAAGAATCGAAATCATAATTATACCTGGATTCGAAATGTTGCTCTGAATGACTTTATGATCGGTAAATATCTTCAGAATTACTTCGCAAGGGCATTAAATTGCACTGAAAATGACTATGAACAAGTATTGGAGAAGTACTTCTTTATCGGTATTGTTGAAGATTATAATAATTCTTTAATAAAGTTAGCAAAAAAAATGAGGCGACCTTTGCCAAAAAAGGTACCTCATCTTAACAAGACGGAAAGTACAAGTTCTGTAATGAAAACTGATTTTGACGTTGTATTGTTTAGACAATTGAATGAATTGGATTATAAGATTTATGAGTATGCTAAATTATTATTGAAGCGAAGTTGAGCTTCATTTAATTCAATCATCATGTTTTCGGAAGACAAGTTATTAAAAAGAAATGCAAAAAGTTATTTTTACCCTTTGCTCTAATAATTATTTGGCCCATGCCAAAACACTCGGTGACTCGGTATTTAAAACTAATCCCGATGTTCCTTTTATTATTGGCCTGGTGGATAAGCGTGACCCTGAAATTGACTATAGTTTTTTCAAGCCGTTTGAAATCATTGACTTTGATCAGATCGGGTTTCCCTTTTTTGAAGACATGCTGGCCGTGTATAATGTGATTGAATTCAACACCGCGGTTAAACCTTATTATCTGGAATATTTGTTAAAGCGGCAGGGTAAGGGTTCTAAGGTTTTTTATATTGATCCGGATATCGTTTTGTATTCAGGCATGGATAAACTGTCAGCGATTTTAGATAACAGTAATATCGTGCTAACCCCCATGCTTACGGTGGCCAATGCGACCGTAACAATGGATGAGTTGGTGGCATTGCGTCATGGCATTTATAACCTGGGCTTTATCGGAGTTAAATACAGCGATGAAACGTTCCGGTTTGTAAAGTGGTGGCAGGAGCGCTTGCGAAGGCATTGTGTGATTGACAAGCCTCGTGGCCTGTTTGTGGATCAAAAATGGATTGACCTTGCCCCTCTTTTTTTTACTGGTATTTTTCTTTTTCCAGATCCTGGTTATAACATATCGTGGTGGAATTTTGCTGAGCGCACGGTGTTGAAATCCGGAGATAAATTTTTTATCAATGATCTTAGCCATCCATTAGTATTTTTTCACTTCAGCGGCTATAGCGTAGGTAGTAATTACTATACAGGAAGAGTGAGTAATGCGGAGTATGCCCTTGAGGCCCGTCCTGATTTAGTCGAAATTTTTAAAGATTACTCCAACCGCTTGAAGGAAAATCAGTATGAGAAGCTCAAAGAACAAAAGCCATTGCTGAAATTTGCGCCAATGAAGAAGGAGCCTACAGGGGTTATCAATAGAACAAAGGCAGGGATTAAGTCGCTCTTAAAAAAAGCGATATCATAAGGTTCTATTAAAATGTTACAAAACAGGTCAGGTATTTCCATCGTAGTTTGCACCCATAATGGCAAAAATCGATTACCCCCAGTCTTGAGCGCGCTCATGGATCAGAGTCTTTTGCCAGGCATGTTTGAGCTTATTGTCATAGACAATGCATCAACAGATGGCACAACTTTGTTTTGCGAACAGTTTCTTAGTGAAGCTGAGTGTGTGTTTTCTTGGCAGGTGGTTTTGGAACAGCAGCAGGGGCTTAATCATGCCCGGCATAGAGGTCTAACGGTAGCTCAATTTGATGTGGTCCTTTTTTGTGATGATGACAACGCACTGTCTCGGGATTACTTGCAACTTGGTCTAAGTTTATTGAAAGACAACCCGGCCATCGGGGCACTGGGCGGCTGCGGCATTCCGTCCTTTGAAACTGCTAAGCCAGTATGGTTTGACACCTATAGTCATAGCTTTGCCGTTGGCCCCCAATCCAAACATGATGGCAGGATCTTGCATGATCCTGCAGAAGTTTATGGAGCGGGTACCTTTTTTAGGAAAGGTATATTATTACGTTTCTTTGAAAAAGGTTTTCATGCCACCATGACGGATCGCAAAGGAAATACGTTGGCATCTGGTGGTGATGTGGAATGGTGTTACCTGGTGCAGCTGGCTGGCTATGAAATCTGGTATGACCATCGCCTAACGTTTATTCATCAAATGCCGGAAGGCCGCTTACGATGGAGTTACTACCTGCGGCTTAAAGCAGGAATTGCTTCAGGCACAGGTCGTTTGCTCCCATATATATGCCTATTGAAGAATCATCAGGCGAGCTGGTTTACATTTGGCTTTAATTGGTTTAGTCAGGCTGTACGATCAACCCTGATTTATTTTAAGTTTTACGTCAGTGCATGGATACTTCAAAAAAACAGAAAACCGGAGTCAGAATTGGCCGCTGTTGTGTTGCGCCAGAAGATGACTTCCTATTGGAAGCATGGAGGCTCGGGGTTTCGTCACTTTAAGCTTTTAAAGCGAATGCTATGATTTGCTTTTCGATTATAATTCCTACCTACAACCGCGCCTCTGTTTTATCAAGGGCACTTGATAGCGTACTAAACCAATCTTATAAGGATTTTGAAATTATCGTGGTCGATGATGGAAGCACAGATAATACGGAACAGGTAATAAGAACTTACACGAATGCTGAGGTTATATATTCTCGTCAAGTGAACAAAGGTGTGTCAGCTGCACGAAATTTTGGCACCTCAAAAACAAGTGGCAATTACTTGATTTTTATCGATAGTGATGATTATCTTGCCCCTAATGCCTTGGAATATTTTTATAATGGAATTGTAGAGTCGAAAGCCGACCTGATACACAGTGGCCTTAAATTCATTTATCAGGATGGTCGATCAGAATTAAAAAGCCCTCGTGACCCTTATAATACTGGCAAACTAACGAAAACTGGAATTCAACTGGTAGGTACTTTTTGCCTGAAAACTGAATTATTTAAAAGGGTGGGTGGTTATGATGAATTTCTTACCTATGGTGAAAATACTGAACTGTTCTGGAGATTAAACAATGAAATCATTCAATCACATATCATAGACGAAGTGACTATTAACGTTACGAGAGATTCCGAAAGCAGAGCCAGTACGGCACCTGAAAATATTATTAATTCAATTAGTTACATTCTTGGCAAGCATCAATCCTTTTTAAAAATAAATAAAAATATTCATTGGTTGTATCTGAATAATCTTGGGGTTGCATATCAGAAATCAGGCAAAATTAAAAACGCTTTGAATTCCTTCTTAAAGGCGTTGGCAATTTACCCCTGGCGATGGAAAACGTATATTAGAATTGTATTGTCTGTTGTTCGTTATTATTAAGTTTTTTGAAAAATGAAACTATGAAAAAAGTTATTCGCTCATTGATTCTTCATATGGTTAAAAGTGGAAAACGAATTGCCGCCACCACTCAAAAGCCGGAAGTGCGCAATTGGATTCGGGATAAAGGGGATAAAGTACTCCGTTTAAATTATGATTTAAATGAGAATAGTGTTGTATTTGATTTAGGTGGTTATGAGGGGCAATGGGCCAGTGATATTTATTCAAAGTATCGATGCAAAATTTATGTATTTGAACCGAGCGGCATTTATTGTAAAGAAATTCAGAATCGATTTAGGAAAAATTCTGATATTAAGGTGTTTCAATTTGGTCTTTCAAATAGAGATTCAGAAGAAAAGCTTTTTATGGCAGCAAACGCAAGTTCCACGTTGAAAGCCACTAAAGGTGATTTTGAAATAATCAAGTTTAAAGACTTTATTGGGTTTGTTGATAGTTATGGTATTGATTCAATAGATCTGATTAAGATTAACATTGAAGGAGGGGAGTATGATCTTTTGGACTATATTATCGAAAAAGGGTATCATCTTAAGATTAAGAATATCCAGGTACAGTTTCATGACTTTGTTCCCAATTATGAAAATAGATTCCTTCAAATTCAGAAAAATCTATCGGTGTCTCACAAAATTACTTATCAATACAAATTTCTTTGGGAAAATTGGTTGATTAAGGATTAAGGCATGTCGAAGATATACTTGGAGATAAGAAGCGGATTGGGTAACCAACTTTTTCAATATGCATTTGGTTATTCAATTAGTCGTGAATTCAATAAGGAACTTGTACTGTGCCCTACTTATTTTGATAAGTATTGGAAATTTGTTCTAAAGAAAATACTGGGCAAAGAGGTGCGGTCATTTAGATTGCCATTCTTTATCCAGAATAAAATTAGATTGGCCTCTAGAACCGAAGCTGATCAAATTCAAAATAACCCAGATATCACCACCATTCGAGAAGAAGAATACGATAATGCTTCGATGAGGTCAGTTTTTTTAAGCAAAAATGATTTTTACTTGAAAGGATATTGGCAAAACCCTGATTTATTTTCAGCCCACTTTAACGACCTCGTTGTCCAGATAGCACCCTCCTTTAGGTTGTCAGAGAAATGCATGGAATTGTTATCAAGGATGAATGATCGCATGGTAGGGATTCATGTGAGACGTGGAGACTTTCTAACCAATAAGTCATTCGGAGCTTGTGCCTTAGAATATTATACTCAGGCAATGCAGTATCTTTCCTCAAAAGTTCGTAGTCCTCAATTTATCATATTCACTAACGATAAGAGCTGGGTGCTAAAGAATTTTCCTCCTGCCTTTTCATGGACCATCTATTCGAATGATAATGATAAGTATACGGATATTGAGGAGCTGTATTTGTTAAGTAAATTTCAATCTTTGATTTTGTCCAATAGTACGTTTAGCTGGTGGGGCGGATATTTGAGTTTTCGTAACGATCGCCACATAGTTTGCCCAATGTCTTGGTTTCTGAAAAAGGAAATGCAAGATGAATCAACAAAGTTGATTAATTCAGATTGGAAACAAATTAAAAATAAGCTCGAACTGTTTTGATATGATGAAAAAGGGATTTGTAGCTTTTGTGGTTACTTTCGAAAGGCCATCTATTTTATGTGACACAATTGAAAAAATATTTAAACAGTCAATTGCGCCAGAGAAATTGCTAGTCGTTGATAATAGTGAAAGTGATTTTACAGCTTCAATGATTCATGGACTTAATGCGTCAAATATTGAATATTATCGTGTGGGATACAACGCTGGCCCAGCTGGGGGCGTTTATCTTGGTTTAAAATTATTAACAGATCAAGGATACGATTATATTCAATGGTGTGATGATGACGACCCTCCTATTTTTAATGATACAAATGAAATTCTTCTTGCTGCTTTTGATGCTTATGAGAATGTGGGAGTAGTCGGCCAGGTAGGAGCTCAATTTAACAAGGTAACCGGTGCCTTGATTAGATTTGATGATTCGAGTTTAAAAATGAATCAATACCTCGATGTTGATTTTGTCGGTGGCAACCAGTTGATGATTATTAAAAGTGAAGTGATCAAGCAAGGTTGCTTGCCAGAGAAGCGTCTGTTTTTTGGTTTTGAAGACCTAAGCTTTTCGCTAAAAGTAAAGGCAAAGGGTTATAAAATGTTGGTTCCTTGTAAGTTATTTTTAAAATTGAGAGTAAATTTTAGTAGAATGGGTCAGGTGAAGTTAAAAAGAAACCCTTCTTGGCGGGACTATTACTCAGTAAGATCTTTAGCGTACATTTATTTGTACGAGCAAAGATTAGTTGCGCCACTTTTATTATTAACCATAAAAACTATAGCAGGGTTGTTTTTAAGAAAGGAACTTAAGTTTCTTCCATTAAGAGGTCTGGTTCATGGAGTTTCAAATAGGTTGGGGATTATTGAACCACCTCGATCTAAATATGACATTGAAAGGATTTGATAACCATAAATAGGTGAAGGCAAGTTTACGCTATGGTTCAAAGTTTAAAAATAGGACATGATACAAAGTACTTATTATGATTCAATCGAAAATATCATCTAAAACATATTCAATAGTACTGGTGACCTACAATCGTGTTTCTTTTTTGAAGAAGTTGCTTTTTGCTATTTCGGAATATGGTTGGGATTTTTCCTCCATGATAATTGTAGACAATAATAGTAATGACGGTACAGGTGAATTTCTAGCATCATGGGGTGAAAAAAAAGGGGTATGTGTGATCTCATCCTCTACAAATGTTGGGCACGGTGCAGGAATAGCCATCGCATTGCAAAAATTGGAATCATTAAATAATCCAACCGACTATGTCTTGTTTTTGGAAGACGATAGTGTTCCATCAGAGGCGCTTGCCAAAATTCTGCTAAATGCGATCACAACATCGGGATATGACGTAATCTCTCCGATTGGCTCATTGGTAAAATTAGGGCGTAGGGTTTCCGTAAATCCAGGCAAGGGTGAAATTAAACCAGCTGATTTTTGCTTATTGGATGGTGCAATTTTACGGTATGAAGCTATTATTAAGACTGGGTTACCTGTCACCGATTGGTTTATGATGGTTGACGATTACGAGTATTGCTATCGCCTTCGTAAAAAGGGCTTTAAAATAGGTATTGCGCACAATACATTTCACGAGATTCTTCACGCTGGTGGTGGTGGTGGTTTTACCCGATCTACATTATGGCGGGGTTACTATCAAAGCAGAAATCATGTTTTCTTTCTGAAAGAACATTTTACTTTATTTCACTTACTTGATTTTATCCTGCTTCAGGGAAAAAGATTTTTAGCCAGTTTTATACCCCGTGATCGATTTCAAAGATTATGGTTAAGAACAGTTGGATTGTGGCATGGAGTCACTGGAAAGAAGGGGAAAACTTTGGATCCTGAAACGTTGAGATACAGAAAGTGACTTCTCTTTTATTATTTAATATTGTTTTAGACGTTTTAGCTTTTCAATAATATAGGTAAAGAATTATACACATGAGAAAAGATGGCCTAAGAAAGAATATCTCTCAATTCATTAAACAAAAGATAGTTAAATTATCAGGGCTATATTTTTATAATGTCAAGAAATTGCCAGTTGGTACTCATTTACAGTACTTTCTTAAATACCGAACAAACTGCACATTCAAAACTGTTTTTGATGTGGGAGCAAATATTGGTCAAACCGCAATTTATTTTCACAGATACTTCCCTACTTCAAGCATTTACTGTTTTGAACCATTTTCAACTACATTTTATGAACTTCATGCAAATACAAGGAATATCACAAAAATTAAACTTTTTCAGATAGGATTGGGTGATTGTAATGTGAATATTTCAGTTCCTGTGTTGCCGGTTTCTAAATCCGTAGCTAATACTTTAATTGCGAACGAATCATTAGAAACTACATCTCATGAATTAATAACAGTCGAAACGATTGACGGATTTCTCGCTACTCATCCAGAAATAGAAGCTATTGATTTACTCAAAATTGATACAGAGGGTTATGACTTAAAGGTTTTATTAGGAGCAAATAAAGCCATTGCAAGTAAAAGAATTAAAATGATTTACACAGAGGTTGGCCTATCAAAAAAGAATCATAAACATGTAAATATTTGTGAAATGGTTGAACACCTTGAACGTCTTGATTTTATTTTTTTAGGATTATTCAGTATTGATTTACGTCATTCCTTTTGGGATAGCCATTTTGGAAACGCTTTATTTATACATAAGACATTTATAGATGTGTTAAAAGTCAATTGATGTTTTTAACTGTTTTCCTAGTTTATGTAAACGGGTACCTTTTATATTTTTGTTTGTAGATTTTTAAATTCTTGAAACAAATAGTGAGTTAGGTAAACTGATCCTTTTTTATTCAAATGAATGGGATCAATCCAGTTTTCTGGTTCATAGAGTACGGGATACTTGCGGGGATTACACAATTCAATTTTATTTTCTTTTGGCAAGGTGTTGTATACCGCCATCATTCCATCGGTTAACCGCACCGGTGGCAAAACGAAGATCAGCTTAATACCCTGCTGCTTTGATTTTTCAATAAGCTCCATTACTTTATCATAGTACACCGGGTTGTAGTTGTGCCCATCCTGGTGCAGGTAAACATGAATGTTATCCGTAAAGCTTCGGATACCCGCCATGGTCGTGCCTTGAGATTTTATCGTTTCATCAAACCCAAGGTAGCCTCGTTCGTTAATGCTTTCGTGTTCCGGTGGATCTTTCTCATAAAGTTTGGTACTGATCCGCTTCAGATTGGTCAGGTTGATAAACGAGACGAATGAAAACGCATTGATGGAGTAGGCAGACGTAAAGATCTTTTTTGGTTGCCTGAGCACTTCGTAAAAGTTAAACTTCAAGATGAACCGGTAATGATCTAAATTCTGATAGTAGATGATCTTCTCATCCACCAGCTTCTTAGGATTGATGGACATGATATTCTGGTACTCCATGAATACCGTTTTAACGCCAGCCGAGAGTGATGTGTCGTTAAGAAATTGATCGTATAGATAGAACGTCTCATTAAACCAGCTGGCATGTGTAGCCAGATTAAAGGATTTAATCCCTTGTCCTATGCTATCCTGATTGATCAAGCTGTCGAGCATCAACGGGTTGATGCCCCTATAAATACGGCTCGTACCAAAGAGTACAGCGTTATAGTTGCCTTTTTTATATTGCTTGATCTTCCAGTTGTATTCGCGGTTACCCCAGTATTTGCTTTCCCGTAAAAAAAAGTTTAGTGTTATACCAAGCATTAAAATAAGCAAAATAAAACCCAGCGATCTTTTGATAAACTTTTTCATAATTAAAACTGAAAGTAAATAAATTCTTGCTCTTTGCCTCCAAATATCAATATGATAAAGACGATGGCGGTATATGCACCCCATCGCATCACGGGTGATAGCTTCATGTGGGAGAATTCAAGTGCATGCATTTTTTCGCGTTGCAACCACTCCGCGCCCAGGAAAAAAAATACGGCAATGAAGGTTCGCCACGGGATCAGTTCGGGCACGGCAAATAAGGATGCACTGAACATGTTACGGAGGTAAGCAAATGCTGTGGTTACGGTATTCGCCCTAAAGAAAACCCACGCGATGAGCGTAAGCAGGAAGGTGAATGTCATCTGCATAAACTCTTTGATAGTAGGAAGGAGTCTTCCTTCGGCTACAGTATTTAAATGAGAGCGATTATTCTTAGTCAGCAACAAAGGAAGAAAATAGAGAGCGTTCAACAACCCCCAGATAATGAAGGTCCAGTTGGCACCATGCCAGAAACCACTGATCACAAAAACAAGAATGGTATTGCGCACAATCATGAACCGGCTGCCATGGCTGCCTCCTAACGGGATATAGATATAGTCTCGGAACCAGGTGGAGAGGGAAATGTGCCAGCGTCTCCAGAACTCGGCAATGTCGCGCGAGAAGTAAGGGAAAGCGAAATTGCGCATCAGGCTAAAACCAAACAAGCGTGCCGTGCCAATGGCCATGTCGGAGTAGCCGGAGAAGTCGCAATAGATCTGGATGGCAAATAAGAAAATTCCAACAAAAAGGGTGCTTCCATTTAACATGGAGTAGTCATCAAAAACCTTGGTAACATATTCCGCACAGTTGTCGGCAATGACCATCTTCTTAAACAAGCCCCACAAGATTTGCCTCAGGCCATCCACGGCTTTTGCGTAATCAAATTTTCTTTTCACATAAAATTGAGGGAGTAGATTGGTGGCCCGTTCAATGGGGCCTGCAA
Organism: Bacteroidota bacterium; assembly: GCA_947470895.1. Taxonomy (GTDB): domain Bacteria; phylum Bacteroidota; class Bacteroidia; order Cytophagales; family Cyclobacteriaceae; genus ELB16-189. The sequence continues at coordinate 29,925 of CANIVF010000050.1, forward strand.
CCAGCTGTGGAAAGAAACTGACAAAGGCAAGGAAAGCAACAAGGTCTCGCGTGGGTTCCAGTTTCCTTCTATACACATCAATGCCGTAGCTGAGCGTTTGAAACGTATAAAAACTAATGCCCACGGGCAGCACAATGTTCAACGTACGGGCATCAATGGGATGGCCTAAAAAGGAAAATGCATTGGTGAAACTGTCCACAAAAAAATTGAAATACTTGAAGAAGGCAAGCATGCCCAGATTCACCAGAATGCTGAGGGTGAGAAATAGTCTTCGTTTCTTCTGATCCTCCTGGTGTAACAGGGCAATGCCTACGCTATAGTCCACCAAAGAACTGAACACAAGCAAACCTAGAAAACGCCAGTCCCACCAGCCATAAAAGAAAAAGCTGGAAACGACAATGAGCAGGTTTTGAAGTTTCAGGTTCTTATTCGCGACATACCAATACAAGAAAAATACAATGGGTAGGAAGAGAGCGAATTCGATGGAATTGAAGAGCATGCCAATTGAAATAAGTGGGCAAGATAAAAAAATGATTGAAAAGCCTTGATTATAAAAAGATCAAAGGACAGTACAATTTTTATCAGTGGTTGATCCTATGGCTTAGTGAGCTGAGAGTAAATTAGAAAACCAGATGTAAGTGTCTTTGCGCCTTCACACCTTTGCGGTTAATTTGCACCCATGCGGATCATGGTGTTAATGAATTCATTGAATACGGGTGGGGCAGAGTTTTCTACCCTCACGCTTTATCAATTGTTGGCCAGCCGTGGGGTAGATGTGCAGGTGGTCTGCCTGAAAGAAACCACCCCTTCCTTGGATCCCGCTGATTTTGGTCTGTCTGGTCAGGTACATTATTTATACGGAAAATCATTCCTACAAAACGTAAAAAGCCTGAGTCGAATCATTCGGAAGGTAAAGCCCGATCTCGTACATTCCGTCCTCTTCGATGCCAACATGCTCGGACGGGCATCCCGTGTGATCTTCAAAAACTTCATTCACCTGGAGAGTCTCGTCAATGAAATGTATTCCCACCACCGCCTGAAAGACCCCCATGTTACCTGGATAAAACTGAATGCATACCGCCTCCTGGACAAGTTCACACAACGAATAGGTGTAGATCATTTTCACGCCACCAGCCATTCCGTTTCATTGCACTACCAATCCAAACTAGGCATCAAGCCACATAGGATCACTGTGGTAGAGCGGGGCAGGGCCGCGAACACCTATAGGGGAGACCTCGAATCAAGAAAACAATGGCGAGCTTCACTGAAGATCAAAGAAAACGAAGTGGTGATGATCATCGTAGCCCGTCAGGAATTTCAGAAAGGCTATGACGTATTAGTGAAGGCGCTTTCAAAAGTATCAGGTTCCATACCATGGACATGCGTGTGCGTGGGCCGCGAAGGAAACGCTACCCGCGAGATTCAGGAGCTGGCGAGGCAACACAAGTTGGAATCCAGAATGAAATGGCTGGGCCATCGCACCGCCATCATGCCCCTGTTGGCCATGTCCGATATCTTCGTTTTCCCCACCCGCTTCGAAGGCCTTCCAGGCGTATTGATCGAAGCCGAAGCAGCCGCTTTGCCCATCATCTGTACCGACATCCCCAACAACAAAGAAGTCGTCATCGAAGGCGACAACGCACTCCTGTTTCCTGTAAACGACCCCGATGCCATGGCACAGCACATGGCCACCCTGGCCACCAACCCCACACTTCGCATCCAATTAGGAACCGCCAGCCTCTCCATCTTCAACACCCGCTTCAACTGGCAGCACAGCCACCAACGCATGCAACACCTCATCACCCAACTCACAACCCCCGGCAACCGGTAACTGGCAACCAGTAACCAGCGACTAGCAACCCCCAAGTTCTTTCAGGTCGCCTGACCTGAAAGCATTGAAAAAACACAATCCTCTGAAACCGTTCACTGAAAAAACGCTATCCCCCAACCCCGTCATCCCGGGCAAGCTTGAGCATATCAACAAGAACCCGAGCATAATCATTTTTTAACGAATGAAATACCGAAGCCAGGCGCGACCCGGGATCCCGTCATCGCCTGCACAAATCGTATTCGATATTCTCCTAGGAAGGCGACTTCTCCCAACCCCGTCATCCCGGGCAAGCTTGAG
>CANIVF010000051.1 GCA_947470895.1 Bacteroidota bacterium
GAATTTGGATCGGGGGTGTCAGACTCCATATTTGACTCTGTTGATAGTGTGACCATCACCATTTTAAGTGATAAAATAAAGCAGGCCATTATCGAATTCGAACCCAGAATAACATTAAACAACGTGACCATTACCACCCAAGATTTATATGATGGTAAACTCAATATTAATCTGGATTATACCATCCGTATTGTAAACGTGAGAAACAATATTGTGTTTCCTTTTTACTTTAAAGAAGGAACTAATATACCTGACAAATAAATGCGAACCAGTAAGAAATGAACGGAGCCAGTAACTATATTTTTCAGCATCAAGGTACGAGTCTTCTCACTAGAAGTATCCCGGCTCTTGATCCTGATTATTTTGGAATTGACGAAAAAAAATTAAGTGATCTTATCGTCTTCATACTGGATTTTTCTAAAAATTTAGTTTATAAAAACCTAGAAAATAAAGAAGATGGTAATTGGCAGCCTTTCTTCGAAACCAACATTGCCTTTGTATTGGCTCAGATTTCGGTAACCGATGTAGAATACCTGAAAGAACGATTCAAAATTGTAACCCATCGGATTGACGAGGAGTTGGATGATCGTGAAAAAAAGGTAATACTCCATCAGATGGCAAACTACACCTTTGAGCTATTTAAAATCATAGACGTCTGGCATAAATTCTCCAGGCACGATTTAATCCATATCGATGAAAATAAATTAGTTGAACATTTGCAGAGTGCCATCACGCAAAAGTTAAAGACTCAACTGCGTAGTTTCAAATTAAAGATAGAAGTCGCTAAGCACTTTTATTTAACCGAAAGTGAAATCGACTTTCACTTCGAGCACTTTGATCACTTATGGGATAGTAGCGCGTTTGAACCTCTAAGCACACTGCAAAAGGATAATCCGATTTCCTTCAAGCGATTAGTTATGGATATATCCGTTATTCATAAAAGCGTTTTAAGTGTTATTGCTTATCTAAAGAATATCTCCCCTCAACTATTGAATCAGGTACTGGAGGAGTTTCCGTATCATTCGCCACATAGTTCATTGGTTTTATCTTTTTTAAAATTATTTGAGCATGTTCAGGAGGATTTGAACAGAATCATGCATCGACATCTTGATTATTATTACGGTGCGGTTTTACATCAATCATTAAATCCATCTCAACCTGATCATGTTCATATTTGTTTTGAACCCAGTGATCATATTGTAAAAACGTATATTCCTTCGGGCACCTTATTGGCTGCGGGCACTGATGAAGATGGTGTAGAATACAACTATGCTACCGACCATGACATTGAAGTAAACCATGGTAAAATTACCGATCTAAAGGTGATCCATGTAGCTAAAAACCCATTGATTGGAATCAGTAAAACGTACCAGGCTGTATCGGATATTTATGCTCGCCAAGTGCTTATGGACAGCGAAGGGAGACCGCTGGATAATACCAATAACCCCGCGCCATTTGACACCTTGGGTAAAGACCAGTCCGACATTAGTTTTATGTACCGCGAAATGCAACAGGCCCAGATTGGGTTTGCTATTTCATCGGCTATTTTACTTCTAAAGGAAGGTGAAAGGGAAATTAGTATTCATTACAAGTTGAATATGAAGTCGCTGACTTCTCTGATTTCCTTTATTGAAGAGATCAGTCTACAGGAAAATGTCTCTGCCGATATCGCTTTTTATAAAATCGTTAATGATGTCTTTAAAGTAAGGATTACCGCTGAAACCGGATGGTTCATTACTTCACAATATGCAATACTTCCTCCAAAATCCTGGTCGGAAGGTGAATTTCAAATTAACCTATCGCTGAATATTTCTGATCCGGCCATTATTGGCTATCAGGAGGAAATTCACGGTACAGGGTTTTCTACAGCATGGCCTATATTGGAGTTTGTATTGTCCTCGGAGAGTGCCATGTACGCTTATTCATACATCAAGGATCTTACTATTGAAGAATGCAGAATCGATGTTCATGTTCGTGAGGCAAGAGATTTGCAACTCTTTAATGATTTGGGGAAATTGGATAATAATAAACCTTTCTATCCTTTTGGAGGAACACCAACGGTTGGCTCCTATTTTCTTCTTGGCAATGAAGAGGTGGTTAGAAAGAATATTGAAGAATTATTCATTGATATTCATTGGCATAACCTTCCAAGAGTGGAGGGTGGTTTAGAGGCTTATTATAAAGACTATAAGCAAGAAATAAAATCAGATTCCTTTACCGTTGGTATTACTGCCTTAACGGAATTTAAATTCCGACCAGCCAGCGAAGGTAACGTTCAGCAAATTTCTCTATTTGAACATGATGATGTAAAAAATGCAATCAGTGAGCACCTTCAAGTGAGCAGTATTGATTTGGAAAAATTAGAAATTAAACCAAACTTTCTGCAAGTAGACCTAACTGATTATAACAATAAAACACGCTCTGGCTTTATAAAATTTGAAATCACAGGTCCACGAATGGGATTTGGCTTTTCTGATTATTCTAAATTATTTGCAGAGGCAGTTATTGAGAATTCCAAATCCTCATCGGGCATACTTTCCTCCAAAGAAAAAAAGGTTGATTTGCCTAATGAACCCTTTGCGCCTCAGATCAGATCCATTTCATTTGGTTATTCTGCAACGACTACCCTAACGATGAATCCGGCTCATGTAGCCCGGAATAATAAGGAAGCTAAAGATTTGATCTTCCACATTCATCCATTTGGTAAGCAGGTTATTTTCAGGGATGGGCTTCCCACGGACAATCATCTGGTTGCCCAATTTGATGATGAGGGGTACCTCATTATTGGAATTGAACATATCCATGCCCCAGCGCAACTCTCGATATTATTTGAGTTAGAAAATAACATAAAAAACGAATTCGTTGAAGCTAAAATACCTACCACGAAGTGGAGATATTTGGTTGGAAATGAATGGCGTCCATTTGAAAAAAATGAACTCATTTTTGACAATACGAATAATTTCACAACATCCGGGATCGTTCAATTGTCTTTACCTGCTGTAATCAATGATCAGCATGATATCATGCCATCTGGCAAATTCTGGATTTCTGTAAGCTCCGATAAGGATACCCAGCTTTTTTCTAAAATCTCGTTTATTAAAGCCAATTCTGTTAGGGCCACATGGCATCAGCATAAGCCCGGTGCTCAATGGGAAGCTCACATTCCAGCAAAAAAAATATCGTCATTGGTAAAGACATTACCAGAAATCAGTAGTGTTCATCAGCCATTTTCATCATTTGAGGGACGCTCGCATGAATCGGTTGCGAGTTATCATACCCGTGTTGCAGAACGCCTGAAACATAAGAATCGGGTTGTTACACCAGAAGATTATGAAAAAATAATCTTAGATCGATTTCCTAATTTATTCCAGGTGAAGTGCTTAAGTCATTTTTCAAATCCTACCTATGTAAACGTAGGATATGTAAAAATAGTCGTTGTTCCCAAGTTAAATCAGACGCAAAAATTCTATGAACCTAAAGTAAGTTATGATCAACTCGAAGAGATTGAAGACTACTTGCGTGGACTCTCTTCACCTTTTGCGGACGTGGAAGTGATTAACCCTGCTTTTGAGCGGGTGCGCATAACCTGCAAAGTGAGATTGCAAAATGATAAAAACTCTGGTGAATTTGTGGAGTTGCTTAAGAATGATATAAGGAAATTTATCTGTCCTTGGTTTGGTGAACAGCAGAGGGAGATGAACTTTGGAGGAGTTATTGAGAAAGATGATGTGCTGTCGTTTATAGAGTCGATGAGTTATGTAAAGTTTGTAACAAAATTATCCGTTGTAGTTCTTCATTATCGCGATGGCCGATATAGTTTATCAGATTCTGCTAATGCTTTTGGAAGCACGAGCATTTCCAGCAGCACCCCATGGAGTGTATTGGTGAGCGATCCAGATCAGGATTTTTTATTAGTCGATAAATCAATTAGTGAAGCGCCTGAACACACGCGAATTGAAACGATGAAGATTGGGACAAATTTTGTTATTGCTGAGGAAGATAACGTGGATATTGATTTTCCAGTATTTGATTTAGAAAAAGATACTTACTATTCAATAGAAATTGATCTATGACGGGGAACATCATCTCATTTAATGATTTAAAAGACGCACGCAAAAATTATGGGAATATTTAACCGATCCTCCCTAAAAGGATTTTTTCAAAAGGGACGGGTGCCCACTGAAGAGCATTTCTCCAATCTCATTGATTCTTCGATCAATAAAATTGATGATGGCTTTACAAAAAGTATAGAGAACGGATTAAAATTATCTCCGTTAGGAGATTCGAAAAAATTAATCAGTTTCTATGACGACATTAAAAATAAGAATTCGCTTTGGGATATCTCACTCAATCCGAATGAAACAGCTAAGGGATTGAGCATATCGGAAGAAAAGGGAGGTAGCCGATTGTTCTTACAGCGTGGTGGCAATGTGGGTATTGGTACGCTGGCACCCAAGCATCAATTGGATGTTTATGGGTCAGTGGGTATGAGCAATCGAATAGGCACATTTCAGGCGCAATCAGAAATTGCTGCTGATTCGGAATGGCATATCATTATCAATGATCTAACCGGTTGCCACGCCTTTGAGATCGTGGCGAAAGTGGCTGGAATCAAAAAGAGAGGCAAGTACGCGATCGCTCACGCTATTGCAGTGAGTGCATTTGATAGCCGTTCTAATACGATTCGAGTTACTCAATCTCACTATGGTATGTTCTGGCATCGCTTGCGGTTTAGATGGCGACATGCTGAAGGCGGGAAATACAGACTGGAAATGAGTACCAGTGATCATTATGGAACAGATCTTGAAAATAAGGTAGTCCAAATTAAGTATCATATCACTTCGCTTTGGGATGATAAGTTGGGATGATGTGTGGAGTTTAGTTTTTTAAAAAATAGTTAATGAAAGAGGAGTCGCCAAGTTTAGAAAGGGGAAAGAAGTTACCATCGAGTATGGACTATGATTTCCTGCGAAAGAAGGCTATTTCGCTTACTCAGCAAATTTCAGGAGACAAGTGGACTGATTATAATGTTCATGATCCTGGTATCACTATTCTTGAGCAATTCTGTTTTGCACTTACCGATATCGCTTACCGTACGAACTTAGATATCGAGACTATACTTTTCCATGAAGGAGATCGGGAAAAGATAGTAGCGAGTCATGCTCTTTTTGCTCCTGAACAGATATTTCCAACCGGACCGATCACCCTCGATGACTACCGGATTTTAATTCTGGATAAATTTCCAAATAAGATTTCAAATTGTTGGGTTGATAAGGTAGCCGATCACCGAGACGGTATTCAGGGGCTTTACAATATATCGATATTACCCAAAAATGATTTACTCAAAGATGAATATCCTCAGCTGCAAACTGATATTCAAGCGTTTGCTGTTTCAAATCGAAATCTTTGCGAAGACTTTAATGAAGTAAGATTTTTACAACCCATTCGGGTAAGTATCTCAGCAGATATTGATATCCGCGCTAATGCTAATGCTGAGGATGTGTTGGCTGAGGTGTTATTTGTGGTAGAAGATTACTTCAATCCAAGGGTAAAATTTCATTCGTTGGAGGAATTGAAGGATGGTGGAATGGCATTGGAGGATATTTTTGACACGCCATCTTTTGAACATGGATTTATTCTGAAGAAGTACCTACGACCGAAGGAACAAGAGTTTTATGTTTCTAAAATTGCCAATTATATATTAGAAGTAAAAGGGGTAAGGGATTTGCGCAACTTGAGTATATCGGTGGACGGGTTGCCACTTTATGGAGATATCGTTGAAGTTACCAGTGATAAATATCTAACACTGGGTTTTTTAGGAGATCATTTCACTGATTCTCTCTTTGAAGGTTTTGCTCTTTCGCTCTTTAAAGGAGGTGCGCTTAGTAGTTACACTGAAGAAGGCGTCATTTATGCGCTTGAATTAAAAGAAGCTAAAACATATCGCAGCTACCCGATTAAAACTGAGCCAAAAAAACAAAAAACCGGAATATATAGAACCAATGAGTTGCTGAGTTATGAGTCAGTACAAAAAACCTTCCCGGGTATATATGGTGTAGGCGATTATACTCCTGCTAATGAAGAAGGGAAGGAACGAAGGGCGCAGTCGGATCAGTTAAAAGCGTATCTGATTTTGTTCGATCAGATTATGGCGAATCATTTAGCGCAACTAACTAAGATTGCTGAGATCCTAACCATTCATGAACTTGACGGGGAGAATATTAAAACGTATTACTCACAGTCACTTGCTCCAAACACAGCAGGTGCGACTGAGTTAATAAAACGAAAATTACGAACCCGGCAAGAATTACTTAGCCGGCTGTCGATTCTGGAGCAGTATGATATGAACCTTACTCATCAGGAAATCCAAGAAATTGAATCGCTAAAGGATGAACTAATAGAAAAGGAATTACTTGTAAGATCAGAGGTATCAGAAGAATTTAACAGACTTTTAGATTTGTCGGATCAAGCAATAAAGCGAACTGGAAAATTTAAGAATAGGGCTATCATTCTCGAGATCCAGGAATACAAAAAGATGATGGCTGATCTTGAAAAAGATAAAGATCAAACTGAACATATAGAAGGGGAAGGGATATCACCTGGCCAAATCGCCATGAAGGTTAATGAAATCCAGCAATGGATGATCGATGAATGGATGGAGACTGAGCATTCGGTTGAGTTTAAATCAGGTGATTTCGACAAACTCATGATGCATCATGATTCAGCTATTGAACGAAAAAATAGAATGCTGACGCATTACCTTGCGCGTTTTGGCGAACAGTTTACCAATGACTTTCAAATAAAATTCAGTACGTTACTGGAGGGTGAAAATGAAGACAACATCAATAGGAAATTATTATCACTGAAGTCATCCTTCTTAAAAGAAATAGTCAATCTTAATCGACACAGGGCGCGAGGCTTTGATTATTCCGACAATTCTCTTTCAGCTAAAAACATCATTCCATTAAAAAGAAAGATATCCTACTTACTTAACATCGAGCACCTTGGCCTGGAACGACTTACATCGGCTGAACTTAAGGGTAAATTGGTCGCTAAGCGATTAAGTGGTAAAGAAATACTTAAAGTCGATCAGGCCGATGGCAAATCGTTTATCAAAACTTCACAAGCGAGTGATAAAATTACCTTTTTAGTAAACGGCTCTAACTACTATCGACACTTATTTAAGTATGGCCTTACCAAGCGGAACTATTCAATTACTTCGGAAGAGAATCAGTTTGTCGTCTATTTCAAGGCAACAAAACAAGATAACCGTATTCGATTGTTTGGATTGGGTACCAAGAGTGAAGCCGTTAAAAAAATTGAATCATTGATCCAATTCCTCAAACTTCTAAACGCAAAATTTGAGGGCTTTCATATTATTGAGCATATCCTGTTAAGACCCAAGGAAGGAATAGAGTGTCACTATTTTATCAAAGGTAAAGCAGGATCTGTGTTGTTTAAAAGTAAGGAAGCCAAGGCTCCAGATATTCAGTTAAAAAATGCAACTGACATGTTATTGCTGGCTTGCTATTCCACTAATTACAGATTACTTCAAAATTTAAATAAAGAATTTGTTGTCGTAGTTAAAAATCAGATTGGAAAAGAATTGGCCAAAGCACCGGATACTTTTATGACAGAGATGGGTGCTAAAAACTTTATTGATCAATGCATTAACTACTTCAACGATCAGAAACAAGTTGAAAATTTCAGTAAATTAATTGAGCTGGATAACGATAGAAAGTTTCATTTCATTCTATTGAATGACAGAAGACAGATTTTCATTCAAAGTCTGGAGATGGCTGACTTGAGTACGCAAGAGGAAGACGCCAAAGATTTACTGATTACAGGTATGTACTCAATGAAGTACATAATCAAGACGGAGGCTGATGATCATTTCGCAGTATATTTGTTAGATACCAGGAATATCGAAAAGGCCAGATCTAAGGAAAACTTTAGCAACCGAGAAAAGGCGGAGGAGTTTATAAGAAAGTCAATTACGTATTTCGAAAACCTCAAAGATGACAAATCCATTATACAATTCAGAAGAATGAATGGCCGAAGTGCTGACGAATATAATTCGCAACTAAGTATCATCTATCCCGACTGGACTGCGCGATTTAGTAATCAGGAGTTTTTACAATTATTTAACCAAACTATTTTCAAATGCGCACCGGCATACTTGAAAATTAATGTCATCGGATTGAATTATGCCGAGATGAGTGCCTTTGAGGAATCTTATTTTGAATATCTTAAAGAGTTGCCTAACCAGACCATGGATAACCGTAATAGTCTTGGAAAATTATCTCATAATCTTTTAGACATTCTTCTTAAGAAAGTCAGTTAATTAAACCATTAAAAAAAGTAAAGAATCGTGAGCCTGATCTTAAATACAAGTAATCCTTTTCCTGGCCTTTATGAATATCATGAGCAGGATGCAATGATTTATCCGGGCATTGAATGGCAAAAAAATAGTTTGCTCAAAAATCTTAGTGAAAGTAACTTTGTTGTAGTCGTAGGCAATAGCGGAGTGGGCAAGACTTCTTTTATTCATAGCCAAATATTACCTGAACTTAAATCCGGCTTTATTTCTAATGGAAATAAAAATTGGAAAGCGGTACAGTTTCGTCCAGGAAGGGATCCGCTGGTGGCCTTGGCCAATGCAATGGTCAGCTTGAATAAGAGTAACATCAAGAAGGGAGAAAAGGTTGAACCTAATTTGGCCTTCGAATTTGAAACAATTCTCAGGAAAAGTAAATTTGGAATTATCGATATTGTAGAGAAGTATGGACTATCGGAGAATGCCAATATCGTTTTTTTTATTGATCAGTTGGGTGATGTTGTTGTACAACACAGTCATGATTTTAACAGCACGATTCAAAGTGATTTCAAATTATTTGTCAGTAGATTGGTTGAGGTAATTAACCAATCGGCATATCCCATTAAAATTGTCTCTACGTTACGAACGGATCGCATCGGCCTTTTTGCCACATTTCCAAGCCTTGCTGAATTGATCAATAAAAATCAGTTCTTACTCAGTACTGTAGAGCGTAAGGATATTCGCTCTGTTTTTAGAAATATTTCGGATGGGAGAGAATTTTCTTTTGAACCTGATTTTCTTAAACGTATTGATGAGTTTTATCGCACTAATCCATTGGTGTTGGCCAAGTTTCAACATGCTATGAGGCGATGTGTTGATCAATTGAACCAGCAAAAGGTGGCTAATCTAATCGCTGAAGTTGAAATGCGATTCTCCCGCTATCCTCATTTAATTGAAATACTATCAACTAGTCAAACATTAAAAAGCCTCTTAAGACAAAATGATAATCTCCCTCATTTAAATCAACATTCAACCTGTGGTCAATTTGTATTAGACCTTGATGCCGCTGAGCATTTTTATGATTTTGATAAGGAGTATGCGATCATGCGCCAGGAATTCCAATCGCTGATGAGGCAAATTGAACCCAAGTCATTAGACTTGTCTTATCTTGAAAAAATTGGCGGGCTGGATCAATCCATTCATGATCAGCTAGAGCAGATCTTTAAAGTTTTTTCTGAGCAGCAGAAAGAGACGTGCCGATTGGTATTTCAATCGATGACAGGAATGGTGGATGCGAAGGCGATATCTATTCCGCGCACGGTGCATGAAATCTCAAACCTGACAAACAGGCAACATGAAGATATTATTGAAGTGGTTAAGTACTTCAGCGACAAGTCGTGTGGTGCTATTCGCGTGTTCTCTTCCGATGATACTGATGGTAAACTTCTTCAGTTAGCTACGGTACTAGATCGGTCTGAAAATAAAGTATCGATGCATTCGGAAATTTCTATTACTCAAGATACTCTTCTTGAAGCATGGCCGCGATTGCAACAATGGATTAATGATGAGCGAGACAATGCTAACATCTATATTGATATCCTTAAAGATGTGGCTACCAAACAACCTTTATACGAAGGAGAAAAACTTAAAACACTATGGCATTGGTATGAGACAAGTAAACCTAATGCCGGATGGGCAAAACGCTACCGATCTCATTATGAGGTAGGCTTTGAATTGGCAGAGGAATTCTTGCTCAATAGCAAGCGCTTATATGACCGTGGCGTAATCATATTACAAGACGAAGAAAGATCAAGAAGTGCCAAAGCGGAGCGCTACAAAAAAATATTTATTATAGGGTTGGTTACAACCATTACTTTAGGCTTATTAGGTTTCTTTTCAGGAAAGAGAGCGATCACTCAGACGAATATTGCTGCGGAGGCCATGGCTAAAGCAATAGAAGAAACCCGGAAAGCTGTTATTGAAAAGGCTAATGCTGACAGCGCAATAATTCAAGCCAACAAAGCATCCAGAGAGGCTCTTCGATTCAAGGCAATAAGTAAACAAGAACAAGAAGAAGCCAAAGACGCTAAAGAAGAAGCGGGCATACAGTTAAGTAGAGCCAAAAAATCACTTGCGGAGCAGAAGGTAGCTGAAGAAAGAGCCAGAGTATTAAATAACGACCTGGTAAAATCACAACGGTCAATCGAAGCATCCAATCTAGAGTCGGAGTATCTTAAAACTTTAGCACGTGTAAATAAACTGACCGAGAGCGGAGATCAATTATTGGATACCCATCTGGAGGAGGAAAAGAAAATTGCTGCTAATCTGGCTTCTATAGCCTACCAAACATTAACGGAGCTTTCAAAAAATCAAAAGTTTGATTCTTCAAATTTTCATCCTGACGAATATCGAAAACTTAAGGCGAAGTATATCATCTCTGAAAAGAAATTAATTGCGGACATGGCCAACGTGTGCCAGAGTCTTGAATCTCCTGTCAAAAATCAACTATCAAAAGTCAGGTACGGCACCGTGATTGATCAGCACCCTAACACAAAAATAAATCGTTTTGTAGTTGGAACCGATCAAAATAAAATATGGCGTATCGATCTATCAGGTCCAGACAAGGGTAGCTCCATCAAGGTTAATGTTACGGAAGATGTTAAAGTTCCGGGAAGTCTTATGTCGGGTATCAGATCCATACGTTATTCCGCATCGGGTAAATATTTATATACGGGCACCGTAGAGGGATTGGTGAGGGCTAATAATGACAGCTCAAGGATCAATAAGAAAAGGGAAAATATTATAGCCATATTCGCTGTAAAGGTTGATGAAATTATAACCATTGATCGTGCAGGATTAATCGAATATTATCAAAATAATGGCATTATATCTACTGTGAATGCTGGAAATCAGATAACAGCCGTTGCTTACTCAGCCAGGAGAAATCAAATCGTAATGAATGGTGCAAACGGAGAACTCTTAGAATTTGATATCAAAACAAATGATAAGAAAATTGAGTTCTCAAGACGTATTCTAAACCTGGGAATATTAAAATCTCCGGTCACAGCATTACAAGTAATCGATAGCAAAAACTGGTTGGCTCTGGGCACCAGAGACGGTGATATCATATTCTATGATGATATCAATAACAAAATGATATACGAAGATAATAATGAACACTTTGCCGCTGTTAATTGCCTGGCATGGGATGAAGAGAAGCAACTCCTTGTTTCCGGTGGCATGGATAATCTTATTAATGTATGGCAGTTGAAAGAAATTAGTAGTCAGTTAGACCTGGCAAGGAAGGATTATAAGCCAATTGTATTTAAGGAGTTGCAACCCATACAGGACATTCATTTCACAAACTCGAATTGGTTCTTGACAGTAAGCCGCGGTAATGGAGATGAAAATATTGATCGCAATGCCAGTGGTCGTGTTTCTATTTGGTCCATCGATATTGGTTTATTAGGTAAACGCCTGGGGGAATTAAAAGGTAGTTGGTCTATTCCTGATTTCGATTCGAAATATTATAAATATATACCTGATTAAAATTTAACGATGAAGGTTTTCAATTGCCTATTTATTATCAGTCTGGGTTTGCTATCGACACTGTTCGTGGGAAACACCTATGCTCAAAATTCTGAATCGAAATCAGAGTTGGATTCCGCAATCGTTTCTGACCTGGGCCGAGTTGGTAACTTTTATAAAACAAATAAATTTTATTTGGGTTATGAACTTATTGAAAAGATCTTCAATGAAAATTATAAATCCGTCAATGCAAGACATAAGCCAGTTATCTTAGAATTCGGAATCAAGTTAAGTTTTGCTCTAGATTACAGGGAGAGCACGCTCAAGTATCTTTCTGCGTATTTTGATTACAGCACAAATTTCTCCGCGAAGGATCTTTCTGAAATCACACCTCAATTAAAAGGGTTTATTGACAAATTTCTGATTAATAAAAACATGAAATCTGTTTTTGTGAATAAACATCCGCAAGACATTGATTTAGTTCCAGCATCGGTTACCGTATATAACAAAGAGGAGATTGAACAATTGGGTGCTAGAAATATTATGGACCTGATTCGTATGACACCTGGATTTGCAGAGGTGGGAGACAATAATGAACGGGTATTTGGTACACGAGGCGTGACCGGTACCACATTGCAAGATATTTTATTCCTTATTAATGGACATAGACTTACCGATTTATTAACCAACACCAACGGACCTGATTGGGTAAGTTTGAATTACGTAGAACAGATTGAGATCGTGTTGGGGCCTGGCTCATCCCTATTTGGTGGGAGTGCGTTTAGTGGCGTTGTTAATATCATTACTAAAGGCGGTACGCAGCAGAATGGAGCTAACATCTCGATGACTAGCGGAAATGGTAATAGTGGGAGAGATTTATCGAGTAAATATAATTCCTACAATTTAAACTTTGATTGGGCAAAACGATTCAGTAATACCGAAGGCGTTTATGTATCAGCCACTCTAAATGAGTCAGGTGGAAGCGAAATTGATTATGCCGACTCCAAAGATTATTTAGTGCTGTACGACAGTACTTCGAAAATAAACCCAAGGGCAGCAGACTATTCAGGTAAAGAATATATTAATAAGTATGGACCTGGTTATGATATACTACTTAACTACAATAACAAGTCATTTCAAATTACGGCTAACGTGCAGTCGAGCACGTTTATGTATTCACGGCCCAATTCACAAAATTTATGGTATAGCTTAAATACAGATAGCCTGAAAAACTTAAGAAGAAGGCTTGACAAAAGAGAGTTTATTAAAATCGAGTATGATCTATTTAGCAATAATGAACGTCTAAATCGTCATTCACTGGTTTTAAAGGTGGCTGAGGATCACTTTCACAAGGATTTTCATTCTCCAACGGCCTCTATAGGAAATGAGAAAAATGTTAGGTTGGTAGGAGACGAATACCGAGGTACTGTCAATCTTGAATTTTCAACCAACAGTCTTAAAAAAGATAAGGTTTCCGAAAATAATTATCTTCTGGTTGGTATTGAAGCATTTGCCAATACGTGGTTGTATAATGTGTATGAAGCGGATCCAGTGAATATTGGGAATATGAAACTAACAAAACTTGGTGATTATTTCAGCGTCAATCCCAGCGACCAACGGGTAGAGTACTCCGCGGCAGCGTACATGCAGTCGGAGACTCATCTTATTAAAAATAAGCTGGTTGCTACTGCAGGTGTTCGCCTTAATTATCATAACGAATACTCTACGTTTGATACATTTCAATGGGGGCAACAGTATTCACCTCGATTTGCCATGGTTTATGTGCCTACACGTGACACGTCTAGTTTCTTCACCTATAAATTCAAACTCGTCTATAATTCTGCCTTTTTGCCTCCGCCATTTTTATATCGAAAAGGAGGAATTTTCGGATATAATGGAAATACAAATCTCGTTTCTCAAGTAATGGAAAGTGGTGAATTCGTGATCTTTGGAAACCTGGGACGGAAAACCCGATCATCATCTCTTACCTACAACTTTACAAAATACATCAACAAAATAGATAATCGAATCGCCCGTTCAGGCCAGAGCTACATTAATGAGCCAACAGCCCGAAGAACAAGTGGGGCTGAAGCCGAATTAAAGTATAATCTCAAGAGAAAGAATTTTTCATTGTCAACGTTCATAAACTATTCATACGTGAAGCAACAAGACTTTAAGGAAGCAGGAAAATATAGTTATCTGGGCGTACTGAATTCTAGTTTGTATTATCAAGGCGATAGTTTGCTACTTTACCCTAAAAGTTATTTGAAAGCTGGACTCAATGGTTCATTCTTTTTTAATGGACGAAATGACTTGCTATCCAGGGTAGATGAGGACGGTTATGGATATACGAAGGGGTTTAAAAAAATAACTGCCGGTACAAATATTCAATGGATTGGTCCATCAAGTATACTATCAAACTTTGTTTTAAGTGACACTGGCTACCTGGAAGAAGTTAAAGGGATACAAACAATGCAGGAAATTAAGGCTGCTTTCGTTGTCAATTGTTTTGTTAAAGTGTTTTGGCGTTCATTGAACTTAGGCGCCTCGGTATTTAATCTACAGAATACGGAATATCAACTTCCTTCACCGGTTTCTAAAATACAACGACAGCGAGCCGAAGGCCGAATGATCTACTTTACAGTCGGCTATACGATCAAAAATTAATTTCCTGACTACGCGAAGCCCCATGAGGAATTTTAAAGGTGAATTGATCGGTGGAATTACAGCCAGTGTAGTATCACTTCCTCTGGCCATCGCCTATGGCACCATTACTGGACTTGGACCCGCTGCAGGAATTTATACTACCCTAATACTAGGACTGATGGCTACTATTTTTGGGAGCACGAGTGCACAGATCAGCGGGCCAATGGGTGCGTTGACTGTAATCGTTTCTTTAGTCACCCTTCGGGAGATAAATATTGCGGGAAATATTGAATCGGCACTTCCTGTATTAACCGTCATATTCGCCTTGGCTGGGGTCATTCAGATGATCATTAGCCTTTTAAAACTCGGGGCTAATATTCGTTACGTGCCTTATACAGTAGTGAGTGGCTTTATGAGTGCTATTGGAGTCATCATTATTGTATTAGAATTTCCTGATTTATTTGGTGTTTATGATTCTCCTTATAAAACAATACCTGACATATTACTTCATTTAAATTATCTTTTTGCTCGTGTTGATTACCTGACGGTATCATTGGTGTTATCTACGCTTTTGATCATTTACATAACTCCAATTTTTACTAAAAAAATACCGGGAAGCTTGATTGCTTTGCTCAGCATTTCGTTACTCACCTGGTTTTTTAATCTGGATGTAAACAAAATTGGGTATATCGATTTTAGTCTAAAGCATTTATCCTCTTTTAATATCAACCAAATTTTTGAATTGGAAACCGCCAGTAGAATAGTTTGGACTTCCCTAACGATGGCCTTATTAGCATCGATCAGTACATTGCTTACTTCGGTAGTAGCCGATTCTTTGACAAATAAAACTCATGATAGTGATAAGGAACTATTGGGGCAGGGTATAGGAAATTTGTTGACTGCTGTGGTAGGAGGATTTCCGGGCAGTGCGGTATCTGCATCTACCGTGGCTAACATTAAATCGGGCGGCAAAACAAAACTATCCGGTTTTGTTTCCATTATCTCGCTTTTATTGATTGTGCTCGTTGGCATGCCATTGGCCGCTGAAATCCCAAAACCTGTCATTGCCGGCATTCTCATTTATATTGGAACACTGCTGATCGATAGAGAGACCATCAAAAAGTTTAATGTAATTCCTAAAGTAGATAATGCCGTGATCTACCTGGTGATGATTCTATCCATTTTCTGGAGCTTGATTTACGCGGTTGTGATCGGAATTGCGATCTCCGCAATTTCATTTATGAAGAAAATGGCGGATCAGGTCGAGATCGATAGTTCAAAAACTAAATTCGACCGGATAATCGATCAACTCATTGGGAGTTTTAAAGATGCCTTTGAGTTCAAGCAAAAGATTTTTATTAAAACTATTAAAGGACCCATCTTCTTTGGTTTCTCTTCACGATTCCTTTATTATATTAAAAATATTTCACCCCAGGTTGAAACGGTCGTTTTTAATTTATCGTTTGTTCCTTATATGGATTATTCCGGAATAAGAACATTCAAAGAAGTTAATTTGCGATTGGCTCAGAAAAATGTAACGACCTGTATTTCGGAAATTAATGAGAATAACTTAAAACAGCTTATCGCATTTGAAATTGTCCCTCAACTTATTCCTGTTGATCATATCTTCCGCTCCTTAGAAGAATGTGTTACTTGTCTTCATCAGCCTGGATATTTTAATAATATTAATACGGAAAACACGGCAATTTATATACCCCCCGCCTTTACCCCCAACTTTGACGGAATTAATGATGTATGGAGAATAAAAAACATTCAGCATTACCCCGATGTGCGCGTACAGGTTTATACGAAGAATAACAACATCGTATTCGATTCGGTAGGATATCAACAACCCTGGAACGGACAGCTTAATGATGAACTCTTACCTCAAGGCGAGTATCAATATGAGATCACCTTCTCAAATGATCAGGAGATAACAAAGAGGGATGGATCGGTGTATATTTTCCATTAGGATACTAAATCATACATGCTTATGAAAAAAGCGCATGAGATTGATCGGTTGTCCTTAAAAGTAAATGGTAAACTATCTAGCGAGTTTTATAGATTTATTCAAGACGAGCTTGAAAAAACCCTTTTAAAGTACTTTGACAAGCATTTTCCTTCGGATAAAATTCTAACGATAAAGAGAATAGAATTAGATCTCGGTACCTTAACGAGCGGAAAATATTTTAATCAGGAGTTTATCGTTCGACTTTCCTATTTGTTAGATACTGAACTGGCGAAGTTCTTTAAAGACACCTCGAATATTACTTTAATAGAAAGTAATATAGCGATCAGCGCAATCGAAAATTTTATACATTATCTTAAGACTGGTTTCAGTAAGGTAGAAGGGGTTACACTATCTACGTTATTTGAAGAATTATTGAATGATAATCTGAATTATTTAAGGGGAATCATTGAAAGCACTAAGGAATCCGAAACACAATACCAAAGGCTTCTTTACCAGGTACCATTTTCGTTACTGGAGCGTTATTGGAAGAAGGTATACCCAGGTCAATATGAACTAATATTCGGGATCAACCAGCAGATATTAAATGGAATTGAGTCCCGACTTAAAGATTCAAATTCATTGTCGCTTCTCAAAGAAGCCTTAAAGAAGAACACCTTTCTGTTTTTGACAGGGCAGGTTTCTAACGATGATGTAGTACTTGTCTACCTTCTTTTCTTACGGAATAACTATAACGATTTTGAAACTTTATTTCCTAAAACCGGTTTCAATTTGTTTGAGGAATTTTATCAGGATCGATTGCCAGTTAGGGGTACAGGTAAGCCTGCTTCAGAAAAAGATGCGTTAGATGCTATTCTATTTTATTCAGAAACAGGGAGGTTTAATAAAGTGGCATCGGGGCTATCCTCATCTGTACCTATTCAAAATCTCTCCCGGCAAGATATTTCCACATTGGCATCTAAGCTTTTAGCCGACCAGGTCAGATTTAAGAGTAAGATTAAGCGATTGTTCAGCACACTGACGAGTCAACAAATTCAGTGGCTACTGGTAGAAATTGGGTCGGGCGCTTCCAAGGGCCTGGCATCGCGTGTTGACAATATCGTTTACTTACGAAAAACAATAAAATCTGTTTTTTCTGTCGATATATTAACCTTTGGGCGATTAGTAATTAGTGAATATTTGACCATCTCCCGACAAGATAAAGTAGAAGACTTGTTTGTATTAGACGAATTGCTAAAGCTGATTGCCGCAAAAAAAGGAAACTCAAAATCAGATATAGCGAACAAGTTATCAGCAAAGCTCACTATCTCTTTTTACAAAGAGGCCAAGGCAATTAAGGAACAGTTAAAAACGCTACAAACGGTATCGGATGATTTCAACGAAGAAAGAAAGCCATCAGCCGATATATTGGAAACCTTTTTGTACTACCTCAGAACCGGAGTCTGGAATTTAGCCAGAACAACGCCAGCGGATATTCTTAAACAGTTGTTGAATTCATCCGCTGATCGGTTGACTGCACAGCTTAATCGTTTCATTAATAATCAAACGGTATGGCTGCGTTTAATCCATCATCATCCTGTTGATTTAGTGCGAATACTGGTGGACAAGGTATTTGAAAGTGATTCCTCTCTGGTGATTCTGAATAATTTATTGGATTCAGAGATCGTGACTGCTGATCGCATTGTACTGCAGAGAAGAATGCTGGAATCTTTTATTGTAGTTAAAAATCAGATCGAAGAAAATGCACAGGATCAGTTTTTAATCTTATTTGAACAGCGTATAAATGAACTCTTTCCAACGGATAATCAGGACGGTAGTGTTCCTGTTCGTCTTTACAGCCAAGAGAAGGACGCAGTCGTACAGCAGCAGGAATTAGCGGAAATTTATATTTTATCATTTATTCATTTTATCAAGTATAAACGACATATCTATAGTGAAGTCGAGGTAGATGGATTCCTTCCATCATTAGATAAAATACTTAATAATTGGCTTGGGGAATTCCTTAAACAACTGAGTAAAGAACCAGACGCGAAACAACTTGTAGCCGCTATTTTTGATCGGTTAGATGAATCTGATCTAAATCGCATTTTTTTAGCATTCGTCCCTGAATATAAGGTGCATTTCGATTCGATGTTGGAATCAATCCTTTACAAGTATGCCATAAAAAAAAATGAGTTATTATCAAGCTGGTTGATCATTCATCTGCTTCATGATGCACCATTGGATCACGAAGAATTTGCTACGTTGCTCATAAAAGAACTGGGCGCGCATCAGGAAGATCTTGCCGTCTTACCTTTCGCTGAGACCACGATAATATTGGCTGATATCGAAGATACTGACTTGCTTAATTCAATGTTCAGGATGTTTCTTCACAGGGGTATTGCAGCTGCTTACGTGCATGAATTTAACGTGTTTGATTTACTGCAAGAGGTAATTCGTTCGGGTAAGTTCCCACGGTGGTCTCTGATACATTCCAAGCGTGAACTCCTGATTTTATTTAATGAGGTTGCGGAATATGAACCTGCTTTGTTAGATCATCTATTTAATGAGCATCTTAAAAGTAGTGTTGCCATTCAAAATTTATTGTTTTTTATTCAGTACGATGGATTCTTGTCGCTGCTGGAAAAACTTGGTACAAAGCCCGTTGCTACGATAAAACAAGTTGTTGAAGGTCTTGTGGCAGCACATCTGGATTTGGCTGATCAAGAGGCATTACGAACGTATTTCTTTAGTAAATATATTACAGCGTTTTATTCCATAAGAAATGCTGATGTTGATCAATTAGCGAATTCCGTGCTGCAAGTTGTGCCTGCGGATTTTGGATTGAGTACGATGGACTATCTGGCAATAATTAGCGAGGACCCTTCACCAGTTATCCGGAATTATGTACTTGGGTTGCGAAATGCATTAGATGTAAATGAGTACAAAGAAGAAAATATAGAGGATATTGATTTGCTGCTTGCTGTGATGCTGGAACGGGAAGTGCCGTGGTGGGAAGCTGAGCAAATGGCAAACAACTTGGCCATACATGGGAGCACGGTTGAAAGTTTAATTCTCGACTCAATGATCAATCAACCGGAGCGAATCATTACATCAATCCGAAATACTGGAGTGTCCGATGAAATTTATAATCGGATTCTACCATTTGTCTCATCCGCACAATTTTTTCAGATCATACAGACCATAGCTCCAAAGCAGGCAAGCGTGATGATCAGTTTTGATCGGTTACTCACTTTCTGGAATACCTCACTTGATCGATATGGGTGGCGTACCTTCGTTCTGGAATATCTTATTGAAACCCGTGCAAGTCATCTGGATGTTACGCTATTGATCACAGACTCCTTAAATTATGTCAGTAAGGCCACGGGTATCCAGTTACCCAAAATAGCCAGGCAGTTATCGAATGAGTTGGTAAAACATCCTCTTTCCGAAAGTGAATTTTTTCTTAAGGTATTCTCCGCGTGGAATGTATCCAACATCGTAAAGAAGGAGCGGGATGATCACGATGGTTTAAGCGAATACCTGACAGCATTTACGTATTATTTAAAGACGGGATCTTTTTCTGCTGGAATGTTAACAGAGCAAATCAGTGATGAGAAATTAATACAATACATTCAAAAGCAAGTATCGGGGGGCAATACAGCGATCAGAAAATCAATTGCGGAAGCTCTGCTGGATGAGCAGGTGCAGTTGCGTATTTTGAATGAGGAAGCAGAGCCGATCTTATTACTCCTGGTCGATACTCTCTATGCAACCAGCACGCAAAAGCTTTATGAATATAAGGCGTTGGCTATCGAATTTATTCAGGATCAGTGGGCCTTTCTCAGCAAACGCCTATTAAGCCAATGGTTTTATAAAACCGCCTTGGCATTACTCAGTGATATCCGGTACGCAAATGTTTCTGAAGAGGAGCTAACCGTGAACTATATTCTTCAAGTTTATACGGACTTTAATCTGGTCAGTGATCTCACGGAAGAAGATTTTGTTAAGTACAAGTTCAGTAAAAAAATTACACGCGAGCTGCTGGCGTATGAGGCAAAGAGTGAATACGCGGAGGAAATTAATACGAACCAGGATAATGTAGGGAATGCTATTCGTTACTATTTAGCAACGGGATTGTTACCGGTGCACATGTTGGAAAGGCTTACTACCAGCACTGAATTAGTAAGAGAATTACAAAATGAATTATCCAGGGGCAATAAAATGATCAAGGATATGATTCCGGTAGCGCTCAAGAGCGAGGCGGTACGGCTACGTATTATTAAAAATGAAAGGCCATCGTTTTTATCCCTGCTGGTTGGTGTATTGTACCCAGCGTCTATTCAAAAACTGGAATTCTATAAAGAGAACGCATTTCAATTTTTTCGCGAACAAGGGGTATCAGGTGCTGATCTCGTCTTATTGAATCAATTGTATTATCGAACTGTTTTCGATCACTATTATACAAATAAAAACACCAACGCTACTGGTGAACAACTGATCCTTAATTTTATCAATACGATACCGGGGATCATTACATCAACGTATGAACTGCGATTTGATGATCTGTTCAATTACAGATTCGCTCCGGATATCCTGGATCAATTGGATCAGCGTAAGAATGTGGCCGGTTCGCTGAACGAAGTAGTAAAAAATTCATCCTCAGGTAACGTTATCCTGTCAGATCCTTTTCTGGCCAGCCTGGTCGATTATTTACAATCAGGGACATTCGTTGATCGCACAACAGCAGGAATATCCAGTCTACACGAACTTATGAATCACTTGCAGCAGCAAGTGAGGATGGGTAATAGAATTTTGCAACGTATAATTGTCAACGCGCTTCGTAAAGAGCCTATTAGAATGCGGGTTGTAAGCAAGGAAAGCAGTGAGTTTTGTTTGCTCTTGCTAGCGGTCATTCATCCTATGCACGATCAAAAACTGAGTATTCTTAAGGATAATGTGATCCGATTAATTAAAGATCAGAATGCCTCGCTGTCTGAAACTGCGTTAACCCAGATTTTTTTCCAGACTTCGTTTGAAGCTATTTTGGATAACGAGTATGTCGCAGTGGAAGAATTAGTATTTCAGTTTATCAAGAATAGCACACAGATGGTGGGAGTGACGCTAAACCTTAAAGCAGATGTACTTCAACGCTATGGGTTTAATCACCAACTTCAAAAACTGATCTTGGCTAATTCAACTCTTGACGCGACATTTAAGTTTAGTAATGAGTCGCTGAGGTCAAACGAAAATGAGCGCATCGACTCCTTAGATAGCGCAAGCCGATCTTACGATTTTATGAATGCACTTGACCGCTATTTGCAAACGGGATTGTTATCAGTGAATTACGCGACCAGAGTCATCGGTATGGTGCAGCTTACTCGTTTCATTCATCAACAAGCGAGTAAAGGTGATCAAAAACTTACGGCATTGGTCATATCATCACTGCGCGAGGAAAAGATCCGCTTGCGCGTGATCGATGTCGAACGCGATGATTTTCTGTTCTTATTGCTTTCGGTCATCTATCCTGCAGCAAATCAAAAGCTGAATCTTCTTAAGACGAATGCCATCCGCCTATTGCAGGATCAACATTCATCGTTGACTGAACGCGGGCTGAGTAAATTATTCTTTACACATGCCTTTGAATTTGTATTGGATCAGAAGCGTGGTCAGGCAGTTATTGAAAGCTTGGTCATTACCTTTATTAAAAAGGTTTTAAAAGACTTGGATCATGCGATGCCGCTGGACACCACGGTGCTGCAGCGATATGGCTTCAGCAGCACGATGTCTGCCGCTATAATCAATTCGGTCCAGGACGAACTTCCTGTTTCCGATATAGAATTGATCTCGTCATCTGGGTCGGATGCATTTGCTGCTGGCGGCCCTGATTGGAATGTGAGGCAGAATATTGATTTATTGATTCATTTGGCACTCCATGAAGAGGTGCCCTGGTGGGCGCTCAAACGAAAATCTTTTCAAGATATCGCTATTGATTCCTTAATTGATCACCTGGCATTCCCGATATGGATACATTATCCAAAAGAGATCATAGCATCCATTAATGAAACTGGTGAATCGTATCGGATCTATCAACGTCTGTTACCATCATTTAGCCAGGAGCAATTGGAACAGATAGTCGTTAAGCTGGCTTCATCCTTTGGTCATTTCATTAATAGTTTCACTTCGTTGGTCATGGCCTGGAGAGGTACGATCCAGCGGGTCAACTGGTGGTCATTCGTTTTAGATTATCTTCATCGCGATCGGTCTTTTAATGCGGGTAAATTTATAGCCTCATCTCAATCCTATCTTTCAGAGGCGCTTCGGGTTAACAAAGAGAAAGTGCGCAAAGACTTGCTGCGGGTGGCTGAGCAGCAATTACGAAATGGTGAATTACGCTATGCGCCCTTTCCCGGTTTACTGGAGAGTAAAAACAACCTGGACGACTCTATCGCGGCATCCGCACCAACGATTTTACCGGCTTGGGATTTAGAAACTGCGCTAGCCTATTATTTAAAAACCGGCTCGTTACCTCGAGGGGTTTTACCTTTCATAAATAGCTATGATGCTTTTGTTGGTCTTGTGCGGAAACAATTGTATTTAGGTTTAGAAGAAATTAGTAACGTCATGATCAACGCGCTGCTCGATGAAAAAATACGGTTGCGGCTGATCAGTAAAGAGCAATCCTCCTTTTTGTTTGTGATGCTGGGGGCCGTGTATCCCAATCAGGAGCGACAACTTAAAATCTATAAGAGCACCATTACTCAGTTTTTCCGGAGTCAATTACCATCATTTGAATTGTCCGCTTTTGATGATTTATTCTTTCAAACCATGTTTGATCCCATGGGCAAGGATACCTACGCACCACTGACATCGGAAAAATTGATCATCTCCTTCATAATCAAAGCCAGTGAGGCTTTTGATTTACGTAAAGGATTTTATTCAGCCATGTTGTTGCGATCTGGTTTCAAGCAGGATATCATTCATGAGTTAATAAAATCGAATACCCGGTTCTTAAAAGAAGATAGGTCATCATCGAATAAGCCGGCTGCTGATGAGCAACTCGATCATCGCGTGCAGATCAAAAATGCCGGATTGGTAATCGTCTCGCCCTACCTCACCCGTTATTTTGATTTGTTAGCGATGACGAAAGATTCAAAATTCAAAACGGAAGAAGATGCTGTGCGGGCGGTTCATTTGCTTCAATACCTGGCCACCGGATTTGCCTCGGCTCCGGAGCATGAACTCGTATTAAATAAAATATTATGCGGTGTAAAGCTTTCCACCCCGGTGCCAATAGAGATTACGCTCACCGATACTGAAAAAGAAATAACCAACTCCTTGTTGAAAGGCGTCTTACAAAACTGGGAAAAGTTGAAAAACTCATCGGTGCAGGCCTTGCAAGAAGGCTTTATGATCCGAGCGGGAGTTATTTACGAAAAAGAAGATAACTGGCAACTGAAGGTAGAAAAGAAAACACTCGATATACTGATGGAAAGTATGCCGTGGTCGTTTAGTACAATTAAATTACCATGGATGGAAAAAAGACTCCTTGTACAATGGCTATGAAATTAAAAGACAGTTTAACAACACTCGATCAGGAATTGAAGTGGCTGGGCGAGATGATCATTTATCGCTTTGCTGATTATTTTGAGCAAACGACTCAATTCGAATATCCGCAGTCTCCTGATTTATCAGAAGATGATTCCTATTACGCATCCGTACTTCGCGAATTTGATTTAGATGATATTGCACGACTACTCATTCTGATTGGACTTGTTCCCCATTTACGCCCGTCTGTATTTGATATCTTCTTTACCAAGAATGCAAAGTTTGATCGCTACTATGCGGAGTTTGGTGGTTTAAAAGGTGAAAAGTATAGTGGCTTCATTCCCACTGGTGAAACAGCCGCTTTTATCATAGCGGGTAGTGATCTGCATAAACGATTCCAGCTACAACGATGCTTTGAAGAGCAACATCTGCTATACAAAAACAATATTCTTTCACTGGGCTTTACAAATAATTATGAGCCCATCTGGAGCGGTGAGTTGATTATGAGCAAGGAATTTTTGACGCACGTCACCCTCAACGAGCCTTATAAACCCAGGTTCTCACCCAGCTTTCCTGCCCAATTACTCTCCACCAAATTGGATTGGAGCGATGCGGTGTTTGACCCCTATGTGCTGCAGGAAGTGAGCCAAATTCAATCCTGGATTGAACATGAACAGAATATCATGGAAGAATGGAAGCTGAAAAAATATCTGAAGAAGGGATATCGGTCGTTGTTTTATGGACCTCCCGGCACAGGTAAATCAATGACGGCAGCATTGTTAGGAAAAAGCCATAATATGGAAGTTTACCGAATCGATCTTTCCAGCGTGGTTTCAAAGTATATCGGTGAAACTGAAAAAAATCTATCCAAGCTCTTTGATATGGCCGAAAACAAGAAATGGATCCTGTTCTTTGATGAAGCGGATGCGCTGTTTGGAAAGCGCATGAATTCGCAAAGCAGTAATGATATGTTTGCCAATCAACAGGTTTCATACATGTTGCAACGCGTGGAGGAATTTGATGGAGTAGTCATTCTGGCTTCTAATTTTAAAAATAACATTGATGATGCCTTTTTAAGAAGATTTCAGAGCGTGATTTATTTTCCAAAACCCGATCGGTCTCTGCGTTTTGAATTGTGGCATAAGTATTTTTCTGCATTCGATATGGAGAACGTAAACATCGAAAGAATAGCGGCAGATTACGACATATCCGGTGGTAGCATTATCAACGTGCTGCGCTACTGTTCCATCGCATCTTCTAAAAGAAACACGAAAACCATTCTGGAATCAGATATCATTAAGGCTATAAAAAAGGAGTTTTTAAAAGAAGGCACCACGTTGAAATAATACTACAAAATAAGTAGGACTTCCAATCTATCTTCACCGAATTATGAAAACCGCATTATTAAAAAAACAACTTACTAAAGAATCCGGGAAATCTAAATCGATTCAGGATGATTTAAAGGAGGATTCAAAAGCACCTACTCTTAAACTGGAGGACAATCGGCCTGAAAGTAAGTTACAGGAGAAACTATTGGCAACGCCTGAAGTGGTAGAAGAAGTTATGCCAGGGGCTTCGAAAGAGGAGTCTAAGGCTGAAGGAAGCGAAGGCGATACCGAGATTGTTGATGAAGTTATTGGAAAAGCGGTGGAAGAGGATATCGGTACTGAATCAGAAGAAGTAAAAGAGGCGGAAGAAAAAATTGAAGTTGTTGGTGAGGTAGCGGAGGAGGCTGAGGTTTTGGTGGAGGAAAAAGTAATCGATGAAAAGGAGGCTGAAATACTTGTCGAGGAGGTGGTAGTGGAAGAAGGCGCAGTGGAAGAAAAAGAGGTTGAAGAGGCCATTGTTGAAAAATCTGCTGAATTGGTAGATGAAGAAAAAATTTCTGAATAACGGATGTTGGGCGGGGATAGATTCATTAATGTGTAATGGCTGCTAAAGATCAAAAACATACAGAGAAAAAGAGTGAATCAAAGTCCATTCAAAAGGACTCTAATCCGCGCGTTGAGGCAGGCACCTTTCAACTTCAGGATAATCGAAAAGAACACATCACCCAGTTAAAGTTGAAGGATAGCACCGACACGAATGGATCGGGTTTAACTTCACAAGTTTCTTTCTCTGACAATAGGATATCGTCATTTCAATTAAAGTCAATTGTAAACGGTGCTGAAACTGCTCAGTTGAAAGACATGGAGCAGAATACCGGAGAAGAAAAAAAAACACCAACACACCAGTTGAAATTAATTCAGCCCAGGAAGGTTGAAAATAAAGTCGTAAAAAATGATTCCGTTTCATTTACCGACAAGCGCTCTCCAGCTGTTCAGCTTAAGCCCAAGAAGGTTGAGAATACAGTGGTAAAAAATGATGCTGTTTCATTTACCGACAAGCGCTCTCCAGCTGTTCAGCTTAAGCCCAAAAAGGTTGAGAATACAGTGGTAAAAAATGATGCTGTTTCATTTACCGACAAGCGCTCTGCTGCTCAGCTTAAGCCCGTTTTGAAGCCGGCACAGGCAACCGCTGGTATTCCGCAACTTAAAGAAGTGGAAGAAGGGAAGGAAGAAAAATCAGAGCAGGCTGTTGATGGTTTGCAGTTTACGGCTCAATTGTCGGATAACGGTGATTCGGGAACTTCATCAACGGTTCAATTAAAATCAAATAACTCCGGCTTGACTTCATCACTTAAATCCGGTGTAGAGCATTTATCGGGGCAGTCCATGAGTGATGTCAAGGTTCACAAAAACTCTGAAAAGCCGGCACAACTCAATGCACATGCCTACGCACAGGGATCAGATATCCATGTTGCGCCTGGGCAGGAAAAGCATATACCACATGAAGCCTGGCATGTGGCGCAGCAAAAGCAGGGCCGCGTAAAGCCAACCAAACAGCTGAAAGGGAAAACCAACATTAATGATGATGAGGGCCTGGAGCGTGAAGCAGATGTGATGGGCGCCAAGGCACTTCGGTTTGGAGAGGCCGCTGTACAACGAAAATTCAGTCCGTCAGCAATTTCATCGACAGTACAACGGGTCGGTGAAACGCCTGAAGCTGCGCCTGCAGCCGAGGGTACCTATAGTTACACGGAACCTGGATTTGTGATTGACACGGGGAGTATGCGAAACGCCAAGTTGGTTTCGGCCATCATAAAGGAGCGTGGTACCGATGAAGAAAAGAGCAAGAAGATCGAGAGTGGTGGTGGTACTTTTGCCAGATTGACTGGAGGATCTTTCAAATTGCAGAAAGAGCTAGATCCGAAGAAGCTGGGATTCTATGTTCCAGTAAAGTTTGACGGCAACAGCAAGAATAAGATTGATAAATGGGTGCCCACAACGATAGATTACAAATCTCCGCACCTCGAGACCAAGGATGCTGCAAAATTGACTTCCATGGGGTTTGCTTCGGAAGGATATTTTGATTCGAAGAAGGCGATCAAGAGCAAATTGAACCTTATAAAAAAGGAAGGCATCAAGATCAACGATGAGGATAACGACCTCAATAAGGCTGTTAACTCCAGTTTTTTGGCAAGGGGAGCAAGTGCATTGATCAACAGTTCGGTAACGGTACGTGGCGTGGTAAATAATGGTCTTGAAACCGGTATCACCAAAGTGGAGGATGCCGCAGAAAAGGGGCTGAAGTTCATCAACGAAAAGGCAAAGAAGGAAGTAGCGATACTCAAGGATATTTCTTTTGGACTCGATAAGGGTGCGACCAGGGTGACGCCACTTGGTTCAATCATTACCGTGCAAGGAGGTTACAAAAATTACGGATTCTCAACCACCTTCAAGGTGAATACGCACAGCGATTATTCATCAGAATATATGGGGTCTGTTGTGAATGTGCCTAAGCTTACTTTGGGGAGCAAAGAGAAAGTGTTACTGGAGATCGATCCCGGGGAATTTATTCATGATCCGGATGCCACCAGCAATGTTATCCAAAGCAATAACGGAAGTATGACGTTGGGCATTCTGGGGCAGCAAGCTTCAGTAAAATGGTCCAGTTTAGGATTAGATGTAAGTGATAACAGCATCGCTGGAGCAATTGATAGTTTTGGAATCTTGCTGGAATTGTTCGGTTCCAAAGCTGACTTTGAGGTTCAAAATCCTGAAATCCTGGACAATGGATTGAAGTTTAGCAAGGCGACCGGCAACATCGACCAGATTAATCCGATGCCAGGTCTTTCCTTTACTGAACTTACCGGAAGCATTATTGAAGCTGGCGAAAGTTACGATCTTGCCGCTTCGGGCACAGTCACCATTGATCTGACAGAGGCCGGTGTTTCCGGTGGAGGAAAAGCAAGCCTTACAAAAGAGGGCAGTGCTGAGGCTCATCTGGGGATGTCTGAAGGTCAATTTAGCGCTAAGATACTTGGCCAGGAATTTAATGCAACAGATGTAAATTTTTCATCCAGCGATAATAGCATCACTGCAGGTCAAGGAACGGTCATTGTTAAAATTGATAATCCGGCCGGTGTAAATGTGGAGGGGGAGGCTACTGTGTTTGATCCGAAAATTATTCAAGGAGTATTTACCTATAGTGGGGCCAAAGCAACTTTTCCAACGATCGAATTGCCCGGTGGGGTAAAATTCTCAGATGTAACGGGCGAGTTGATTAAGGGAGATGATGGTGATCAGTTTAGTGCGAGCGCGAAATTTGAGGTGCCAGAAGATATTGTTAAATCTTCCGGTGAGGTAAGTATTCTTAAAGAAGATGAAGAGGTAGTGTATGAATTAAATGGTGGAACATTTGAGGCTACTGTATTTGATGGTGTGATCAGGGCAACGGAAGTTGCGTATGATTCTGAAAGTAATGTTTTTAGTGCTGCACAAATCAGCGGAGATGTTGAGTTGGGCGCTCCTTTTTATAGCACGTTAGAAGTGTTAGCACTGAATCCGACATTGACGGACGGTGCTTTTACATTTGAAGAGGCCAAAGTGACGCTGGGCAGCATGGAGCCAATGCCGGGTGTGGAATTTAGTGATGTCACCGGAACAGTCAAGGAGGTAAGAGGAGGATTTGTGTATGACGCCCGTGGCAAGTTTAATATTACAAAGGACCCGATTACAAAATCATCCGGAGACGTGATCGTTGGATTTTCTGAAGAGAACGAGTGGTTTGTTGTACGAAATGGTCAATTTGAAGCGGATGTCATGGGATCCAAATTGAAGGCTTCAGACATCAACTATTCCTTTGCAAACAATCCTGATCTGGTCACATCCTCCAAAGTGAGTGTGGTCGGGATCAAGTTTTTTGGATCTGATTTCAAATTGGAAGTTACGGAAGCGAGTTTCTCGGCTGACAATGGATTTGATTTCAAGTCAGCAGAAATCAACCTGGGAGACATCAACTCTGACATCCTTGGAGTATCGTTTACGAATATTGACGCAACAATTGGCAAGGATAAGAAAGGTGAGGCATTGTATGAAGGTAAAGCTGACCTGAAGTTTGAAAAAGGTAGCATCACGTCCGAAGCGGAGGTTAATGTTGGATTGTCTGCCAGTGGCCCTTTTGCCTATATTCGTGATGGTTCATTCAATGCAGAAGTTTTTGGTCAAACGGTAGAAGTTGCCGGTATAAAATATTCCTCTTCGTCTGCCAAATCAATATCAGCAGATAGTGCTGCAGTTTCATTCAAGATAAGCACGCCTGCGGGTGGAGAAATTAACGGAGATGCCACTGTCATAAAGCCAAGAATCAACTCAGAAGGGTTTAGCTATGATAAGGCAGGAGTAACGGTGACGAGTGAAATAGACCTCGGTTATGGCATCAAGTTTAAGGATATCTCAGGTGAACTGACCAAGGAAGGAGAGGAAGACCATTTTGTTGGAAAAGCCAGCCTGGATGTAAATCATGAAAAGGTAACAGCCAGTGGCGATATCGTAATTACTCAAACAGGTGAGGAGGCTGCTGAGTACACAGTGACCAATGGCGCCTTTGAGACTAAATTTTATGGTGCTACCATTGGTGCAACCAACATTGCATATCATTCAGAAGATAATAGTTTCAGTGCTGATTCATTAAAGGGGATGGCGCCTGTTCCCCTTCCTGAGGGAACCCAGGAAGTGATGCTGGAGGTTAAAGAACCTAAGTTTAAGGACGGTGAATTCAGTTATGGAACGATTACAGCCAAACTGAATGACATAGAGCCGATGCCCGGGGTGAAGTTTGTAGAGCCTGAGGGAAAAATCGAGAAGGTCAGGGAAAAAACGGTATATGAGGCAAAAGCAGGATTTGAAATCAATGTCGGCCCGATCACGACACCAGCAGGAGCGAATAAAAAGGCGGTAACCATTGGTTCTTCCGGGGAAACAAAATTCTTCTATGTTCAGAATGCATCTTTTGGAGGGGAACTGTTGGGTGGCAAAATAGAAGCCTCGGGCGTCTCGTATTCGCATGCGAGTAATAATATGGTGAAGGTAGCGAAGGCGAGTGTCAAGGACATCCAATTCCTGGACGCAAAGTTGAGTATTGCACTGAAAAAGGCAAGTTACTCACCTGATCAGGGATTTAATTTTGAAGAGGGTAATGTGAAGTTTGATAAACAGGAAATTACGACACCTATCCCCAATCTGGTATTTTCAGGAGTAGATGTGACGGCATCAAAGGACGGAGAAAATACCATTGTTAAAGGCAATGCGAAACTCGAATACAAAGGAGATTCCGTTAAGGTAAGTGCTGATGTAACCTTAGGGTATACTGAAAAGGCTGGGACATTTGCTTATGTAAAGGATGGTACCATAGAGACGACCATTTTGGGGCAAGCATTTACTGCTACAGGTATAAAATATTCGATTCAGAATCCGAAGAAATTAACAGCGAAGGAGGCAAAAATCGATATCAGTTTACCCACGCCTAGTGGTGAAGAAGTTACAGGTGTCGCATCGATTTCAAGGCCACGGTTAGATGATATCGTTGGCTTTTCCTATGACACGGCAGCAGTGAAATTTGGAGACATTGATCTTGGCTACGGGGTAAGTTTCAAAAATGTTAACGGTACGCTGACGAAGGGCAAGCAGGATGAGATTTCTGGTAAAGCACAGTTTAAGGTTGAGAATGAAAAGGTAAAGAAGGCGGGCGGACAGGTGAATGTTAAGCAGGTTGGAGAAGAGGATGCTGAGTTTACGTTAAGTAATGCCTTTTTCAATATTGACTTTTTTGGATCAGAAGTTAAAGTGGAGGGTGTTCAATATAATTCAGCCAGCGATGAGCTTTCTGCCACCGAATTTGGAGCTAATCTGAAGATCCCTGTTCCCGGAGCAGAAGTAGAAAGGGCGGTGGATGTTACGGTTACATCACCGAGGTTGACTGCGGGTAAATTTGAGTATGACGAGATCATTACGAGTTTGCCAGATCCCATTGAGCCGATGCCGGGTGTACAGTTTAATAATACAATCCTGAAAATCAGAACTGTACGTGGCAAACCGGTTTATGAGGCGACAGCTGATTTTAACGTTGAGGACGGCCCGATCACGAGTGCTACAGGTAAGGTGAAACTTGGGTCTTCCAATACAGGCGTTTATTTCCTGTTGAAGAATGGTACGATGGAAGGAGAGATTTTGGGCGGCAAGCTGAACGCAACAGGCATAAGTTATTCGTACGCTAATGATAATAAGGTCGAGGTGGCCGATGCACGCTTTGATATTGATGTTTTTGATGCGA
>CANIVF010000052.1 GCA_947470895.1 Bacteroidota bacterium
AATTACTTACTTAGACTTAATTCATTCACTGCCATCCATGCCATCAGGCCAGGTGCGATCTTCAACGCATCTTCATCAATATCAAAAGTAGGTGTGTGCACGTAGGAGGTAATGCCCTTTGATTCGTTGCGCGTGCCAAGTCTGTAAAAAGAGGCCGGCACCACGTGAGAATAATAGGCGAAGTCTTCCGAACCGAGTGTAAGGTCAATATCAACCACATTTTCCTTGCCTACATATTCTTCAGCTGAGTGGCGTATTCTTCTGGTAAGTTCCGGGTTATTCTCCAGATAAGGATACCCATGCGAAATCGTTACCTCACATTTTCCACCCATACCCTCGGCAACAGCTTCGGCCATCTTTTGGATCTTCGCTAAACCACTCGCGCGCCACTCTTCATTGAGTGCTCTGAAGGTGCCGGCAATATTTACTTCGTTGGGGATAATATTGGTGGCCCCATCTCCAATGATTCGACCAAAGGTAAGCACAGTGGGTTGTTTAGGACTCGCATTGCGACTGATGATTTGCTGCAAAGCGATGATGATGTGCGAGGCTATAACAATGGGATCGATAGCAAGTTCCGGTGTTGCGCCATGGCCTCCCTTTCCAATTACTTTCAAATAAATTTCATCGCTGCTAGCCATATACATGCCTTCGCGAAAGCCAACTTTACCAACAGGCACCAATGGCATTACATGTTGGCCAATAATGGAAGCTGGTGCTGGATTCTTCAAAGCACCATCACGAATCATATACGAGGCACCTCCCGGATTTTTCTCCTCGCCAGGTTGAAAAATTAATTTCACGGTGCCTTCAAACTGATCTTTGATTTCGCTCAGAATTTTGGCTGTGCCCAACAGTGAAGAAGTATGCACATCATGACCACACGCATGCATCACTCCGGGGCTTGTTGATTTATACGATACTTGGCTAGCTTCTTCAATAGGCAAGGCATCCATATCAGCCCGCAAGGCAACCGCTTTGCTATCCGGATTTTTCCCTTTTATAAGTGCCACAATTCCTGTTGTGGCGACACCCTCTTGCGGATCGATTCCATAACTCCGCAATTTGGCGGCTACGAATTTTGCCGTATTAAACTCCTGATAAGACAATTCCGGATGCGCATGTAAATGCCTACGCAGTTCAATTGTCTCCTGACTATATGCTTCTGAAAGCGACTTGATTTTTTTGAGCAAACTCATCTCTAACAAGATAAAGATCAAAGGTACTACTAAGTTTTAATTGGGATAAGATTAAAAGATGCCCTGTGCCGAATTGACCGATACAGGCCCAATAACAATGAAATAAGCCTTTTGAGGCCCTTTTGATTCCTTTAAAATTAAATAGCTCAAGACCGTTGAACGCTCCCTGAATTATTGCGAAATTCCAAAGAATAAACACTCAGATTATGGAAACCACGACATCGCTTTTTGACACATGGGGCACTTACTTTATTTATACATCTTATATGTGTTTTGGCATAACACTTATCATTATTCTTTTTCATGAATTGAAAATCATGACAACCGCCAATGAAAAAGACAGGTATGATTATGTCAACCAACATGAAATTCGATTTTTCTGGTATGCTATTATTGCCTTCATAACAGGAACTTCATTGTTCTTTTCCGCTGTGATTACTCCAAATGTTCCGGTGTCCGAGTCCATGCGGATATATGTTGGTGTTTTCTTTCTTGCTGGTTTTGTGGTGATTGCTTACATAATGCTTTCCAATTTGGTCCGTATTTTATATCCTCGCTTTCTGGAAAACAGGTTAACCCGCATTCGCAATAAGCCACGGGTGTCAGCTGCCGGCAATGCCATGCGAAAACTTTCTACCGATGAAGGTGCAGTGCATCTTGAAGAAAGTCAACTTGCCGAGCATACCAGCGAGATCCACTCCGTTGAATACGATGTCTGGTTTGATGAGAAAACCAACGAGAAGAAAGTTGAAAAATACATGGCCTATCAGCATGCTGAGAAGTGTGGAGAATGTGGCTTCTATACTATGAAAATTAATACCGAAGAGGTAGTTAAGCAACCAACCAACGGGGAAGAGGGAATTCTACTGGAGCACTACCGCTGCAGCTATTGCAATCATAGAGAGGCCAGAGAAGTTCCTATTGTTGCATTGTCGTCCAATGTGAAAGGTGCCGTCAGTTAAAATCACAAACTACACTACATAAAAAAATCTTCCACACATCACCAAATGAAATTCATTTGGTGATGTGTGGAAGATTGGTGCAATCAATTCGTTCTCTAATTTTGAATTAAGGATTCATTTTGGCAAACACCAGGCCAGCCACAAAAGCCTGCAAAATTCCGTAAGCCAGCCACGAACCCACCATAATAAAAGAAATATCAATCGCACTGAAAGTAAGCCATAAAACAGGTAGCATGGCTATGGTGCCATAAGCCAACGCTATTTCAAAGGCTCTCCACACCAGAGATCCGTTGAAAAATGTTTTAAAACGATCCCAAAACCAATAAAGTGAAATGCTTAGAACAAACGGATGTCCATAGAATAACCAATCCGTTGTAAATGAGGATGATCGAAAAACAGGATTGTAATATTCTTCCATCACATTGGGTAAAAGATAGATAATGGCATAGAGCAATGTAAGGCTTACCAGTAATACCAGAAACCCTGCAATCAAAATGGGTGAAGCTGCTTTTTTCATAGAAGTTTAGTTTTTCGATAAAATTATTTGTTTGCATGCTTTTGATACATGATCAATATCGCTGTTAAACTTGACTTATGTCAGATAATCAACTGGTCTGATTGCGTTTTAAACATCAAAACTTAGTTTGCGATTACTACTCTGGAATCAGATATTCGTGGTTTAATTTTTTACCCCTTACTAAATTCATATGCGAAACATCAAACTCATTCTTTTGATTTTGGCAATAGCCGGTAGTAGTACTACGGGCTATCCTCAGAAGTCGGCTAAATCCTGGCCGTTGCAAGACCTCTCTGATTTCAGGCCGCAAGCCGGTAATTGGCTTATCGTTGGCGATGTTACTATGAATCCCGATGTGGACATTCATGAAAAGCACGAAGATGTTCAGCATGTTGCTTTAAAGAAAAATAAAAAAACCGTGGCCCCCTTGGTGGAGCATAAACCTTTTCCGGTAGCCTATTTGGCCGGCACTGGCATTCTGCTTAACATGAATGATAATGTTAAGAAAACTAATCTACAAACTGCGTTTGAACATAGCGATCTAGAGCTGGAGTTGGAAGTAATGCTTCCCAAAGGCTCTAACTCGGGCATCTACCTGCAAGGCCGCTATGAAGTACAGTTGCTCGATAGCTGGGGCGTGAAGACTCCATCGTTTTCCGACATCGGAGGAATTTATAGAAACTGGGAAAATGAGAAAGGAAAAATCTATATGGGTAAGGCTCCGCTGAGTAATCCAGCCAAGGCTCCGGGTTTATGGCAAAAAATGAAAATCTCTTTTCGCGCTCCACGCTTTAATGCTGCCGGTGAAAAGATTGAAAACGCACGCTTTATCTATGTTGATTTAAATGGTGTTCGCATTCATGACAACGTAGAAGTGCCATTGCCAACGGGTGGACCGATTGAAAATAATGAAAAACCATTTGGTCCGCTGATGATTCAAGGAGATCATGGTCCGGTTGCTTTTCGCAATGTAAAATATACCCTACTTAAAGAAATTGCTGTTTCAACCAGCAACATCACCTACCAAACCTGGTATGGTAACTTCAAATTGATCTCCGATTTCACAGGGTTGAAGCCAAGTGCATCGGGTTCGTTGGAGGCGATAACCTGTGAAGTACTTGAGAATGAAAATGCATACGGATCAAGTTATAGAGGGACCATCACGGTATCAGAAGATGCTTCGTATAGATTCATTATGGCATACACGGGTGGAGTAAGATTGGTTGTCAATAATCAGCAACTGATTAATCATCAAGCTACCGATGGATGGAGCAGAAATGAAGAAACTACAGTTAGTTTGAAGGCAGGTTCATATCCGTTTGAGATTTATAATTATAAAGATGCATCATGGCTACCGCCCGCATTAGGATTATTTGTGCAAACTGGATCAACACCTAAGCCATTGCACGCTTACAATTCTATTCCACTCGATGATCAGCCTGTGTCACCGATTCTGATCAACCCCGGAAGCGAAATAAAAATGCTGCGTGCTTTTTTAGATTTCAAAGGAGAATACAAACAAAGACTTACACATATCATCGGTGTTGGCGATCCAAGTGGTACGCACTATGTGTATGATTTGAAAGCCGGTAATCTTGTGTGTGTTTGGCATGGCGATTTTGTAGATGCTACTCCGATGTGGCACGATCGCGGGGATGGTTCATTCCGCCCAATGGGAGCAACTCAATACTTGTTTACTAACCAACCTCTTGCTTTTCTCTCCTCAGAGACAGCATCGTTTCCTATGATCACGCGCGATGCCGAAATCAAAGCTGGTGAATATCGTGGTAAAGGGTATGAAATAGAGACTTCAACCGGAAGACCAATTTTCAAATACACGTATCAGGGCATTGATGTGGAAGATAAGATTTATCCAGACAATCAAAATCGGATCATCACGCATGAAGTGAACATAAAGAATCGTGGAACAAAAACAGGACTATACTACAAGCTGGCGGATGGGAAATCAATTCAACAAATGCCAAATGGATCGTACGCTATTGACGATAAGAGTTTTTACATCCGCAAAGCAAAAGGAGCTACTCCTAAAATTCGTGAAGTAGATGGTAAGAAGGAATTGTATGTTTCGGTAGAGGATTCCTTTGCCTATTCAATCATCTGGTAAGTTTCTATTAAAAATATGAAAGCAATGAAAAATAAATATATAGTTCTCTTGATCAGCGTCTTTTCAATCGCATCATGGAACACGATGGCGCAAATAAGCAAAACTCCCACCGAGGAAGATTATTATAAGATTCTTACTCTGCCCACACCAGAAGGCATATTGCTGGAGGTTGGTGGTGTTGCAACAATGCCCGATGGCAGAATTGCGCTCAGCACACGCAGAGGTGATGTTTGGATGGTAGAAAATCCGGCCATGGAAAACGGAACTGCTCCAAAATATACGTTGTATGCATCCGGCTTGCACGAAGCTCTCGGTCTGGTGCATAAAGAAGAAGCTTTGTATGTAGCACAACGCGGTGAGCTCACTAAACTCATGGATAAGAATGGAGATGGTAAAGCCGATTCATATGAAACCGTTTATGCATGGCCCTTATCAGGTCACTATCATGAATATTCCTTCGGGCCCAAGATTGCACCTGATGGAAGTTTTTTCGTTACCGGCAACGTTGCCTTTGGTGATGAAGAATGGTGGCGTGGTGAAAGTCGTGTGCCATGGCGCGGATGGACCATGAAAATCAGTGCTGATGGAACGATGGAACCGTGGGCAACCGGAATGCGCTCACCTTGTGGTATCGGAATGATTGATGGAGAATTTTTTTATGACGACAATCAGGGCGACTGGCAAGGATCAGGTGGAATATTTCACTTAACCAAAGGAAGTTTCACAGGCCATCCCGCAGGATTGCGCTGGGCAACTCGTGAAAATTCTCCTGTGAAGATTACCACAGAACAACTTTATGCCAAGGCTGATCCTCGTCAGATAAAAAAAGAAGGACAGTATGTAAAACCTGAGAATATCTCAGACGAAAAAGATCCCAATGTTTTCTATGAACTAAAAAGTGAATTTCCGCAGGTTCGCACAGCAGCGGTATGGTTGCCTCATGGTGTGTTAGGTATTTCGAACTCTGAAATTATTCGTGATGAAACGAGTGGTAAGTTTGGTCCTTTTGCAGGTCAGATTTTTGTGGGCGATCAAGGCCAAAGTAAAATCATGCGCGTGGTGATGGAGAAAGTAAAAGGAGAATTTCAAGGCGTTGCGTTTGAATTCAAATCAGGATTTCAATCAGGCGTGCTTCGCATGAACTGGGGTCATGATGGCTCTATGTATGCAGGACTTACCAATCGTGGTTGGGGATCAGCAGGAACAACAACAGCAGGATTGCAACGATTAATCTGGACAGGCAAGGTGCCAATGGAAATGATAACCGTAAGTGCGCGTGCTGATGGATTTGAGATTGAGTTTACGCATCCCGTAGAGAAGAAGTCGGCAGAAGATCTGGATTCTTATTTTTCAAGAAGTTATATCTACAAGTATCATCCCGCATACGGAAGTCCTACCATCAACGAAGAGAAATTAACGATTAAAGGAGTTAAGGTTTCTGAAGATGGCCGTAAGGTGAGAGTGGTGATGGATAATCTGCGCCCTTATTACGTTCATGAAATTATGGTGGCTGGCATAAAATCGAAAAATGGGTTGCCTGTACTTCACAGTACGGCTTACTATACATTAAATAATATTCCTGATGGAGATAAACTTCCGTTGAGTGAGTTGAACACGAAACGTTCATCGGCAACTTCAAAACCAGTTCCAGTAAAACCTGTTTCAAAAACAACGACCAGCAGCAATTCAAAATCTCTTACCTATGCAGAAATTGAACCTCTGCTGGTAAAGAACACCTGCACGGCATGTCATCAGGTAAACAAAAGACAGGTAGGACCTGCGTTTGCTGATATTGCCAAGCGCAAGTATAGCAATGAACGAATTGTTGAATTGATCTATAAACCAGAGCCAAAGAACTGGCCCGAACATGAAACACCCATGGCAGCTATGCCACAGGTGCCAAAAAATGAAGCACTGAAAATTGCTTCCTGGATTAATTCATTAAGGGCACCAACTCTGTAAATACAAAGATTGATTTTTTTAGAGGAGACTTTATGGTTCAAAGAACATAAAATCTCCTTTATATTTTTCGCACAGTTGTTGATGAATCTTCCTCGCTGATTTTTTCCCTTCCTCATCAACAAGCAGACAAACCACTCCCCCATTTCCTCCTCCAGTAATTTTCGCACCGTAAACCCCTGGAAAATTTCTGGCAAGCAGCACAATCTCATCAGTTCTATCCGATCCTAATCCGCACAGCGAATAACTTTCGTGTGCCTGATACATGAGTTCACCCATGCTTTTTAAAATCGATATCCGATCTGAAGTTGATGATGATTCGTTTAACTTGAAAAGATATTCTTTAAACCGAAGCACGCGATCATGCTCATACACCGGATGCGAAGCACATTGTCGGATATAATAACTCTTCTGATCATCTATTGTTGTGACGTGATCAATAGAGATATTATAATTTTCAAGAAATTCCATGCCGCTCAAAGAATCAGGAAGATGTTGAAGAAGAGATTTTTGAAATTCCTCAACAGAAATGTTACATAGAAACCCCGCGAAGGGAAGTGATGTAAAATCATTTTTCGATTTCGCTGAAAATAATTCTTGATACGAGACCCCAGCTTGTTGTGCAATGATCGTGTAGCCCATAAATGCTGCACATCGCACATCACCATACGATGAGCCCGCTACAGAATGTCTTACGCCACTATCAATTCCGATAAATGAAATATAATCTGGTAAAGAAATCGGTTCTTCTATTTTGTCTGGCTGACAAAGGATGGGCAAAAGTTTTTTAGGTTCACCAAAGTAAGAGGCAAGTTGGTCCATAAGTCCACACGGGGCACCCACCACTAAGTTTTCTACACGTTGGGCAAGTATCGGTAATGAAGTGCCTGGCAACTGGATATCAAAAGCCTCGACCAGTGCCTTCATACACGCCACTTCAACAGACGCAGAAGACGAGACTCCTTTTCCCAGAGGAACTTCAGAAATTAAATCAAAATCAGCACCTCTGAAATCGATATTCTTTTCCTTTTGAAGAACAAGAGCACAACCCAACACATAACTAATCCAACCGGTTTCCGGATTTTGCTTGAACTTTTCTTGTGCGAACTGATAGTCGATCAGATTGTTGTTCAGATAGTCGCGATAGTCAACATGAGCAGTTAAAAATTCGCCTGAACTTATCTGGCTGCTGATATGACATTGATAATCCATGCGCAGCGACAATTTAATTTTGGATTTTTGTGCAATGGGCATTTGCAATACAAGCGATCCTGAATAATCAGCAATCCCTCCCATCACATCCAACCGGCCCGGTGCCGCTGCTTCTATAATATTCTTTATCATAACAAGTGAAGCGTTCTAACAGAAGATGGTTTAACGCTCAAGCGCATAGTTACTTAGATTTACTTTTAACAATTCTGTTGCCATATCTTCAGGCATCGTGTCGGCCATAAAATTTCCGGCACCAATTTCCGGTCCTGCCAGATACTTGATCAAACCGGGTTGGCGATATGGAGGCTGTAACCAAAGGTGCATGCGAAAATCGGAATACGATTCGCCATCCACCGGAGCTTGCATGATGGACATCACATAAGGAAAATCCATCTGAAAATTCAGATCCATTCTACGCACCACCTCGTGAAACACGGCTGTAAGATCATGTAGCTCTACTCCGGAAAGTGTAATTAAAGTCTGATGATTCCCCTTGGAGAAAATCATGACTTCATACGCATAGCGGGCAAAGAAAGGGATGAAAGCAATAGCATTTTCATTTTCTGCAATCACTCTTACGCCATCTTTCTTTTCTTTGTTGATTATCTCCTCGAAAATATTTTTGAGGCGCTTCCTTTTATATTCATTAACAATTCTGATTTGCTGCTCCACTAACTTAAATGAAAAGTCAGTAGCATAGATTTGACAATGTGGGTGTGGATTACTCACACCAACGGCTTCCCCTTTGTTTTCAAAAATCAAAACTGATTTAATTGCCGGATTTTTTTCAAACGCAACCATCTCTTTTTGAAACGCAGCAAACACCTTCTCCACCTGATTCAGTTTCATTTGGGAAAGTGTGACGTTATGACGCGGATCGTAACAGACCACTTTGGCAATACCCAATGCCATTTCTTTTTTATATAAATCATCTACACCAGCGGGTTTCACCTGTGGCGCTTGCATGCTCACCACCGGATGATCATTTTCAAAAATAAATACATCCTTATAATCAGGATTGGCACTGCCATGAATGCGTGCGTTGCCTGGACATAGATAACAGAATGGATCGTAAGGATGAGATTCCTTTGGTTTGATCAGCCCCGCTCCTTGCCACGGGCGACTGTTGCGATGAGCTGAATACACGACCCACTCTTCGCGCAACGGATGCCACCGTTTTTCCCACTTACCTTCAAATTCACTTTTCATTAAAAGCACCTTTATTGTATTTCAATAAATCAATATAACTAAACATACTACTCCTACATTTTCATTTCACTAATCCATTTCCTCACCAGCTCCACCCCTTCTTTGTGAACAGTTGAGCGGCCCAATTCCGGCATCATGATACCTGGGTGAATCGACTCAATTCTGAATTGCAATATAGATTCTTCCGGCTTGCCTGGCACAATATCATAGAGCAAACCACCTGAGCCTTTGCCAGCTGCCACGGGCGCTTTTCCTACACCAATCTTAGCGAGCTCCTTTTCACTTGCGAGTAAATGCAGTCCACTGTTTTTGGCCGGACCATCCACGCGATGACAATGAGCACAATTAATTTCAAGCCAGGCCCGCGCACGCTTATCAATGGAAACCTGACCATCATCATACGAAGCCAACTGCGGCAGTTGTGATTGTGCGGGCATTCCTTCTATCAACTTTAGCTCTTGCCAATGAATGAGTTGATTCATCTTTCCTTCGGGGTAGTGATAGTCATCATTTAATTGTCGCACGGATGGACCAATCGGCATCACGACATCACCTTTCAAATGACAACCATTGCATTGATTCATGTTGGGCACGGAATATTTGATTGTTCTTACCTCGCCATCACGATGCGTCCAGGTTACATCGAGATTTTTTCCCGCTACATTTAAGAAGGCGTCTGTTTGTTCATCATTCCATATATACGGCAACGCTTTCCAGATTCCGGATTCCTTTAATAACAAGCGTGTCTC
Source organism: Bacteroidota bacterium (assembly GCA_947470895.1). Taxonomy (GTDB): domain Bacteria; phylum Bacteroidota; class Bacteroidia; order Cytophagales; family Cyclobacteriaceae; genus ELB16-189. Next base: position 9,933 of record CANIVF010000052.1, read on the forward strand.
TAATATTCTTAGGTTCTCTTCGGGTTTTCGAAAATCAGCAGGATAATAAAAGTTTTTAATGAGCACCGTTCCTTCAGGAAAATCTAACACTTCTTCTGAATTATAATTTGCCTTCGTGCCAAACGGAAATTTTACAAACCGTTTTTTAAAGGCATAATCTGTAAAGAGTGCCGAGTTAAGTGCATAGGGTATTACTCCTTCTGATGGTGAAAGATTTTTGAGATCACCGGTAAAAAATCCATAGTCAGATAGTTTTGATTTTCCTACAGAAGATAAGTCGGTATTCAGCTGCTCTTCCTGCAACACTACTATCTCTTGCTTCTTAGTTTGGCAAGACCAGAAAAATGCGATTCCAAAAAATAAACCAAAACAAACTCTCATCGCGCATTCACTTTTACTCCATCGCAATTAAACTGATACCGATCTATCAAAAGATTTTGGAAATCATGGGCAGCATCCAGGTTGATCAGGTTAATATCATCACCTTCTTTCACACACAACTCACGATTGATTCTGTTAGGATCAGCAATGCCATCAAACACAATATCCGGAGGATTCATAAAAGACTTCATGATAAACAACTTCCCGATTTCATTACTCATGGACGGAAACCAATGACTGTTGCTAAACACATTGTCGTGGATATAAATCTGATATGGGTAAGGATTATAGAGTGAGTCTGCCTTATAACTATTGTTCACCGTTTGCACGCCACCAATGGCACCTTCCTGTTCTTGTTCTCCTTCGTTCAATGCCACTGTCAATTCATAACTGATGATTCCTGTGCCGATGGTTTTGTTATCAATAATCTGATTGCCTGTGAGCTCAAGATTATGCGTAGCCAAAATCATAAAGCCAGTGCCCGGAGGAATGCTTGCCACGATGTTTCCCTTCGCTGCAAAATTTTCATGGTTATTGTCATGCACGTTGTTGTTGTAGACTTTAGTGGTGTGACCGTATTGCGTAAGTCCGGGAAGATCAAAAATTAAAATGCCACCTGCATTTTCATACGCTTCGTTTCCATAGATCTCCACCCAACGCGAGTTTTCACTTTCAATGCCGGCCACATTCCAATAGGCTTTGCTGTTGCGGATGATCACCGAGTCGGACTGGCCCACATAAATGCCTGCATCGGATGAGCCCATGGCAATGCATTCATCAATCAATACATTTTTGCACAAAACTGGATACAAGGCATAAGCGCCATTTTCAGTTTTTGGTCCATCGGCCCACACAGAGCGAACACGCCTGAAGGTAATTCCTTTTACTTCACTCACTTTTAGATTGTCTCCTTTCGCATCTTCAATCGAAAAATCTTCCAACACAATATTAGCGCCATGGCTGATCAGCAACCCCTGTGCTCCTTCCGTTTGATTTTTAAATGACAGTTGTGTTTTGTCCATGCCTCTGCCTTTGATCAAAATGTTTGACTTGCCATCCATGGCCAGACTTTTGGTAAACATGAAATTGCCTTCGGGCAGTTCGATGGTTCCTCCATCTTCTACGGTGATCAATTGTGTTTGTAAACTTTGTTCAATGCTTTCCCAAACTACCGGCTCTGAATTTTCGCCAGAACATGAATAAAATAAAATCGCAACACTAAATAAGAAGAGATATTTCATAAGGTAGATTTCACTTTTAAAGGTAAAATTATTTTACTGAAGGTGCTAAATGACACCAGAATTAATCCCTACTCAGCACCCAAATGTTTCCACGCAAAGACCCAAAGAAATAAATGGTGCTAAGTTTCACCAAAGAAAGGACAATTGATGAAGAACTCTACCCATTTAAATTGTATTTCTAACCTTCATAACATTCAGGCGCAAGCTTCTAAATATACATGCCAACACTACGAAAAATGTGTAGTTGAAGGAAAGCGATGGGAACTTATTTTACACCAGCAAAAGTGTCATATACGATTATATATGTAATGCGCTTAATTCGGTCTGTAGGTTTGCTCTTCCTGTAAGTTCATACTTATCCGAAAATTCTTTCGTCTTGTAGATACTCTTCATGTTAAGAAAACGGGTGAGCACCTTTTTCCTTCCGGGATTATAAACCAGGTCAGGAAAGATGGAATATTCAAGTCTTATCTGCCTTGTATAGGTTTGGTAGGCCTCGGCATCTGAACCCAGTATGGAAAGGTCGGCATCCGTAAATAAATTGGTTTCCCTGTCGCTGGATTCATGGTTTTTAGTAGCCAGAATCAAGTGACTGCAAAAAGTTGTTAACTTCTCAGGAAATGAAATGAGGTTGAGCCTTTTTATAGCCACCTCTGCACTTTGCTCTTCGTTGTTACTCTCTGATGTATTATAAACGAAATCATGATATACGATGGCAAAGACGATTGCATCCCAATTGGAAAATTTATCCTGATGTATTTTTAGCTCTGTGAGTATTGAATTCAAGTGAGCAAGATTATGATAATGTCGGTTCGGTTCGGAATAGTTTTTCTCTATTTCACTCCACATAGCCAGTTGCTGTTCACTGTCGGAAGTGTAAGCATTAAGGCTCTCTAAAAATTCTTGTTTAATCATTCGTCTGTTAACAATGACGTTCTGAAAATGAATGGCAACGTTTGTGCTTCTGCAGTATCTACTTGTCTATAAGAATTTGCTTAATGATCAATTCCTGTCCTTGCATTATATGTAAGTAATAAATCCCTTTTTGAATATTACGTACATCAAAGACAATCCTACCATTTTCGCTTGTTCCCTTTCGTAATTCTGTATTAAATTGATCGATAAGTCTTGCACTAAATGTCTCGTTAGTTAACAAGGAAGACTCAATTGTTGAATAGCCCGAAATTATCAAATCAGACTGCGTTGATGCTATTGTAAGATCTGTAGAAGTCGGATTTGGGTACGCTGCAATCATTTGTTGCTGCCCACCTCCACTAATATTTATCGTTAGGTTGTGAGTCCAACTTGACCCACATGAATTATTAGCTGAACAATATAAAGTGTACGTTCCTGCACTGGTGGATGTAAGTATTCCTGGCGTTGAAGTATTTTGGCCGCTTATAAAAGTAAATCCAGGAGGTAAGACCCATGTATACGATGTAGCTCCTGCCACATAGTCGACTTGAAAATTGTAAGAACAACCGGCACACAGAGTCACTGGATCAACTCCACGTTGACCACTTGGATAAATTAATGTCGAGTTGGATGCCGAAGGAGAACAAAGAGGCACAGTGTTTGTTGACGTTGCACCTGTGCTTCCTGGGTCTAACCAATTACTCAATCTAGTAGTTTTTGTTCCTCCACCTGTCCATGAATTGTCGAACCTGCCGTAAGCGTCTCTTTGGTCGTTTGACCCGCAACCCGAATGACCATTAGCTAATTGTCCAACAATTCTATGGTTTGAGTCAAACAAAGGTGATCCAGATGAGCCTGGTTCAGTCACCCCTTGACTCCATGTTACAACCCAAACGCTTTTTATGTTTGGAATAACTACGGACGGAAATGGAGTATTTGCTGGCCTTTCTAAGGCAGTACTGTAGGTTGAGATTTTCATTACATCACCCTTAGGATGATGTATGCCAACTCCACTAGTTGAACCGCCAGTTGCAAGGCTCCACCCTGCAGCATATATATTGGAACTGGCGGGAGGAAGTTGATTTAGTTGAAGTAGCATGAAATCAGTGGCCTCATTTCGGGCTTTAAGGCTTGATCCATTCAATAGTATTCCATCATTATTTTGAGTAGGCGAGCATTGAGGGCTCCATGCATGAAAATAAAATTTCCAATTCGACTCAGCACCATCAAAACAATGATTAGCGGTTAAAAAGTATGGTATGGTTAGGTTGCCCGTGTTGTTGATAATTGCTCCGGTGCACGCTGCTGTGCCTGTCCCATTTAAAATTAATGCAATCGAATTGCGTTCATTTTCCCAACCATTACCTGCTGGACACAAGACATTTATGTTACAAGACCCGGAAGTGCCAAAATTTCCAGATAGCACCTTTGCCCCATAAATATCTTTATAGCCATAAGCAACACTGGCAAGGTGTAGTTTAATGTCTGCCCGATCTTGCGTTCGAGCTTTCAACTCAATAATTAGTTTTTCGCCTTGATAAACCCAACTCCCCCAAAAATTGTTTTCGTTGTTTTCAGTTTCTGTTATGGGCCCAGTAATCATTTTACCATTTTCGTTATAAACATACAACTCGGCTTTATTTGGGAGTTTGAACTGGTTAAAATTAACACTGATGGATTTAGCACCAGCAGCTATAAGCTTGAAAATACCGTGAACATAATCTTCCTCTTCAACCCAAGATGCTTCCTGAACCACATTGATATCCACTGGTATTGCTTCTGCAAATCGAAATGGCCCCGACCATTCTGTTCCAGCTTCTAATTTTTCTTTTTCAATATTTTGTGGCGGAATAATAAATGGCTCCTTTACGTTATAGTTCTTATCAAACTTGCCTTTTGCAGTTATTATTTCTTCACTATTAAGATTTGTTCTTGTCTGAGCATTGGCGTTGAGAATAAAAATGAAACTGATGAAAAGTAAAATTGGTTTCATAGTGCGATGAATGACTTTTTATTTAGATTAAACTGAATTTAATTATTGTTTGTAGAACAAGGATGTGATGCAAGTAAAGTGATCAACATTTCTTGTCTAGGGGCGCAACACATTTTGCAAGCATTCAACTCCATTAACTGGTAGTCGAAATAAAAGATTGAATCAGATGGGTTCATAACTTTACCAATAAAACCGTCATCCTTTGAAAGTGTACTATTTATCCCAACCAAAACTGCATGATGATATGTTTTTCCGGGAATTTCAGACCAATCTTCTCCTAAACTATCGTTAGATAATATATCAATCACCGCGCCATAATCAGATGCGCACCAATTTCTAATGAATTTAGCTTTAGTACTGCCACATCTACCATCTACTTTCACTACAGATTCATTTTTATCACAGCTAAATCCAAGGAAGATTATAACTACCATGAAAATGCATTTAGTTAGATTTTTCATATACGAATAATTTGGTTGTTCTACGTCTTTTGCTTATTAAAGTTAGGCATCTTTTGTATTATCAAATATTTTAGACTGCTTTTTTCGATCTACTGGCCGGATATAAGTTAGATGTAGTAAATTACTAATTGTGCGTAGTATAGGAGTAACTCCTATGTTATTTTGTTTACGAACTATTGGCTGTTGCATGCTTTGGTGCAGCACGGGAATATGTCGCAAGTAAAAGTGTCCTTTGTTCGAAGCAATGTCACTGCCCCGCAGCATTATGCATAACTCCCAAATATCATCAATTACTGATATCTCTTATTAAACCTAAACTACATCAATTTTTCTTCTTCGCCTTCATCCCAAACAAAAATCGCATCACATTAAACGGTCTGATGAGCAAAAGATAAAATCCTGTACAACTGATCAGCGTAAGCATGGCAATAGTCCAGTACTTGGCGGCAATACTCCAATCTAATTGGCAGATGTAATAGCCAATGGCGATGATCACGGTCTGGTGTAAAATATAAAACGGATATAAGCCTTCACTGATTTTCGTTAACCATGGGTGAGGTTTATTTAAATAATGCTGACCATAAGCAATAATGGTAATCACGGTGAACCAACTGAGAAAAATAGCGATGATGTCGAACATCAGTTCTACGGTGTCATCCGTCCACGGCAGTGTAATCACATCGCGAAAGTGAAAGTACCCGATATAAAAAGGAATGAGTGTAAACAACATCACCACCAGCAGATGCCTGCGGTTGGCGCCAATGGAGAGCCACAGTTTCTGTTCGGAATAGCAAAGCATACCAAAAAAGAAAAAGCTCATATAAAAAACAAAGTAGGCCCAATCGGTGAGATCATGTTCTTCTTCCGGGAAGTATGGACGCAATAGCAGTTGTGTGGCGAAAATTAATAATGCTGGGATCAGTAAAATACCCGCAGGACTAGAGAACCATCGTGTTATTTTTTCTCTGAATGCCAACGACTTTGCTGATCGGATATAGCTAAGGAATGGAATCAGCAGCAGCGAATACAACAATAAGTATAAAATGAACCACAGGTGATGCCAGCTGAAACTTCCTTTAGGATAAGGAATAAAATTGAACACCGTTTTATAGAACTCTCCATAGCTCGCATACTCTTTAATGTGTTCATAATAAATCTGCGGTGGCACCACCACAAATATGCCGAACACCAGCGGAATGAATAATCTACGAAAACGTTCTCCGGCAAACTGTTTGGGAGTTCGTTTTCCCAAAGCCATATAAGTGCCGGCCCCGGAAATGAAAAGTAACAGTGGCATTCGGAAATAGTGAGACCAGATCATCCAGTATTGAAACGTGGTCGAGGTCTCATTATTCTTTACATGCCAGCCCCATTCGTTAAACCACATGCCCGTGTGGAAAAATAAAAGGATAGCAATGGCGATGAGGCGCAACCAGTCGAGGTCGTGTCTTCGTTGTTGATTCTTCGTTTGCGGCTTTTCGAGAATGGTGCGTTGGTTCATGGCGATCTTTTTTGTTCAAAGAAACGCAGTGTAACCACGAAGGTAAGGCTGTTTTTATAACCTGGATGGACGATTTTATAAAGTCGAACGCCATTCGGAGGGCGTTTGGCCAGTTAGTTTTTTAAATGTGGTGTTAAAGGAAGACTTTGAATTATATCCCACCTCCTCGGCAATCTCTTCTACTTTAATATTTGGTTTCTCTTTGAGCAAGCGTTTGGCTTCTTCAACCCGGTACTGGGCTGTCATCTCAAAAAAAGTTTTGTTAAGTCCATCGTTGATCACTTGTGATAAGGTGTGCACGGTCGTCTTGAGTTGGTCGGCCAAATCGGGCAACGAAAAATCGGGTTTTAAGAATGGCTTTTCGGTAGTCATGCATTGCTGAAGTTTTGCTAACAGTGCCTGCTGTTGATCATTCGTTACAGAAGAGGTTCTGTATTTGGGTTGATCATTCAGCGAAGATTGTTTAAAGAAGCCTGAATTTTTGATAACCGAGAAGCTGGTGAAGTAAATCGTGATGGCGATGTAGGTAGCCAGCAAATGATCGCCATAATCATGTTCGTTAAAAAGTTTAACCAGCAGAATGATAAAGAAAGCAGAAATGATCTGAATGCTACCTAATCGCAATGTGCGCAATACCGGATGCTTTGGATTCCAGAACGATTCTTTCTTTTTTCGAAAAGCTTTCACTACCTCGATCGTGCCGAGTGTTGCATAAATACTCAGACTGATCAGTGTCATCAAAGAATGATTACCTGACAACATAAACCTGTCAGGATTATACGGATAGTCCACATCCCTAAAAGGCAAATCGGGCCGGTACGAATCTACATAGGCATTGTATTTAAAATCATCAGGCAAAATCAAAAAAGGAATATGCATGAGCAGATAGAGAGCTGGGAAGGCAAGATGCCAATAGTAATTGCGCGGCACTGTTCCACGAATAAGACTTACTACTAAAAAGTAAAAGGCAGGGCCAATCACAAAGCTCAACGCCTCAGAAAAATCTACCAGGTAGAGCGCGTTCATGATATAGCCTGAGTACATCATGAAGATTTCAAAGATGCAGGCTACCATGGAAAACAGCAGTAGCGCGTGAAAGAGGTTGGCTTCATTCTTCCTGTTCTCTTTGGAAAGAAGAAAATCAATAGAAAAATGCCCTGCACCATGCCGAGAAAAATAAAAATCGAAAAAAGATCAATCCGGTAATTCAAGGCATGGGTGGTTAACAAAGGCAAAGTAATATATTTGAAGGTATGTCTCCGAACGTTTTGACGACTTATTCACCAAAGCCACACGGATGACATTGATAACACAGCACTAAAAACTATTTATGAAACTTCTAGCATCGCTTCTCCTTACGTTATCTTCATTTTCGCTTCTGGCACAAGAAGCTGACTTACCCAGCGACTTTCTCTCTAAAAATTTCCATAAAGAACGAAGAGAGAAATTGCGCACGAACCTTCCTCCAAATTCGGTAGCGGTGTTCTTTGCCAACCCTGTGCGCAATCGTGCTAATGATGTGGAGTATGTCTATCATCAGGATCCTGATTTCTATTACCTCACCGGTTATAAAGAACCAGAAGCTGCTTTGCTTGTCTTCAAGGATAAACAAACCGCAGCGAATGGAACCGCCTACAATGAAATTCTATTTGTGCAACCCCGCAATGCCGTGCGCGAAATGTGGACGGGTCGCAGGCTGGGCGACCAGGGCACTAAAGATGTGCTCGGTTTTGAACAGGCGTTTAATAATAGTGTGTTCAAGCGCTATAATGTTGACTTCGCCAAATTCGACAAGATTCTATTCTTTGATTTTCATAATGATGTGCGCGACAATCCAAGAGACTCATCCGACTTATATGATCTGATTGCTCAGTTCAAGGCCAAGGTGAAGTATCCGGAAAAAAATGCAGTATCGCTTTCAGTCGAGCCTGTTAAAAATAATCTGGATATGAAAGGTCTTACAGATCAAATGGCAAAACTCAGAGGCGTCAAAACAAAAGATGAAATTAATATGATACGCAAAGCTGTTTCTATTTCATGCCTCGGTCAGGTAGAAGTGATGAAGGCGATTAAGCCGGGCATGTCGGAGCGCGAAATTCAAGGTATTCACGAATTTGTTTATAAAAAATATCAGGCGGAAGATCTTGGCTATCCTTCTATTGTTGGTGCTGGCCATAATGGTTGCATTCTACATTACATCGATAACTACAAACCGAGTGTTTCTTCCAAAGAATTGATTCTAATGGATTTGGGTGCAGAGTTTCATGGCTACACCGCTGATATCACACGTACTATTCCTGTGAATGGAAAGTTTTCACCTGAACAAAAGTTGATCTATGAACTCGTGTTGAAGGCCCAGGAAGAAGCGATGAAGATTACCAAACCGGGCACTCCTTTTAGATTGACAACCGATACGTGCCGCGCTGTTATTAATCGTGGATTGGTGCAACTGGGAATTATCAAACCCGGTGAAAAACATCTTTATTTTCCTCATGGCGTAAGTCATCACATTGGCTTGGATGTTCATGATCGCGGTGGCTCCATCATGGAAGAAGGGAATACCATTACCATAGAGCCTGGCATTTACATTCCCGATAATGCAGCTTGTGATAAAAAATGGTGGGGCATTGCCGTTCGTATTGAAGATGATTATTTAATAACTAAAGATGGTTATGAGCATCTTTCTAAGATTGCACCACGCACCGTGAAAGAAATCGAAGACATGATGAAGCAGCCTTCTGCATTTGATAATTTCATTTTGCCCGATCTGGATAAGTTGAATACGAAAAAACAAAACTGATGATACGTTGTCCGTTACCTTTTCTGGTATCGGACAGCTAACAACTTATGTGATCGAGCTGCTTAGTGAATCTTCTCTCCTGTTGCTCTTTGTCGTGCTGGCAGTGGGTTCACCGTTAGGCAAAATAAAAATCGCAGGAATTAACCTGGACATTGTTTCAATACTTTTTACAGGTTTGGCTTTTGAAGCCTTGACACCCGACATCAAGTTGCCGATCATTATTTATGAGATCGGCCTCGTTCTGTTTATTTATTGCATTGGCATTTCCAAGATTGGCGGGTATGCTTTCAGGAGCGCAAACACAACCGGCTGTGCTGGCGTTCGTCAATGACCAAGCAAAAAGTGAAAAACCTAATATCGGTTTCTCTTCTGTTTTCTCTATCGCTACGTTGGCAAAAAATTATTTTTGCACAAGTTATGTTAACTATTTTGAGCTAAATAATTCCTTTACATACATTTGGGAATGATCACAAAAGCACGTGTAGAAGACGCATTCGAATTAGATATCCTTGTTAACTCAGCCTATCGGGGAGATTCCTCACGTCAGGGCTGGACTACCGAAGCCGACTTACTCGATGGCACACGCACCGATGCAGTGGCTATTGCCGAACTGATACAGACTTCGGGCACCATCATACTAAAATATGTTAAAGAAAATAAAATTCTCGGTTGTGTTGAATTGCGAAAGCAGAACGACAAGCTCTATCTAGGTATGCTTACGGTACGGCCCCACTTGCAAGGAAAAGGCATTGGAAAAGAGTTATTAAAAACAGCCGAAGAAGAAGCTAAAAAACAAAAGTGCACATCGATCTTCATGACGGTTATCTCGATCAGAAAAGAACTTCTTGATTGGTATATCCGTCATGGATACCAACCTACAGGCGAGCGAAAACCATTTGCATTTAATGATCCTCGTTTCGGTCAGCCGAAAGTAAAACTGGAGTTTGTTGTGCTTGAGAAGAAACTTTAATTGATAGTTGTTTGCTACCTCCATCATCCAAAAAATCTATTATGCTTAAGGTAATTGCTTTTGATGCTGATGATACACTCTGGCACAACGAAGCCTTCTTTCAGGAAACAGAAAAAAAATTTTGCATTCTGCTCGAAAACTATCTCCCGCAGCATACCATAGCGCGTGAACTTCTTCAAACAGAAATCAAAAATTTAGAACTCTACGGATATGGTATCAAAGCATTTATCCTTTCCATGATTGAAACCGCTATTCGAATTACCGATAAGTCGATACCCAATGAAGCCATCTGGAAAATCATTGAATACGGACAGGAACTACTTAATAAACCAGTTGATCTTATTGATGGTGTAGAGGATGTGCTGCAACAGCTAAAAGGAACGTATCGGTTAGTAATGGCAACAAAAGGCGATTTGCTCGATCAGGAACGCAAACTGAAAAAATCGGGACTTGAAAACTATTTTCATCATATTGAAATCATGTCTGAAAAAAAAGAAGATGATTTCAGAAAACTAATCAAGCATCTGGATATTCCACCCAATCAATTTGCCATGATCGGCAATTCATTAAAGTCGGATATTGCGCCTGTTTTAAATTTGGGTGGTTATGCGTTTCATATTCCTTACCATGTTACATGGGCGCACGAAAGGGCGGAAAATCAGATTACGAATGAAAAATTCAAAGAATTGAATTCCATTCGTGAGCTGCTGAAATATGTATAGTTTGCTTATCTGTATTTAGGCAATAAAAATAGGGTTTGATTCCCTCTTCAATTAAAAATAATGTACACAATCTACTACACTACTTTCCTTCTGATCAATTTAGCATACGTACGACTGACCGGAAAGGTTTTTGCGTTTTGCATTTTCACAATCATTCCACCATTAAAATGTCTTTCTATTTCCTTCAAGTAAGAAAGATTAACGATCGTAGATCGATGCACTCTGATGAATTTATCCGGATTCAAAATTTCTTCGAGTTTACCAATGCCCGATGAACTAACGAACTGATCATTTTTGGTTGATATCACTGTATAGTCACCCGAAGCCTCGAGATACATGATTTCTTCAATAGGCAGATTGAATAGCTTCTCCGACTTTTGTACAAAAATGTGAGAATCATAAGATGAACGAGGAGAAGATACATGCATGCTCGATAGCAATTCTTCAATGTTGCCTACCTCTGTCTTCTTCCTAAGTATTGCCCGCTCTACCGCCAATTTAAATCTCTCCTGATCCAATGGCTTGAGCAAATAATCGACAGCATTTTTTTCAAACGCCTTAATAGCATATTGATCATAAGCAGTTGTGAAAATAACATAGGGCTCATGAACAATTTCATCCAACACATCAAAACCATTCATGCCGGGCATCTGCACATCTAAAAAAATTAAGTCAGGCTTGAGCTGATCTATTTTCTCGATGGCTTCAGTTCCTTTACTGCATTCCCCCAAAATCTCGATCTGCGGAAATACTGTCAGAAATTCGCGCAGGAGTTCTCGGGCTAACTTTTCATCATCAATAATTAAGCATGTTGTATTCATAATATTTGTTTTTCGTAGATCTCTGAAACTATTTTATTCTGTTCTTTTTTTGCATCAATAAAGAAACTCACCGAATAGCCTAACTCGGTTGACCGCACCCGCAATTGAGATTGAGGGCCAAAATAACTTTTCAATCGCAAATCAGTGTTTATCATCCCCACTCCACTTGAACTTCCATCCATAACCTTCTTTGCATTTGATCCAAGTCCATCATCCTTTACTTCAAAATATATGATGGAACCTGATCTTCGCACCGTTAAAGAAATGGTGCCGCCATCTTCTTTTGGCCCAATACCATATTTCACTGCGTTTTCAACCAAGGGTTGCAAAATCATGGGTGGAATATCAATACTCAGGCATGTTGGGTCAATCACTTTTTCAAATTTCAAACGATCGCCAAATCGCACTTGTTGTATGCGGATGTAATTTTCAATAAACTGAATTTCGTAAATGAGCTTTACCATTTCACCATTATGCGAATCTAGTGCATAACGAAAAACGTCCGAGAGTTGGGTGATTACTTTGCGGGCCTGATCTTTACTTGAATTGACCAGGGTGCTGATTGAATTGAGTGTATTGAAAAGGAAATGAGGATTGATCTGAGATTTCAACAGCGAGATTTGCATCTCTTTATTGCGAATAGCCAATTCACTTTTCTCACGTTCTTGTCCTTGCAATCCATGAAAATATCGGATCACATAATACACGCCTACCGTGATGATATACTGATCGTGTATGCGAAGGGCATCCCAGCTACTCACCATCCCGATCATGTATTCAGTCCAATGTTCGAAGTAAGTAAAGCCTTCGAGGTAATCACGAAAGTAGTAGGATAATGTACCCATCACTAAAAAGAAGACGATAATTCCAGCCACGTGGCCTACAATCTGAAAGACTGGTCTAAAGTTAAAAAGCCAATGAGCCCATAGGAAAATCAATAAAATAAATACGCATAAGGATTCGAACAGAAAAAAAGCAGTCCATAATACATAGTATTCAGGGTTTACAAACTTGAACTCTACTACCGCACTGACGGTAAAATTAAGCGCATACCAAATGCAGATAAGCAAATAAGCGCGTTTCCAAATGCGAGGAATAGATTCAAACCACTTCACAGAACTTAAAGATTAGGCTATAAATTTAAACAATCGAAGTGATTGCCGTCTAACGTAATATTTTGGCGTTTAATGGAGTTTTACCACGCCCGACAATGAAGAGGCTGTTGTTTTGAATAACGTATCTTTGCGATTGTGAGTCTCAAACAATTTCTTCCAATGAGAAGTTTTCTATTGCTGCTGGTCTTCTTTGGGTTCAGTTTCGCAGGGCTGGCCCAGAAACTAACAGTTTCTGGTAAAGTGATCGATAAAGAAACCAAAGAACCTCTGACTTTCGCATCCATTGGCTTAAAAGGTAAATCGATTGGCACGATTACAAACATGCAGGGCGAGTTTGATTTCCACTTATCCAGTGAAATGAGGAACGACTTTCTGGTAATAAACATGCTGGGCTACAAAACATTTGAAGCCCAGATTTGGAAGCTTCTGGATGTCAATCCATTGGTTATTGAAATGGAGAAATCTTCATTTATTTTGAATGAAGTGGTTATTTCAGACACGCTAACCGGTGGGGAGATATTACAAATTGCGCTGTCACGCATCGAACAAAACTATCCAATGGATCCTTATCTTATGTATGGTTTTTATCGTGATTTAAAAAAAGTGGGAGGAACTTACATTTCACTGCTCGAAGCTGCCGTCAAAATCTATGATAAAGACTATAAGGAACCGCGAAACAAAAATAAACTGAGAGAAAGCGTAGCGCTTCAGGAAGTTAGAAGAAGTATTGGCTACTCAAGCCGATTTACCTCCTATTTTGATCAGGACAATTTACTGGAGGTGCTGCTCCGACACAATAGTGTACGCTATCGGCATTTTCCTTGCGAGCAATCCTTCTTCAACGAAGTATCCAGGTTGAAAGACTCGTATTACGATGGTCAGGAAATTTATATTCTATCGCATAAGGGAGATTATGATTTGACCGTGCACGTTGAAAAATCTACGTATGCGATCATTCATATTGAATACGAAGAAAAGATTGACGATAAACTCAATAAAAAGCGAGGCATGGTAAGCAAGCTGGTGAGCAGCAAGCGTGTAAATAACTTTAAGAAATTTGAAGGTAAATATTATATGAATTATATATCCCTTGATTCCAAAGTGAATTGGTATGATAAAGAGACACTGGAACTAAAATTTGAAACCGAGCTCAATCAATCTTTATTGATCAATCAGGTGTTGCCAAACGCCATAGGACGAATTAGCTCGAGCGAGAAAATGAAAGCCTATGGTTTGCAATATCAGGATCCTCCCTACAATAAAAAATTCTGGGATAAGTATAACATGATTAAAGAAAGTCCTCTTGATCGCAAAATTATTGAAGACCTGGAAAAACAGGGACCGCTAGATACTCAGTTTAAGGACAATTAATTCAGGTCTATTTTTTACGAAAGCTCAATTATAGATCAAGCACTTTCAATAAGTGCCTCCTTAAGAAGTTCTTCTTTATCGATAGGAACTACACCTACATGTTGGCACACCAGTCCACCACCTAAGTTGGAAAGAAAAGCAATTTGCGTTGGCGTTAAATTCAATGCAACGGCCAATGCAGCAATACTCACCACTGTGTCACCAGCTCCGGAAACATCTGCAATTTCACGCGCGTGAGCAGGCAGTTTTATTTTTTCGTTTTGAAAGTCGATATACACGCCATACTCCGATAAGGTGAGCATTACACCTCCCGCATTCAACTTTTGCTTTAGTTGATCTACAGCATTTTCAACCGATAGCTGATTAGCAGCTTCCACATCAATCTTCAATCCTTCCCGAAGTTCTTTCACATTTGGCTTGAAGAGAGACACCCCTTGATAGGAAAGGAAGTTTCTTCTCTTAGGATCCACTACTGTAGGAATGTTGTTATTTTTGGCGAGCAACACCGTCTTCTCAATAATCGAAGCATTTAAGACTCCTTTGTCATAATCTTCAAAAATTACAACCTGGCATGAAGGGAGGAGTTTTTCAATCCTCTTCATAAGTTCAAGCTCCTCTTCTGCATTGACTACTTTGTCTGATTCTTCATCAACACGCACCACATGTTGGCTGCTGGCAATGATTCTTGTCTTTACAGTAGTTGGGCGATGAGCGCTTACAACAATTCCATCCTTAGAAATCTTACCATCGTCTAAACGCTGAATTAACTTCTTTCCATCATCATCATCGCCAATCAATGCACACAAAATCGGCCTGGCCCCAAGCGAGACAATGTTAAGCGCCACATTAGCAGCACCTCCTAACCGAAAATCTTTTTTCTTAACATTAACAATGGGCACTGGTGCCTCTGGTGAAATCCTTTCTACAGCACCCCAGATATAGCTATCAAGCATGACATCACCAATGATCAATACATTCAGCGAATTGAAGTCTTCAAATACTTTTTGAACATTCATGCTTATGATAAACTGGGTTTTACCTCGCTTATTATTTCAATAGAGATAGTGCTTCTTTCATTCTACGCATCGCTTCCACCAATTCCTTTTCTGAAGCTGCATAGGAGAGTCTCACACAACTTTCATCTCCAAATGCTCCACCGGGCACTAGTGAAACATGACCCTTCTCCAGCATATATAAGCAGAAGTCATCTCCATTTTTGATTGTCATCTGACCATCTGATTTGCCATAATAATAACTAACATCCGGAAAGAAATAGAAAGCACCTTGTGGATAGTTTGCCTTAATACCCGGAATATCTTTTAATAGATTGTAGACAATATCTCTGCGCTTGTGATATTCGATCACCATTTTATTAGTCGACTCTAAATCCCCGGTAATCGCAGCCAGTGCGCCACGTTGTGAGATAGAACAGTTCGCGGAAGTGATCTGCCCTTGCACTTTATTACTTCCATCTGCAACCCACTTTGGTGCAGCGATGTAGCCAACACGCCAGCCTGTCATGGCAAAACCTTTTGCAAAACCATTTACAGTAATCGTACGATCAAACATTCCCGGTAAGGAAGCGATGCTGGTTTGATCACCTGTAAAGTTGATGTGTTCATAGATCTCATCCGCAATCACTAATAAATCAGGATGCTTTAACACTACGGCAGCAATGGCTTCAAGTTCTTTTTTGGTAAATACAGAGCCCGTTGGATTGCAAGGCGATGAAAAGATAATAGCTCTTGTTTTTGGAGTAATCGCTGCCTCTACTTGTGCCGCTGTGACTTTGAAATCATTTTCGATTGTGCCGCTCACCATCACAGGAATTGCTTCTGCCAGGCGCACCAGTGCATCATAACTTACCCAATACGGAGAGAATACGATCACTTCATCGCCTCTATTCAACAGTGCAATCATCACGTTGGCAATGGACTGCTTTGCGCCATTGGACACTACAATATTTTCTGCTTTATAGGGAACGTTGTTTTCTTTCTGATACTTCGCTGCTAATGCTTCCCGCAAATCCTGATAACCGGCAACTGGAGGGTAGGTGAAATATTTACCTTCATCAATCGCTTTTTTTGCCGCCTCACAAATGTGCAATGGTGTTTTAAAGTCAGGTTCGCCAAGGCTCAGGTTAATAACATCAATGCCACGGTTTTTAAATTCGCGGGCTTTGGCAGCCATCGCCAGCGTAGCTGATTCTTGAATGGCTTCGATACGATCAGAAAGTTTGTGCATAGTAGTAAATAATAAGTGCGCAAAGAACGAAATTAATCAGGCGAATGGCAAGAAGCCAAAGCCACATCTAGCTAAAAAGTGTGCGCCCTAAAATGCTTCGTCCCAAGGTAATCTCATCGGTATACTCCAGGTCTCCGCCTACCGGCACACCTCGTGCAATCGATGTAATTTTAACAGAATAGTCTTTTAATCTTCGGTTCAAATAAAAAGCAGTGGTATCGCCTTCCATGGTAGGACTGAGCGCTAATATAATTTCCTTAATAACTCCGATTGACTGAGCTACCCGACTCACCAACAAATCAATTTTTAAATCTGATGGTCCCACACCATTCATAGGAGAGATCACTCCGCCTAACACATGGTAGACTCCGGAATATTGTGATGTGTTTTCAATGGCCATCACGTCCTGCGTTTCTTCTACAACACAAAGAATGCTCTTGTCTCTGCGATGGCTACGGCAGATTGTGCATTCGATATCATCAGAAATATTGTGGCATGTATTACAATACCGAATATTCTCCCTCAGTTTATTGAGCGCAACCGTGAGTGCATAGGTTTTGTTTTCGTTTTCTTTCACGAGATGGAGAACCAATCGCAGCGCAGTTTTTTTTCCTATGCCTGGTAGTTTAGACACTTCATTAACAGCATCTTCAATAAGCTTTGAGGGATATTCCACAGGGCGGGTTAACGTTAAAAATAACGGTTACAAAATCTTGGCATCGATGCCGGCATCGCAGATAGCCTTGCGCATGGGTTTCAGTTCATCCAAATCACCTGTCTTGACTGTGCACTTTCCCTTGTGGTGAATGAGCCACGTGCATTGTTCAGCTTGTTCAGGTGTGTGTCCGCAAACTCTGATCAACGTTTCAATAACATGTGGGAATGTGTTGAAGTTATCATTGAATACCACCAGATCCTTTACATCGGCCACATCAATGACTTCCAATACATCTACTTGTTCTTTCTCTTGATATGATGCTCTCATATTACTTTTTTCCGTCTCTCAGATTCGGCTCAAAGGTAAAAAAAATTGATCTTGTTTCTATCGGTTTACTATTCCAGTCGTTTTTTGCTTTCTTTATGCTGTTCAAAAATACCTTATGGCCCCATTGCTCGTCATTATTATCGTCATCGTCTATTTTGCCGCCTTAATCTTTATTTCATACCTAACCTCGAAAGGAGCCGACACAGACACTTTTTTTACTGCAAACCGGCAATCGCCCTGGTATTTGGTTGCCTTTGGAATGATCGGAGCATCTTTATCAGGCGTAACTTTTATCTCGGTGCCTGGCAATGTTGGCAAAATTGGCTTCTCCTATTTTCAGATTGTGTTGGGCTACCTGGCCGGTTATTGGGTAATCATGGGGGTATTAATGCCTTTATATTATCGCCTTAATCTCGTTTCTATTTATACATATCTCGAACAGCGGTTTGATCCATGGGCTTATAAAACCGGGGCCTTGTTCTTTTTGATTTCCAGAACGATTGGTTCTTCTCTCCGACTCTTTTTGGCTGCTACCGTTCTTCAACTTTTTTTATTCGACTCCTGGGGTGTTCCCTTTTTTGTTACAGTGGCCACCACCATTGCTTTGATTTGGGTATACACCTTTAAAGGGGGTATTAAAACCATTGTATGGACCGATACCTTCCAGACATTTTTTCTGGTGTCTGCTGTAGGTGTTACCGTGTGGATCATCTCTTCTGATTTAGGAATGGGATTTTCGGATGTGATGGCCGTTCTGGATGCCAAAGGCTACTCAAAAATATTTCACTTCGATGATGTCAACTCTACTCTTTTCTTTCCAAAACAATTTATTGGTGGAGCTTTCATCGCAATTACCATGACGGGAATGGATCAGGAGATCATGCAGAAAAATCTCACCTGCAAAAATCTGGGTGAGGCGCAAAAAAATATGTTCTGGTTTAGCATTACACTCGTAGTGGTAAACCTGCTCTTTCTTACACTTGGTGCGTTACTCTATGTATACAGCGAACAAAAAGGAATAGCACTCACTGCCTATTCCGATGAACTCTTTCCACGACTTGCCTTGAATGAACTTGGTCCGTTCGTGGGCATTATGTTTTTATTGGGCATTATCGCTTCATCTTATGCCAGTGCCGATTCTGCTTTGGCAGGATTAACCACTTCATTTTGTATTGATTTTCTAAACTTCAAAGGAAAGCAGGAGGTAATAAAGCAACGCCAGAAGACATTTGTTCACATTGGGTTCTCCGTTTTGTTTTTGATCATCATTCTCATCTTCAAAGAAGTTAATGAAAGGTCAGTGATTGATGCCGTGTTGAATGTAGCGAGTTATACCTACGGGCCATTGCTCGGTCTTTTTAGCTTTGGATTGTTTACAAAATTTCAAATCAAGGGACCTGCTGTGCTAGCCGTTTGTATTTTATCTCCACTACTTTCGTATGTGGTGAGCTTTAATTCCGCTGATTTATTAAATGGCTATAAATTCGGAATCGAGATTTTGATTGTAAATGGTTTGTTTACATTCATTGGGTTGTTGTTGATTGGAAAAGCAAGCAAGAAAGCTTAGTACTATTAAAGTTCCTTTGCGGGATCCCAGAATTTCTTTTCAAACTCCTGCACCTGGTGATTCTTTACTTTTATCTTCTCTTTCTCAAGTCTCATTTGCATGGCGGAAGGCGTTTCAAAATGATGACGACCTGTTAATAGTCCATTTCGGTTAACAACCCGATGAGCCGGAATTTTCTTATTGGTGTGCGCAGCATTCATTGCCCAGCCCACCATGCGTGCACTCATTTTAGTGCCGAGATAGCTGGCAATGGCCCCATAACTGGTCACCCTGCCCTTGGGAATCAGCATGACCACTTCATAAACATCTTCAAAAAAAGAATACGTCTTGGGCGTTTTGTTTTCCATGGTTATCAAATCACAATCTAAAATACAGGAATGGCAATAAATAAACCTTGAAACAGTTAAATTTGCTTTGTTAAACAAAACTTTAAAATACATTAATGAGATTTTCTCTGGCTCTTACATTTTTTGTCTTAGTAGCTTTAATCAGTAATGCACAAAAACTTCAGGTCACAGATTCTACCGGCTGGAATTCACTGCCCGAAGGAAAAGAACTATCCTTTAAAATCTATGCGCTTGATTCCATAGCGCCTTATTTTACTATCGAGGGTGTTGATGGATACAAAATCCATTTTGATTCAGTAGGAAATTTTAAATGGAGCCCATCGTATGATTTGGTCGATCGCCTCGAAAAAGAAAAAGAAATCAATTTGATTGTGCAGGCCGAATGGAAAGATGGAAGAAGAGTAAGAAAGACATTAAACTTTACAGTACTCCATCAAAACCGGCCGCCAGTAGTGGAAGACCTTCCTGTATTCTATGTGAAGCAATCCAGCGCCAACCGCTATCAGATTCCATCTGAATATGTGAATGATCCTGATGGGGATCCTCTGGTATTTAAATCCATTCAATCCCAATTGCCCGAAGGTGTTGTTCTTTCTTCACTGGGACTTCTCACCTGGACACCCTCGCGCAATCAGTTTAACAGTTTAAAAAACAGTCCTCTTCTGCTCGAGTTTGTGGTTCAGGATCAACCTGAGAAAGCAGAAACCCATGGCAAAATCAAAATCGCCCAAACCCAGTTAGACCTGCCCCCCGAAATGTTGCTTGTGCCGGGCGACTCCAGTGTCACCATTAAAGAAGACGAAAGACTTAATCTGAAACTTTATGTATCTGACCCCAATGGTGATGAAAATATTAATAGTGTAGGGTTTGTTCCATCCGACTCCCGCATTCTGGGATCAAGTTTGGTGTTAAATACCAATTCACAATCTGAATTTACGTGGTCGCCAGGATATTATTTCGTTGAGGAAGCTGAAAAAGAAAAACTGGTAGTGATCACATTTTTTGCCTTGGATAAATCCAATAATCGCGTGCAGAGAAAAGTAGGTGTAAAAGTGCTTGATACCGAAAACATGGAGGAGAAAGACAAGTTTCTCTATCAGAAATATAGAAACTCCCTCATTCAGGCAAAGTCACTTATAGATCTGCTTGGACAGAATAATGAAAAACTAAATAAAGCTTACAAGCAAGCAAAAAGAGGCAAGAAAAATCGCTCTATTCTTAATGCTTCACTCGGAGCCACCACCGGCCTTGCACCTGTGGCAATACCGAACGATCCTGGCACCTACAAAGCCGTGTCTGCCATTGGGGGAACAACCGTAATGACATTAGGAACCCTGGAAGCTACCGAAGTGATTGGCAAATCCAAATCGGACATTCTGGAGAAAATGAAAATCAATGTGGAGATCAGGAATCAACTTCAACTAGAGGCCGACAATTTCGCTCGCAAATATGCCTTAAAGAGCAGCCGAAGAAATAAAGAATTTGACCCTGATCGCGACAAACTTCTACCCATCATCAATAACCAGAAGCTAGTGATTCTGGAACTAGATGCCAGCAGGCCCGCGATTACGAATTACGACAACAAGGAAATCAGAAAGACCTTTCCTGATTTTAGTGAACAGTAAGACAAAATAGGACGGGGTTTTGCAAGAATGGAATTTCCGTTTACTTTTGCAGTCCTTAAAAAGGAAAAATCGCACACAGAGGAATGGTAGAGCGGTTTATTGCACCGGTCTTGAAAACCGGAGAACCTTTACGGGTTCCGGGGGTTCGAATCCCTCTTCCTCTGCCAAGTAAAAGTCAAACACAATCAAAACCTCGAAATCGTAATGATTTCGAGGTTTTTTGTTTTTAGGGCATACCAAAAACAACCAAATATTCGCAATCCCTTGGTACCAGTAGTGGTACCAAACTTTCAGACGGAAAGTTGGTACCAAAACGAGGTCAAAGTGCTGAAAATCAACATGTTCGAATATCGAGCATCTTGATTTCAGCATCCTGAAAAGGATACTTTAACCAATTAAACTAAGGGATATATGAGACAAACAATTTCAGTCAAGTTTTTCGCAAGAAGAGACCGTGCAAAAGAAGACGGTTTGGTACCAATTTTCATGAGAATCGGTATAGGTCTCAAGCGCATAAACATCATCACAAAAATC
>CANIVF010000053.1 GCA_947470895.1 Bacteroidota bacterium
ATGTTATACTCCTTCCTGGGCACTTGCAAAATCAATGGCGTCAATCCCTTTGAATGGCTACGAGCAACACTCGAAAAAATACCAACCCATCCAGTGAATAGATTAACCGAATTGTTACCTGGCAAGGTGTAGTTTAGCGGGTGCTTACGATTCGTGGATCAAATCAAATGCGAATGGGGTAGTTGAAATTAATATCACGCGACAATACTCATTTTGAATATGAAAAAATGGATGATCAGTCTTGGTTGCTTATTACTCGCTCTACAAGCGAAAAGTCAAACTAGGGTTTATGTCGCTGCAGGAGTGACAACCTCTTTTGGAGGTGGCTTCAATGCTATGTTTGCGCAGATAAATAAACCACTTTATCTTGATGTTGAGTTCGAGAAGAAAATACTTGGCTCTGTCAGTATTGTAAGCGGCTTATCAACATTTGGTGTGGCATACAGCAGTGAAAACACTGGATTTGGTTCACAGAGTTCATATCAGGCTAGATTTGTTTCTGTTCCGATACTATTTCGCTGGAATTTCATGAACAAAAATTCCATGTTTTTCGACTTTGGTCTGAGCCCGTTTTATCTCTCCCTAGCACATTTACAGGAAAGCATTTATAAGTTTGGAATCAAACGAGATGTAGAGGGCGATATCACGGAATACTCAAAACGATTTTTTACAAGCTTTAAGTTTCAACAGACTTTGGCGTTCAACAGAGTAACTTTTTCGTTGTTTGTCATCGTTCCGTTTCCAGGGCAATCATCAATTAAAGAACTGCCTGAGCATTGGACTCTTAATCAGCAGCAATCTACATACCTGATAGAAGGTGGATATAAAGATTTTGTTGTAATGGGATTAAAGACGGGTCTCCGAATAAGATGAGAATCCTCACCGCCATTGTGCTCATTTTTATTTTTTGGAGCAGCGGACTCTCCCAACATCAGCGGAGTAATCCTGCAAAAACGATACGCAAGCTATATAGCAGCAACGATCCTGATGAGGTCAGAAAGAGCATCGAACAGATGACCGCCCAGGCACAGGACAAAAGCAAAACAGCAGAGTATATTTTGTTTGAGATGTTATTGGGCGACCAATATGAGAAAACAGGAGATTATGTGAAGGCTGAGCAAAATTTTGTGACCGCCTATGATGAAACCAAAACGCATTTAACAACAAGTAGTAAGCACTTGGCATTTTATGGAGCGTTTCAAAAAACAATTTATGATCCGATGGATCGGCTTGCTTTTTTTATCTGAAGATAGGAAACCTGAAAAGGGCAGAGCAGCTGTTCAACGAATCGCTTTCCTTGCGTAAAGAAAATTTTCCTGAACGCAGCATCCATCGCATTCATCCATTGGTGGGCCTTGGCTCTCTTCAATACCGAAAAAACAATATTGAAAAAGCGTATGAATACTTCAACTGTGCGATTAAGGAAATCAACAAAGCAATGACTACCAACTTTGATCAGGATGAACTCAACCGAATTTTCCTGAACGATCTGGCGGAGATTTGTATGACCCTCGGAAAGAGAAAAGAAGCACTGGGGTATATCAACAAACTGGCCCTGGCTTCTTCTGGCCCTGGAAAATTTTCCAGCAAGGTTGCATCAAGGCAGGAAGTGGCTCGCATTTTTGAAATGAAAGCGCGCTACTTTTTACAGGAAAGTGATTTCCTAAAAGCACAGGAATACCTCGACAAAGCAAATCATTACAATCCGGCAAATGTCACGACCTCCGATGTAAATTTCAAACTACTTAAAACGGAAGCCTTACTGCAATGGGCACAAGGACAAACTGAGGAGGCAGGGGAGTCTTTTCAAAAACTCGTCAAAGCATATCAAAAGCATATTGCTTACAACTTTGTAGCGATGAGTGAATATGAGAAGGAACAATTCTATTATTCGCTCAAAAAAGACTTTGATTTGTTTAATGCTTTCGTCCTTGACTATAAGGCAGAGCATCCAGAAAAATTGTATGAGCAGATGTACGATAATCTTCTCAACACCAAAGCCTTGTTGTTAAATCAAACGAACAGAAAGAAAAACAAGATTTTGCAAAGTGGTGACCAGACACTAATCACCACATTGCAGCAATGGGAAAATTCCAAAGCGAAATTAGCGGCTCAGTATTACGAAAAGAGTAATGCAAGCCGCATCGATTCATTACAAAGGAAAATAGAGCTATTAGAAAAGCAACTTAACCAGGCAAGCGGATTATTTGATACTATGGAGAAGTCGGCAGAATGGAAACAGGTGAAAAAGATCCTGAGGCCCGGAGATGCTGCTGTTGAAATAGTAAGAGTCAATGTAGTGGATAAGAAAAAACTGGGTAATGCAAATCCCCTAAGTGATTCTACGGTTTATTTAATTTTGTTGCTTACAGCCGATGCAAAAGCACCAGCGCCTTTTATGGTAGCAAATGGAAATCAGTTGGAAAAACATTTTTTACCCTACTATCGTAACGCGATTTATTCTCAAACAGAAGACAGATTATCATACGATCAATTCTGGCTGCCCATCCGCAAACAACTAGCTGGCATAAAGAAACTGTACTTATCCGCAGACGGTGTGTACAACCAAATTAACCTCAATACATTGCTTAACCAGGTTACTGGCCAATATCTCATCGATGAACTTCACCTTGTCTATTTAACAAACACAGGTGACTTGTTGCGCAAGCGGAATCTCAACCCGGAAATGAAAGCGGTATTGGTGGGTCGCCCAACGTACGATTTTACGGAGCGAAGTATCCCTATGGATGAATTGAAAATTTATGGTCAGCGCAATGTGATCAGCGAGGAGCTTATGACATTTAAGGAGCAGGATTTTTCTGACTTACCCGGAACGGAGAAAGAAGTCTCGCAGATTGAATCCATTCTTCAAAAAAGGAACTTAGATGTAATTTCATATAAAGGAGCAGAGGCGTTGGAAGAAAATGTAAAGGCTGTACGCAGACCGTCTATATTACACATCGCTACTCACGGATTTTTTGTGGACGATCAGGCAAGCACCATAAGCCCAATGATTCGCTCTGGAATTGTATTAGCAGGAGTTAAGAATACCGAGAAAGAAAAAACAGAAGACGGAATACTTACGGCCTATGAGGCAACTAATCTCGATCTGGATGGAACCGACCTCGTAGTACTCTCTGCGTGCCAGACCGGCTTAGGTGAAGTTCGAAATGGAGAAGGGGTATATGGTTTGCAGCGCGCCATCATGGTAGCTGGGGCCAACAACTTGCTCATGTCCCTTTGGAAAGTAGATGATGATGCAACAGCATTCCTGATGACCTCTTTCTACAGTGAATGGGAAGGACAAAAAAATCCGGATGAATTCAGAGAAATACAAATAGCGTTGCGAAAGAAATATCCGCATCCATTTTATTGGGGCGCTTTTGTCATGTTGGGTAATTAATCAAAGAGAAAATGAAAAAGGCACTCATATTTTTTTTCATACTCGTGGCAGAAAGCTCATTCGGCCAGTTTTCGATTACTCCCACCGTTGGCCTCAACTCGACCAAGCTAAAGATGGATAATTACAGTTATACCAATGGAGGCAATTTTCTTACCTATGGCCTAGAAGCAGAATATGGTTTCAAACCAAAGAATCATCGAAGAGGCTACGTATCATTTATGACCGGGGTCTCTTATCTCTCTAATGGCTTTTATGATATTTACAATTTCTCATTGCCAGGACTTAGTGCGTATGAATCTAAAACGACCGACTTAACAACTACCTATGTGCAAATACCAGTGGTTATTAAATGGAATTGGCAACCCATGCCGCTCATAGAAGACTGGAAATTTTTTTTTGGGCTGGGAATCAGCACTAATATTTTATCTAAGTCACACCTGTCAGAACAATCAACAAGCGTAACCGATTCGAATGACATATTTGCTCCCAATAAAACAACCCAATATTCCGATAGCCAGGATGTGACTGAACTGGGAGTAAAAAATGCACTGTTTGCCCGCTTGGAAATAGGCATGCGTTATACAAAGAGCAATGTTCACATATCGACTGAGCACCTCGATGCAGGATATGTATTTCGTAGGGCTGGAAAAAATCTGGACATTACCAGCCAGCAAGTCGCGCTATATTTCCGTACATGATACTCAGGGGAAGATTAAAGAAAAACACGGTGAGTTTGTTTTAGGCTTCCGTCTGTTCTGATAGCCGTTAAAATCTTTTCAACAATCAGGTATCACATTTATTTTCTACTTTTCACCCCTCTTAATTTAAACCGATGAGTAATATATTTGCACCCATTATTTTTATCTTCATCCTGATAGGCTGTTCATCACCCGCCCCGGTTGAAACAACAAAGTCAACGACCTATCCACAACTCGTTGAGTTATTTAAAACCTGGCGCGAGTTTCAAAAGCCCGTCAAGAAAGAAGGCGTGCCAGATTATTCGGTTGCCGCCATGAAAAAGCAACACGAAGAATTGAAAACCTGGCAGCAAAGGCTTCAGAATTTTGATACGACCAATTGGCCAATCAAACACCAGGCGGATTGGTATATACTTTATTCCGAAATGAACGGCCTCGATTTTGATCATCGGGTGTTGCACACCTGGGAGCGCGACCCAGCCTTTTATAAAACACTGTGGATGGACCGCAGCGATGTGCCCGGCCATGAGGGCCCAACCCATTCTGCGATAATAGATCTTTGGAAGTATCAGTTTCCATTAACAAGTGAAAACAAAGAAAAACTGGTGAGCGAACTTCGTGTAATTACACCTTTGCATGAACAGGCTAAGGTTAACCTCACCGGAAACGCCAAAGATTTATGGATCGCAGGAATCCGCGACATCAAAACGCAAAGCGAAGATTTCAAAAGTCTACTGGCACAACCTGGCGTGAGTGATCAACCCGATCTTATTATGGTGATCAATGAGGCCATTGAATCCACCAACAAATTAGTAACCTGGTTAGAAGAGAAATCCGTATCGAAAACAGGACCATCCGGAATAGGAAAAGAAAATTATACCTGGTATCAGAAAAACGTACACCTCTTGCCACTTACGTGGGAGGATGAAGTGCTTTTGCTAAAGCGGGAACTTACACGTGCGTGGACCGCATTAAAATTAGAGGAACACCGAAACAGAAACCTACCCGAACTAAAACCAGCAGATACACCTGAAGCATTCGCAACATTGACGGAACGATCAGCGAAGAGCCTAATGAATTTTTTAGAAAAGGATGAGATCCTCACCGTGAAGGAATATTTCGAACCCGCTTTGCGCGAACACCTCGGCCGTTTCGTGCCTGCGGATAAGCGAAACTTTTTCATCATTACATTGCACCACGATCCAAGACCACTCTATTCTCATTTCTATCATTGGTTTGAATTGGCACAAATGGATAAAGAGCCACATGACAGTGAAATCCGCAGAAGTCCACTGCTCTATAATATTTTTGATTCGCGCAATGAAGGCACCGCTACTGCTGTGGAAGAAATATTTATGCAAGCCGGATTGTATAACGATGATCCGCGCGTAAAAGAAATCGTGTATATCATGATTGCCCAACGTGCTGCCCGTGGCCTCGGTTCTTTGTATGCACACGCCAATGAAATGACTATGGAAGAAGCCGGAAAAATTCACTCCGACTACACACCACGCGGATGGATGAAAGTAGAAAAAGAACTCTTGCTATTTGAACAACATCTTTACTTACGTCAGCCGGGTTACGGCACCAGTTATATCACCGGAAAATATTTGCTGGAAAGTGCCATGGCTGAGTATGCCAGAAAAAAGGAAATGCAGCAACAGCCATTCAAAGTGAAAGAATTTTTCGATCAGCTTAATGCGATTGGTTCTATGCCCACTTCCCTGGTTCATTGGGAAATGACGGGCGATAAAAGCATGGTGAATGGAGCGGTAGGTAAGTAAGCAGGAAGTTTATTTTTTTTTCTGTTTCTTATTCCTGCGATTGTCTTCGCGCAGGGCAATAAAATTTATTCAGACTTAAAAATCGTTGGACACCTTGGGGGTTATTATCACGAACATTCATTGCCTCTTTTTGGATTTATTGCCAAAAAATTAAAAACAATTCCATCATCATTGAACTGGATTTGAGAAAAAATAAAAATGGCACCATCTACATGATGAAACCGTTGATCGCACCACGAATGGCACCGGAAAAATAGATCAGCTTGAAGACGTGTATCTGAATAGTTTATTTTTGAAAAAAGAAAACGGACAAATCACCCAGAAGCGAATACCAACGTTCGATGATGTACTTCACTTCATCAAAAGCAAAAAATCACTCTGATGCTCGATATCAAAACGCCTATTCATGCTGCGGCTTATGCCTTGGTGAAAAAACATAAGCTGTAAGAGCGGATGCTCGCCTTCAACATGGATTTCACCAAAAAGGTGGCGGCACTATCTAAACAGATTTCACTTTCGGCTTTGATCGAATCCGAAAATGATAGGCAGCGGTTTAGATATGTTCAATGTTGCCTGGAAAAAAGATGGTCTACATCAATAGCAAAACACTGGAAAATTTGATTCAGGATTTGAAAAGAAATAACGTAAAAGTCATGGCAGATGTAAGTGAAGCGTTGCGAAATTCTGGTAATCCATTAGATAATACGGGTGATCAAATTAAAGGAGAGCTCACTCGATTTTCTCATCACCGATTTTCTGTTTGAAGCACAAAAGGCTTTTTAGAAAAAGTAAAACCACTTCCCGACTTGGCAGTTTTAAAATGATATTATAAAAACCTCTAATCGGACTTTTCTCATTTTCTTTTCGAGAACATCAATTAAAACGATACGACTCACTCCGTATTTACTACCATTCACTCATTGAATAATTGTATTCATACTAAACCATAAAATCAAAATCACGTCTGTTGAGTTTTTAGTTCAAACGTTTAAACAAAACTCGACTATGACAACAGAAGCAAATCCAAAAATCCGAGGCAGCTTTTTCGCAAAAGTACTTGCTCTCCTTGTAGTTTTCTCGATTGCATTTTCAAGCTGTAATGAAGACGACAGCGAACAAGCACCAACCCAGAGCATCGTGGCCCTTGCACAGGGCAATGCGCAACTTACCACCTTAGTAGCGGCTCTTACCAAGTATCCTGATTTGGTAAGTACGCTTAGCGGTACAGGAACATTCACTGTATTTGCTCCTACCAATACGGCTTTCGCTGGTTTATTATCAGCCATCGGTCAGACTAGCTTGGACGATATTCCGGAATCAGTATTAAAAAGTGTATTGCAATATCACGTAGTTTCTTCAGCTGCCGTGCTTTCAACTCAGCTTACCAATGGCGATGTTACTACCGCAGGCGGAGAAAAGATATCCGTAAATATTACATCCGGAGTGAAATTGAATTCAACCGTTAATGTAGTGACCGCGGATGTGCGCGCTACCAACGGTGTTGTACACGTAGTGGATGCAGTACTTGTGCCACCGACCGTGGTACCTGTAGTGGGAACTATTGTAGCACCCGCTTATTTCAATAAGAATTTTTCTACTCTGGTTGCAGCGGTAGTGCAGGCTGGTCTTTTGCCAACATTATTGTCTCCGACAAACCAGTTAACACTTTTTGCTCCTACCAATGCGGCTTTTACGGCAGCAGGAATTACAGCATTGCCGCCCAACACTGCGCAGGGTAATGCTACATTAACTTCCATACTTACTTACCATGTTATTTCAGGAGCAGCAGAAGTAAAAGCAGCGGATATTGCGTCTGGTCCATCTTCAGCGACAACTCTTGGTGGAAAAATTTATCTAAGCAAAGGAACGGCTGGAGTATTCATCAATGGTACCTCCAAAGTAACAACAGCTGATGTACAGGCCAGCAACGGAATTGTGCATGTGATCGACAGAACCTTGATGCCACCGGCAAAAACCATTGCTGAAATAGTTGTTGAAAATACAACGGCATCATCACCACAATTTACTCAGTTACTTGCAGCCCTCGCTAGAACTGAAGGCCAAGGTGCTGATGATCTTCTTGCAGCAGTGAGCGCATCTACAGGCGAATTGACAGTGTTTGCACCAACTGACGCGGCCTTCCAGACTTTATATACATCACTCGAAGTTGCCAACGTAGACGAAATACCTTTGGCTACACTGATAGCAGTTTTAAAGAAGCATGTTGTGGGCGCAAGAAGATTTTCAACTGATCTGGTAAGTGGAACAGTGCCAACACTTAATGGTGATGTTACCGTAAACACAACGAATTTAACCGTAGTAGGCGGGTCTGGTACAGCCGCCAAGTTGCAAGCAACACTCTTAAATATTCATGCAAAAAATGGAGTAATCCATGTGATTGATCAGGTTCTTCTTCCATAGTTGAGGAAAAATTTGAAGTAAAGGATAAGCCCCGCAATACTTGCGGGGCTTATCCTTTAAGAAAGAATTTACTTTATTTGAAATAATATTAATACTTCAACGTGTTTTCAGCCCGTAACCGATACCTGTTCATTCTGCTTCTGTCACTCTATTCGTATATCAATATATTGGTTACGGTAGGTGAGCGATTGTTTGATTTTGAACTCAATAGCTTCTACTTATTTGGAGTACTAACACTGGTCGTTTTAGGAGTATGGGAATTGAACAAGCTTGTTGAAAAACAACTCTTAAATAAGACGACAAGGATACATCCGCTGATTCCTCTTTTTTTGGCCAGCATGGTAAATGTTGTGATGGTATCTACTATTTCCTTGTTTGCACTTTATGCTATTTTAGGTATGCCACTTCAGTTCAAATTTGATCACTGGAAACTTCTAACGGCATTTGGCTTTAGGGTAAACTTATTTTTAAATTGTGTAAACGCGATTGTATTCTTTATGAACCGTCTCAAAAAGGCCCAGTTGGAAACAGAGCAATTGAAAAAGCAAACCATAGAAGCCCGGTTTGAAGCCTTGAGAAATCAGATCAACCCCCACTTTTTATTTAATTGTTTTAATGTGCTATCCACACTGGTGCATAAAGATGCAGATGCCTCATCTACATTTATTGCAGAGCTTTCAAATGTATACCGCTATCTGCTCTATAATCAAGAAAACAAAATTGTGCCACTTAAGGAAGAACTTGCCTTTCTGGATTCGTACACCTATTTGTTAAGAACACGCTTCAATGAAAATCTGCTCATAGAAAACAGAATTTCGGATACTTCAGATAAGATCATGGTCGCCCCCTCAACATTACAGATGCTTATCGAAAATGCAATCAAACACAATGTGGCCTCCAGAAAATCTCCACTTACGATTGTGCTTGAAAGAGAGGATGACTATATCCTCGTGAGTAACACCTTGCACAAAAAGGAGATCAAGGAAGAGTCAACCAGAATTGGGCTTAAGAATGTAGTAAACCGATACAAACTTCTAACCGATCGGCCGGTTATAGTAGAAGAGATACAGACACATTTCATGGTAAAAATACCGGTGTTGCAAATACAAGCATAATGAATGTATTGATTGTTGAGGACGAACCTCTGGCAGCAGAACGCCTGATTGGTCTGTTAAAAAAAACAGGAGAGCACTTTATGTTGCAGGGCGTGCTCGAAAGCGTAGAAGAGACGGTTGCGTCTTTTTCATCAGGCCGAAAAATAGATTTACTTTTTCTGGACATCGAACTTGCTGATGGAAAGAGTTTTGAAATATTCAACCGCGTGACAGTAGAAGCGCCCATCATTTTCACCACGGCCTACGATCAATATGCACTGCAGGCATTCAAACACTTTAGCATCGACTACCTACTCAAACCCGTGCAACAGGCCGATCTGAATAATGCTCTTGCTAAATGGAAACGTCTTGGGGTGAATCAGGAAAACTTGCAACAACAATTGAGTCAATTGAAAGAATGGCTGGTTGGCGAAAGACAAAAACCGAAAGAGCGATTATTAATAAAATCGGGAAATAAACTTCAATATAAATCGAGTGAAGACGTTGCTTATTTTTTTGCCGATGGAAAGGAAGTATATATCCACACCCGAAATGACAACAAGAAATTTCTGATCGATTATACACTCGAACAACTGGAATCATTGCTAGATCCACATAAGTTTTTTCGCATCAGTCGTAAGGCTATTGTAAATGCCGATGCCATTGCAGAGGTGAAAGGTATCATCAGCACACGCCTTGAAGTAAAACTCAATCAACCCTGTGAACATGAGCTCACCATCAGCCGAGATCGTAGTGCCACTTTTAAAGCCTGGCTTGACCGATAGAATATTGCATTCACTTACCGTTTTATATGGAAACAAAATTCAACACCATGATCCGAACCATTCTACTGTTATTACTAATTTTTCCTGCTTTCAGTTATGCACAACCTGAAACGAAAGACTTGGAGGAATTAAAAAAAGAAATACTTCTCCTAAGAGCCGATGTGGAAAACATTCAGCTTAATCTTTCACAATCTGAAAGGAAATTCAAACAAGGTATTGCCGTGGCCACTGTTGGCTATACGATGGTTATTGCCGGTGGCTTGATGTTGGGAAGACAAAATGATGACCTTGGAAAAGGCTTATTGATTGCGGGCGGAGCTACGGGTATTACCGGAACCATTAAGATGGTTGATGCTTTTAAATACCTGGGACGAGCTGCTCGTAAAAAATCAGGGAATTGAAATAACGACTACAGCATCACCGGCTGTAATCAATCCCGATTTAATAATCTTTGCAGTAATTCCTCCATGGCCGCGCATCGCATTATAGCCACCTTCGCCCAACGCTTCTTCCATACGTGAGCACGGATGGCACTCGCCCGAGTATTCAAGAATGGCTTCACCGATCTGAAATTGTTTTCCTTTTAGCGAAATCAGGTTGATGCCTTCCACTAAAATATTTCTGCGCGTGACGGTAAACACCAATGATGACTTTCCTAAAAATGAAGCCACTGCGGCAATGTGTTCTTTTTGGATAAACGTAACCTGCCGGTTTCCTCCTTTGCTGCGATCGCCCTCAAGGCCCTTCTTTTCAATGGCGCGAACCTGATCTAAAACAATCGCTGGTTCCATTCCCCCGGGCCTTACTGAAATAGCGGCAACCAATCCCGGTTTTGAAAAGCGTTGCATGAGTTCTTTTATTTCCATAGCGACAAAGATATTAACCTCTGTGTGTTCTTTGTGTCTATATGATGATGCATGTTTAACCACAGGGAACACACAGGTTGCACAGAGATAATACAACAAGAAATCTCTACCGATTTTTACTACCTTACTTTATCAATCCCATATCGCATGAGAAAATTAGTATACCTGTTCCTTTTTATTTCAGTTCATTCATTCGCACAAACCAAAGCGCTCGTGGGTGGAACGCTGATCGATGGCTTTGGAGGAAAGCCCTTACAAAATTCGGTTGTCATCATTGAAGGCGAACGCATCAAAGCCATTGGCACGGTGGGCAATATTGAAATCCCGAAAGGAGCAGAAATTATTTCTACTGAAGGAATGAGTGTGATGCCCGGCTTGTGGGATATGCACGTGCACCTGATGATCAACGGACATAGCGACTACACCCATTGGGATAAAACGTATTTGAAACTCGCGAAGGATGTGATTATGCCATCTTCAGCACATCAACTGTTGATGGCGGGCGTAACCAGCGCACGCGATCTGGGCGGTCCGCTGGAACCCAGTCTTTCCGTTCGCGACCGAATCAACAAAGGAGAAATTCCCGGACCCACGATGTACATGAGCGGACCGTTCATTCAACACGAATCGTATCCGGGCACAGCAGAATTTCGCTGGGGCGTGAAAGGAGTGGAAGATGCGCGCGCCAAAGTTCGTCAACTGGCGAAAGCAGGTGTGAATTGCATCAAACTGATTGACCAGGATGATATGACCGAAGCCGAATACATGGCCGTGGTAGATGAAGCGCATAAAAATAAATTGAAAGTGGTAGCACACTCGCACCGCCCAGATGAAATACGCAGAGGGCTGAAGGCAGGTGTAGATAATTTTGAACACACCGGTCTGGCCGCAGCGCCCGAATATCCGGACGACATCATGTTCATGATCAAAGAACGCACGGCCAAGATGAGCCTCGGTCCGTTGTTCTGGACACCTACCGTAGAAGGACTGCACAACTACGAATACATGCGCGACAACCCCGAAGCACTCGACAACAAGAGCTGGCATCTGGGATTGCCAGATTCCATCGTTGCCGACATCAGACAATCTATCAAATACCCAGGCCGGCTCAGCTACTTTGGGTTGAACCCGATACGCAAACCAACACTCGAGAAAAAAATCAACCAACTGAAAAATGCCGGAGTGGTATTACTCATTGGTACTGACAGCGGCATACCCATGAAGTTCCATAGCCAAAGCACGTGGAACGAACTCGATGTGTGGGTAAACAAATTTGGCTTCGATCCGATGTACACCATCCGCGCAGCAACCTACTGGCCCTCTGTGATGATGGGTGTGGATAAAGACTATGGCACCGTCACCGAAGGCAAGTATGCCGACATCATTGCCGTGAAAGGTGATGTGCTCAGGCACATGGCGTTGTTGCAGGATGTGAACATGGTGATTAAGAAGGGGAAGAGGTATAAGTAGAAGACAGTTTAATGATTTGATGGTATGATCAGCACAGAAGATTTTCTAAGATCAGAAAGCATATCTTTTGTATTGCATGAGCACGATCCTGTCTACACCAGTGAGGAGCTCGAAAGATTTTTAATACCGGGGCTTTCTTCTAAAAATCTTTTGCTACGCGATCAGAAAGGGAAGCGTTTTTTTCTCGTGATTATTGCCGACATTCAAAAGGACCGATCTTAAAAAAATTTCTGAATTAACCAGAGCAGGCAAATTGAGCTTTGCCAATGCCGATGTGCTTTATGCCAAGCTAGGGGTGGCGCCAGGTGCCGTTTCGCCCTTTGGTTTACTGAACAATATGGACGCAGATGTAGAAGTCTTAATTGATCAGGTTGTTGTCAGTGCGCCCATCGTATACTTTCACCCAAACCGGAACACCGCTTCTCTTGAGTTAACATCATCTATGTTTAATCGATACCTTCGTTTGCTGAAGAATAAAATAACCATGGCGCAAGACCTTTAATAGATTCATTAGTAGAAATACTATCTTTCTCCCATCGACCGATTCGACAAAAAACACAGACGTTAGAACATGAAAACAAAACTCATCCTTCTTATCCTCAGCCTTTCCATCACTTCCTTTGCACAACTTAGATTGCCTTCATTGGTCTCATCGGGCATGGTGCTGCAACAAAATGATTCTGTCAAACTTTGGGGTTGGGCCGGGCCGGATGATCAGGTGTATGTAACCACCAGTTGGGATAATCGGAAGGATTCTGCTCATACCAACAATGGAGCAAAGTGGAGTCTGAAAGTGAAAACACCCAAAGCAGGCGGCCCCTACACCATCAAACTCACTACACGAGGTATCACCACCACATTAGAAGACATTTTGATTGGTGAAGTGTGGCTCTGCTCAGGCCAGTCTAATATGGAGTGGAGTTTTTTACAAGGACTAAAACAAATAAAGGAAGAGCTCCCTGCCAGTTTCAATAAAAATATCCGCCTTTTCCACATCGAAAAAAGTACCAGCAACTTTCCGCAGGACGATGTGAAAGCAACATGGGAAGTGTGCGATTCTATTTCACTCAAGCGCTTTAGTGCCGTTGGCTATTTCTTTGCGAAGCGATTGCAACAGCAACTTAACGTGCCTATTGGTATGATCAATGCAAGTTGGGGCGGCACTCCAGCCGAAACCTGGCTGGCGGAATCAGTAATCAAAAGCGATGCCGTGCTTAATGAAGCCGCCAGCAAACAAGGAGCCTTCAACTGGTGGCCAAGCACTCCTGGAAAAGCGTATAACGCGATGATTGCACCAGTAAAAAATTATAAAATAGCCGGAGCATTGTGGTATCAGGGTGAAAGCAATACCCTTACCAACGACACCTATCATAAACTAATGAAGACCCTCATTACTTCGTGGCGTTCCGATTGGAAAAAAGACTTTTATTTCAACCTGGTTCAGATTGCTCCTTACACATATGGTAACCATAATGTCGGTGCGCTAGTGCAGGAAGCCCAGACAAAATTGCTTACACATCCAAAAACGGGAGTGATTGTGATTACAGATCTGGTGGATAACATCAAAGACATACATCCTTCCAATAAGCGCGATGTTGGCGTGCGTCTTGGCAACTGGGCATTGGCAGAAACCTATGGTGTATCTGGCCTTGCTCATAGAAGCCCACAATATCAATCCATGGAAATGATCCAAAACAAAGTGGTTGTTACATTTTCAAATGCACCCTCCGGACTGATTGCAAAGGATAAAGCGATCACAGGATTTTATATTTCAGGCGAACAAGAGCAATGGTTTCCGGCAGAAGCAAAAATAGAAGGCAATAAAATTACGTTGTGGAATAAGAATGTGAAAACGCCCGCACAAGTCCGCTTCGGTTTTGGAAACACCATCATCGGAAATGTATTCTCAAAAGAGGGTTTGCCGCTTACTCCATTCAGAACAGATACTTGGGTAGTTGATCAGTCACCGGTAAAGTGATTTTTTTGAAGCTACAACCTCCAAAATTCTTTTAAGAAAAGGCATTAATGTGTCCTTTGATAAAATGACGTACTAATGTCACGCAAATGTCTGCGTGGGAATTCGCTTTAGTGCTGGTGTCGTTATCATTTTGCGTGCATATCAACAAGCCAATGCACGTCATGATTAGCGAAGCAAACTCACCGAAATTAACGTCAATACTCAAGAGCATACTGTTCTGGATGCTGTTTTTGATTTTTTTATTTCTGTCAGGCACTCAGATTACCGCACTTTTTCCGGCATTGTGGCACAAGTTTACTTATGGAATATCAGGCACGCTTTCAGCATTTCTTGCGACATGGATATTTTTAAAGAGCGAAAAAAAGACCTTTGCAGATTATGAACTAGTCTGGCAACGAGATACACTATTCAAATTTCTGAAGGGTATTGTATTGGGCACCGCTATCTTTTGCGTGATCGTTGTCATCCTGGTATCATTCACCGAACTTCATGTAGAGCGAAACCCGAATCCATGGGATCCCTAGTCAGCCTTTTGGTTCTTAGCGATTACACCGTTAGCGCTCATGGAGGAAATCGCATTCCGGGCTTATCCATTTATAAAACTAAACCAGGTTTTCGGTTTGCGAATAACGCAGCTCATGGTTTCCGTGGCTTTTGCTTTATATCACATCATAAATGGATGGAACGTACAAATCGCCTTTTTGGGCCCTGCTACGTGGGCATTTGTATTTGGCTTATCAGCCATTTGGTCAAATGGAATTGCAGTACCAACAGGCATCCACGTGGCTTTGAATCTCATTCAAGAGTTGCTGGGAATGAGAGGAAATGAGGGGTCAATCTGGTTGTTTAAACGCTCAGAAGATATTCCCCCAACAGTAAACTCATCAGAAACCGTTGGCATCATTATACAAGTGTTGGTTTTACTTTCTGCTGTTGTTGCTACGGAACTATACCTTCGTGGAGCGAAACGAAATCATATACAAAAATGATCAGAGCTTCTTGTGCCAAAGAAAAAACAACGCGTCTTTGATCAGGGTCAGAACGATGGCAGCAAACACCATTGGGTTGATAGCGTTAGAAGCTTTTCTTCGTCTAGTACAAACGTATTATTGTTTCACCTGTTCTGGCTATTGTGGTATTGGTTCCTGCTTTCTTTTCCAGATCAGCAGATAGGTAATCAACAGTGTGCTCACGAGCGGAAACAACTGCATGAAGAAAAAGCTGAAATATGAAACCGTGATTATGGGCCGAGGCATGATTTCTACAAAGAGTTGTTGCCCAATGGGGCCATCGGAAAAAACAACCTGCTGCACGATGCCCCAACCCAAATGAATGGCAATGGGAATATACAGCGACCACGTTTTCGCATATCCATATGCCAGCACGACACCCATGGCACCCGTGACAATGAATTCGGTGACCATGGCTCCTGGATTACCAAATAACTCATGGGAAAACCAATGATAAATGCCGAACGCAACGGCAGAGATTATGATTGCTTTAGTTGCTCCCAACTTCTTGATCAACAGATAAAACAAGACGCCCCTGAAAATCAACTCTTCAAACAAAACGGATTTGATATTGAACCACGTGCCATTAGCAATTGTGTATAAATTGAAATTAGGATTAAGTTGCCATTGCTGTTTGGCGATCAGCATCTTCAGAAAAAAACCAGAAGCACAAAGCACGGCCGTTACGACAAAGAACAACGCAAAATCAATGAGTCGCTTGCGCGTTGGCCTGAAGCCCAACACGGAAAGATTTCCTTTTTCAAAAAGCCAAATGAGCAGCCACGACAGGGCTAGCTGTATAATAATGCCTAGCATAGAAATGTGAATTAAAAGTTAGAGTAGTATCAGTGCTTCTTGCGCCAAAGAAAAAACAAGGTGCCGGTGATCAGGGCCAGAACCGTGGCAGAGAAAACCAACAACTCAAAGGTCGTTTCTGGAAAGTTTGGGGATTGTGATGCAAATGCCCAAGCCAGGAAGATGATCACCAGACAAATCCCGATCGAAAGAACGATCCGCTGTGGAGTGTTCAGTGAAGAGGGCACATTTGTTTCAACATCTTCATTCTCTTGAATGGTGATGTTTTGCTTTCGGGCGGATTTTATGAACTCTTTGAAGGATAGTTCAAGTATTCCAGCTAAAGTTTTTAAGGTGTGGCTTCGCGGAATGATCTCGCCATTTTCAATCCGCTGTATGGAGCGGATGCTGATGTTGGAGCGTTCGGATAATTCCTTTTGCGTAAGCCCCTTGGAAAGTCTTCCTTCCCTGAGCCAGGTTGCAGTCATTTCTTTCTGATTTTCTTTCATGCAAAACTATCCGGGTAACAAAGGTAAAACTATTTTTTGCCCTGCCATTGATGCGACATTGATACGTCATTTGACTAAATCGTCTATGACAATCAGAATGACATTGTCCGCATACGAACGATTTTCACCCGATTGGCAACTCATCAAACCTTTTCGCGTTGAGTTTCATCAACAACCTAAATAACCCCTCATGATTAAAAGTTACCTCCTGGTTGCACTTCGCAGCATCAAACGAAACAAGCTTCACGCCTCCATCAACATCATCGGTTTGGCTATAGGCATGACCTGTTGTATTCTGATCACCCTGTTTGTTCAGTTTGAGTTGGGTTATGATAAGCAAAACAAAGATGCCGATCGCATTTATCGCCTTGCCATTGATCTGGAAGCAAACAACTGGGCGATTTCTGCTTTTCCTATCGGATCATTGTTGCAGGATAATTTTCCGGAGGTAGAAAAGTTTACGCGCATCAAACCCATTGATGTTTTTGTTCAGAACTCAGTCAACGAAGTAATAAACAAAGAGAAAGTATTCTATGCGGATTCATCAGTATTTGATGTGTTGGACATCGAGCTTATCAAAGGCGACCCCAACAACGCATTAGCCGAAATGAATTCATTGGTGCTCACAGAAGATCGGGCGCGTACTTATTTTGGTGATGAGGACCCAATCGGCAAAACGCTCACCATGCTCAATGATAAGCGTGAATATAAAGTCACCGGAGTATTCAAGCCCCTGCCTTCCAACTCTCATGTGCATATCAACATGATGGTTTCCTCGGACAACTTCGCACCGATGAAGCCTGGCGCTGAGCAGGGCTGGAGCTACCTCACAAATCACTACACGTATTTAGTGCTACCTAAAGACATTGATTACACAGCGTTTGAAAAGAAGATATCGGAGTTCATGGACAAACACGAAGAACGCACGGCCGATCAACCCAAAAACATTCTGAAGCTTCAGCCACTTACATCCATTCACCTGCACTCGAATCGTGGCCTTGAAGTAGAGGCTAATGGCAACATGAACACGGTTTACATTTTGTCGGCCATTGCATTTTTTATTCTCATCATCGCCTGCATTAATTTCATGAATCTTACAACAGCACAATCGTTGAAGCGCGCTCGCGAAGTGGGCATTCGCAAAGTAGTCGGAAGCAGAAAATCACAATTGGTTTTTCAATTCCTCAGCGAGTCGGTGGTGATTAGTTTTATTGCGCTGATTTTATCGATTGTGTTCCTCATTCTTATTGTTCCGCTGTTCAACGAAGTGTCAGGCAAACAGATTGTGATCAATCCGCTGCAGAATGGCTATGTGAGTGTGGTGTTTATTGCAATCACATTTTTTGTTGGTGTTGTAGCGGGTACTTATCCTGCTTTTTTCCTTTCCGCATTCAAGCCCACCCAGGTGTTGAAAGGAAACTTTGTGTCGAACCTGAAAGGACAACTCTTACGCAAGGGTTTGGTAGTCTTTCAATTTGCGATTGCGTTTGTGATCATGGTGGGCACCTACGTGATCTATTCACAACTCGATTATATGCTTAACAAAAATATGGGCTTTGATCGCGAGCAGACCCTGGTCATTCAAATGCCGCGCGATAGTGTGGGTGATGTTGCCCTTAAAAATGAAATAGCGCGACTGACTGGCGTGGAGGCGGTAACGCGCTTTATGGAAGTGCCGGGTAAAATGGTGCGAACGACCACCATCTGGTATGAAGATGCAAAAGATAATAAGGCTGAGAACATGTATATCTTCAGCGGAGATGTGGATCTGCTGAAGACCATGGGCATGAAGATGAAAATCGGAAATTATTTTGCGCCAGACACAAAGCAGTTCTATAAAGAATTTGTAGTAAACGAAGCTGCGGTAAAACACTTTGGCTGGAAAGCGGATGAAGTAGTGGGCAAACTGATGGACTTTGGGGAAAGAGGCCAGGAACCCGGCAAAGTGATCGGTGTTGTTGAAGATTTTCACTTTAAACACCTGCACGAGAAAATCGGGCCGCTCGTGTTATATCTGGAACCCGCCTACGAAGGTCAGTTCATGGCCGTGAAAGTGAATTCCAGCAATATGAAAGAAATGGTTGCTGCCGTAGAAAGCACCTGGAAGAGCATCCTCCCTGAAAAGGAATTTGAATATCAATTCTTAGATGAAACATTCGATAAACTGTTTGATGAAGAGAAACGCCTCGGCCAATTATTCGGTGTGTTCTCCGGCTTAGCCATTTTCATCTCCTGCCTCGGATTATTCGGGTTAGCCTCATTCACGATGGAACAAAACCGAAAGTCTGTCGCGGTGCGCAAAGTGATGGGCGCTTCTGTTTCCAACATCATGGTCATGATGTCGAAAGATTTCCTGAAACTGGTGTTGATGGGGATGATATTGGCGGGGCCACTGGCCTACTATGCCATGAACCGATGGCTGCAGAAGTTTGCCTACAACGTGGGTTTTACCTGGATGGTGTTTATCTACGCTACCGCAGCTGGTGTTCTGGTTGCTTTTGTTACGGTGAGTTATCATTCGCTGAAATCGGCAACTTCCAATCCTGTGGATTCGCTAAAGGATCAATAAGTCTTAATTAAAAACGACACGGAAGTTTTTAGCCTGGATACAAGGTAGCCAATACCAACTATACCATTTGGCTGGCTGCTC
This sequence comes from Bacteroidota bacterium, assembly GCA_947470895.1. Lineage (GTDB taxonomy): Bacteria > Bacteroidota > Bacteroidia > Cytophagales > Cyclobacteriaceae > ELB16-189. Next base: position 19,464 of record CANIVF010000053.1, read on the forward strand.
ACATCATTTTTCTTCGAAGAAACCTTACTTCACAAAGTTCTGTAACTTTTTTTGACGACTGAAAACTATCTTCGTGTAAAATGGTTTAGATCACGATGCTCTTCTGCTTTATCGTCAAATGATTGCCAAACTTGAAAATGTAAGTAAAGAATACCAGGTAGGCGACCAAACCATTGTGGCCCTGGAGAAAACAACTTTTACGTTGAACGAAGGTGAACTGACGCTCATCATCGGTCCGTCCGGTTCAGGTAAAACCACGTTGCTCTCTCTGATCGGTTGTGTAATCTATCCTTCCACCGGCACGCTTTGGGTAGACGGGCAGGAAATCAATTCATTGTCCCACAATCAAAAAGCGGCCCTTCGTCTCAACTCGATTGGCTTTGTTTTTCAAAACTTTAACCTGTTGTCGCCACTTACAGCTGAAGATAATGTGATGATGCCACTTCTTCTGCAGAAAGTATCTCGCAGTGAAGCAAAACAACGCACGCAGACAGCACTCGAAATGGTAGGCATGCACGACCGAAATAAAAGTTTACCCAAACAACTTTCAGGGGGGCAACAACAACGTATTGCTATTGCACGCGCATTAGTGACCAATCCTAAAATTGTATTGTGCGATGAGCCAACGGCAGCTTTAGATAGCAAGTCGCTGGTGGTGGTGATGGAAGAGTTGCGTCAATTGGCGGATCAAGGTAAATCGGTAGTAGTAGTAACACATGATCCACGACTCAAGCCTTATGCACATCGGATTGTGGAAGTTAATAATGGAATGGTACAGGAAGTAAAAGACTTTACGGGTCATTGATTATGAGAAATACATTTTATCTGAGCATGGTTGCTCTCCTTTTCTTCGCTTGCGGAGGCAAAAAGGAAGAAGAAAAAATTACTCCGCCTGTCTCGGCTGATAAGCTAAAGGTAGATGTGGTGATTGGTATCGCCTCCATCGAGCCGACTGAGCGTATTGTGCAGCTCACTACGGAAAGTGCAGGTGTTGTAAAAGCCATTCATGTGCAGGTAAGTCAGCAGCTTAAGAAAGGCGAATTGCTGTTTAGTCTTTCTGATGAAGTAGAAGCGGCACAAGTGAATCAGGCGCACAGTAAACTCCGCACTCAACAATCAATCATTGAAAGTCAACAAGCTACAGTGGGTTCGTTGGATGTTCAGCTTCAAAATGCAAAAACCAATTTCGATCGAACCCAAAAACTTTTTGCAGGACAGGCTGCCACACAACAGCAATTGGATGATAGTCGCTTTGCCTTCGAAAATACAACTCAACAGAAGTTAGCCGCCACAGCCAACCTCCACCAACAGATAGCAAAGAAGACAGAACTTCAGGCTGATGTTAATTATTATCAATCATTACTAAATCGAAAACAGATTCGCGCTTCAGCGGACGGAATCATACTTTCCATCGATGCTAAAATGGGTAACTATGTAAGCACCGCTACGGTATTAGGTGAGTTTGCACCCGAAGGTGGTTTAGTCGCGATTACCGAGATTGATGAACTGTTTGCCGACCGTTTAAAAGTGGGTCAGCGCGCTACCATTCGTCCGCAAGGCGATTCAACAATACTTGCTCATGGTGATGTGTTCATCATCTCTCCCTACTTGAAAAAGAAATCGTTGTTTTCCGATAATGCAAGCAACCTGGAAGACCGCAGGGTAAGAGAAGTCAGGGTGAAGATTAATCCGGAAGCGAAGTTGCTTATAGGCAGTAGAGTGGAATGTGTGATTGAATTGAAATAAGTTATGCTACGCATTGCCCTCAAATTTATACTCTTTGATAAACCCAAATCTATTGGGGCGCTTGCGGGTGCGGTCATTTCAATTTTTCTCATTGGTCAGCAGTTGGGAATTTTTATTTTTCTTACCAATGCCATGGGAAGCCTGGTGCGCAACAATCAGCAATACATTTGGGTGGTCGATGAAACGACCACGAATGTAAACGCATTAGCTCCGCTGGACATTCGCATCGGAAAAGAATTGGAAAGCATCCCCGGTGTGAAGCGCGCCTATCCCTGGGTGATTTCCGGGGCATCGGCCCGTTTTGAAAACGGAAAAACATTTGGTATACAGCTTATTGGTAGCCAGGCACCCGGCTTTAAAGGCGGGCCATGGAATCTTACTAACGGAACCAATGAAGACATGATTCCTGAAGGCGCCATCATCACAGAATATTTCGATCAGAAAAATCTTGGTGATGCACAAGTAGGTGATTACTTTGAAGTGAATGGAAAGAAAGTATACATCGCTGGCCAAACCCGTGGCGTCCGCAGCTTCGGAGGAGTTTATACCTTCACTACATTGGAACGAGCAAGAGCTTTAACAGGATTTTCAACCAATCGGGTAAGTGCTTTTTTAGTTGAACAAGATCGTACTATTTCAACGGCCCAGGTTGTGAGTAATATCAATGGTGCGATTAAAGGAGTTCGTGCTTGGGATGCAAAAGAATTTACCAGTGAAACCGTTTTAACCGTATTAAAATCAAGTGGCATCGCTTTATCAGTAGGCACGTTGATCGTCTTCGCGCTTATTTCTGGTTTTGTCATCATTGGATTAACACTGTATTCTGCAGCCATTGATCGCATACGCGATTATGGAACACTGAAAGCCATTGGTGCCACTAATGGATATGTTAGGAATTTAATATTGACACAAGCCACCATCTTTTCTGTGATAGGTTTTATTGTTGGCTACACTTTCGTGGAAGGGTTTCGATATGGTGTGGCACAGGCCGGCACATTCTTCTCATTTCCTTTGTGGATGAAAGTGGCGATGTTTCTGGTTACGCTTTTCATTGCCATTGCCGGCAGCTTCTTTGCTATCACCCGAATTTCAAAACTTGAACCTGCTGCGGTTTTTCGCGGCTAATCCATTTCTATATGAAATTAATAACTACACTTTCGTTCAGCATCGTGCTGATTATTTCTGCCCAAGCGCAGGAATATAAACTTTCATTATCGGAAGCGATCGAAACGGGTTTAAAGAATAAAATCGTGCTAAAAAATCAGCAGCTTACAGTGAACCTCGCTGAGAATGAAGAAGCGAAAACGCGCGCTAAAAATCTTCCGCAAGTTACGGCCACTTTTGATGCCCGCGTAAACACACAATTACAAACGCAGGTGATCAGTCCGGAAGCTGCCGGAGGCAGTGCCACGGCCGACCCTATTCGTGCACAGTTTGGAACAAAATACTTTAACGTGTTGTCGTTAAATGCAAATCAAAACATCTTTAACCCCAATGTGCGCTATGATAAAAAAATCAATAGCGCTCGCACCGAACTGGAAAAGTTAAATCTTGAAAAAAACGAAACTGATGCCATCCTTAGTATAAGCGAAGCCTATTGGGATGCCGCTTTCAAAAAAGTAAAGTGGGAGACATCGCAACTTAATTATCAAGTTACACACGATAAGTTTTTGCGAGGACAAACTCAATTCAACAACGGCACTAAACTCAAGATCGACCACGATAAAGAAAAACTGGATGAACGTACGGCTTTGCAAAGTCATCGCAACGACTCCAGTCAATATCAATTAGCACTTCGGTTTTTAGCCAATGAACTTAACCTTCCTTTAACAGCAACTCTAGAACTCACAGAACTTACTGAAAAAGCTGATTTTTCAGTAGCAGAATCCAGTGCGGCTAACCGCGTGGAGGTGCGCACAGAACGCCAGCAGTTATCGATCTATGAATTGAACAAGGAAAAACAAAGGTCCTTGTACTTGCCCACGGTTTCATTGTTTGCGAATTATACCGTTCAGCAATTCAACAATAATTTTGATCCAACAGACGGAAAATACTGGACCCCCTATAATTACCTTGGTGTGCGTGTAGAGATTCCTGTTTTTGATGGCCTGCTGAAACAGAAAAATAAACGGGACTTCGAATATCGTATTGAACAAAGCAATAACAACCTCGCACAGTTAAATCAACAAATCAATTACGAAACACAATCGGCTCAATGGGAGTATAAAAACGCAGAAAGCAATTATGCTTTGGCTTCAGAAAATTACACGATTGCTAAAGAGATTTTAAAAGCCGACCTGGTCCGTTTAGAGGCCGGAACAATCCTTCGGGTAGAAGCTAAAAATTCGGAGTATGCCATGATCACGGCACAGACCAATTACCTCAACGGACTTTATCAATACATGTTGGCAAGGCTGAGGCTGCAAAAAGCACTTGGTGTAGTGAGTCGAAAGTGATTTTGGGTTCTTTGGCTGAGAAAAATTTTATTCCAGCGTAACAAAGAGTTGTGATTTAATTTTCCACACTCCGTTTATTTTCGCCCATTGGGCAGAATATTTTCCTCCTACAACTGGCTTGTCTCCTGTGTCACTATTATAACCCTTCCAGGTTCCCATCTCGTAGCCCAAACCAAGTTTTGTATTAACATCAATTTCACTGGGCGTGCGCACCCAATACATTTTTGACAACGATGCTTTTTGAAGAAACTTTTTTAGATTTTCTTTTCCACGGATCAGCGTACCATTGCCGGTTGTGGTGAGCACATCGTTGGTCAGAAATGAAAACTGCTCATTAGAAAAGTTTTTTATGGCCGCATTGTAAGCATTTCTAAGTCGGAGAATTTCTACCTTATCATTTTCTATCTGAGCCTATGCAGAATAGATTATAAGTTGAGCAGCAATAAAAATGTACGAAGAGAAGAGAGCGCTAGACTTTTTCATGTCTTATATTTTTATAAAGATTTTTTTCTTGTGCATCCACCACAGTAACAAACCAAAAAGTGATACAAGTGTAAGTGCAAAAAGTATGGAAGCATTGATTGGTGCGAGCCAGCTTTCAAAGGCGTTGTTATAAATCAAAGTCCATAAGGAAATTTCTCCACCAGCACCATCATCCACTTTTGTCCGAATCAATATTTTAGCAATCAAACCGGAAGCCACGAAAACAAAAATGGCATTCATCCCATACCAGGTAAATGGTTTGGACCAAGCCTTCACTCCGTGCACATCAATCAACCAATGACAGGCAGCGAGAAATTGCATAGCAATGCCCGCTGTGTATAAAACAAAACTGCTTGTCCAAAGTGATTTGTTGATGGGAAAGAATAATCCCCAACCGAGTCCTAATACGATAAGAATGGCTCCAATGAAAAAAAGCCAGCTCACGCGTTTAGCGGGATCTTTAATTTCTGTAAACAACTTGCCCGTGAGCATGCCAATGATGCCGGTGCCAATGGCAGGCACGGTGCTGAGTAATCCTTCAGGATCCCACGTTTTGCTTTGCACCCAAAGATGGCCCTCCAGTATGGTATAATCCAACCATGCACCCAGATTTGTTCCCGGCTCTAAGTTGGGTTCACCAAAGCCCGGCACCGGCACAAAGTTCATCAGTATGTAATAAACAAAAAGCAGAAGCACAGCTATTCGAATCTGCGCAAGCCAACCTGTGGTGAGGTATAAAATCGAAGAAAAGAAAAATACGATGCTGATGCGCTGCAATACTCCGGGAATGCGCACCACTGAAAAATCGAATTTAGGGAAGAGGGAAAGGAAGAGACCTAGTCCAAAAATGATGAGCGTTCTACGAAGGATTTTCAAAAAGACCTTTTGAGTTAACCCTTCTGAAGTTTTATACTGATAAGCAAAGTGAATGGAGACACCTACAATAAAAAGAAAGAATGGAAAGATGAGATCCGTGGGAGTACATCCATTCCAGGGTGCGTGCCGGAGTGGTGAATAAATATGTTCCCAGGTTCCGGGATTGTTCACTAAGATCATGGATGCCACCGTGATGCCCCGGAAAACATCCAATGATTCGAGACGATCGTTGAGTTTCATGATCCAATATACAAAAAGACTTCAACCGCTTTCCATTAATGAAAGCACGTTATCATTTCTATCGTTGCTTTAATAATTAATTTTGATCTTTGAGTTTAAGATCAAAGCATGATGACCCGCGCCTACGTAGAAGATGAACAATTTGAAGCGATTGACTTTCAGAAGAACCACCTCGCCAAAGGAGAGTATGAAAATTGTATGTTTCGCAACTGCCAACTTTCTGAGTGTGACTTCAATGAAATCATTTTTGTGGAGTGCGAGTTTCAGGATTGTGATTTCAGTATGGCCAAACTGAGAAGCGCTTCTTTCAGAGATGTGAAGTTTACGCGCTGTAAACTGTTAGGTCTGCGTTTTGACGAATGTCATCCACTGTTGCTTTCTTTTTCTTTCGAGGGATGTATTTTAAACTTTTCATCCTTCTACAAGCTGAAAATGAAAGGCACCTTATTCAAAGACTGTAAACTGGAAGAGGTGGATTTTGTTGAAACAGATTTAACCAATGCTCGTTTTGAGCATTGCGACTTAAAGCTGTCTTCTTTTGAAAACACAATTTTAACGGGAGCGGATTTGCGCACCGCCATCAATTATGCCATCGATCCACAAAAAAATAGAATTAAGAAGGCAAAGTTTTCTATGCCTGGCGTTATCGGATTGTTAGATCAGTATGATATTATTATCGAATAAGCATATTTGAAAAATTTGAACGAATAAGAAATTTGAATAGGGGTAACCCTGCTTCTGATTGTCTCCTTAAAAAAAGTAATGAGCCAACTTACCCAGCCCTCATCAAGACTTTACTTTATCGACTGGATTCGCGTGCTCGCCTTTGGCCTGCTTATCCTCTTTCATTGCACCATGCCCTTCGTTACATTTGGTTGGGAAATCAAGAATGAAGAGCACTCACTTTTTCTAAGCCGTATCATTATCTGGTTACATCAATGGAGGTTACCATTGTTGTTCTTTATTGCCGGTGTGGGTGCTAATTTTTCCTTGTCTAGTCGTAAGCCTCTGTCATTTCTGGGGGAGCGTTTTGTAAGGTTATTCATTCCCCTCGCCTTCGCGATGATGTTCACCATTCCGTTCCAGGTTTATTTTGAGTGGCTGCAGATCGGGAGGCACAACATCTCATTTTTTGAATTTTATCCGAGTGTGTGGGAGTTTGTTCCGTATCCAGATGGATCATTCACCTGGAGCCACTTGTGGTTTGTCGTGTATTTGTTTGTATTCACATTATTATTGTGGCCACTTTTTTCCATTATGAAAATCAAGGGGATTCAGAAAGGCATTCAGAAATTGGAAATGTTGATTTCGAATCCTGTTACCATTGTTGCTTTGTCGGGATTATTTATGTTCTATTATTTTCAACTCTACATCAAATGGCCTGAGCAACAAAACCTGATTGCCGATTGGTTTAATTTCATTTTTTCGATTACGCTTTTCTTCCTTGGATTTTTATTGTCACACTTTAATTCTTTTTGGCAAACGTGTGAAAAATATCGCTGGTATTTTTTTATGGCATCCATGATAAGCATGGTAGTATTGTTTGTGCAATACTACGGCCCATTGACTTTGCCCAAAAAACAAGATGAGGCACTCTATGATTTATGGAGTGTTTGATTCCGTTCACATTTGGATGATGATCGTTTCACTGCTGGGCTTTGCACGCAAGAACCTGAATTTCTCCAATGCTTTTTTGCGTTACACCACTCCCGCGGTGTATCCGGTTTATATTTTACATCAAACGATTATTGTCACAGCCGGATACTTTGTAACACAATGGTCGCTTCCTCTTGTGGTAAAACTGGTGATTCTGATTATCCTTTGCTTTGGTAGTGATTATCTTCTTTATGAGTTCGTCATCAAACGGTTTATGCTTACGCGGTTGCTTTACGGATTGACATTGAAAGTAAAAAAGCAGGATCAGCGCATTTCAACCTCAAGGTGAAAACACATGATGCTGGCAGATCAAATGGCTAAGTGGTAAACAGAAAATATTTCAAACTTGATACTTTTGCATGATCACTTAAGATGAATCAATCATGAAGAAACTTTTTATTTTTCTATTTGCCGGCTTTCTTTTACTGGCAGCAGCGGTTCTGTTCAATACATTCCGAATGGAATCAAAGCAGCTGCAGGTTAATGCTTTGGCCGCACCCGAAATTGCACCACAAGCACTTCGACACTTTCAACAGGCGTTGGGGTACAAGACGATTTCAAATAGTGACCCTTCCTTGTTTGATTCTGCACAGTTCAGGTCATTCCGCAAATTTTTAGAAACCGCGTATCCCAATTTTCACACGAAGCTTATGCGTGAGATTGTTGCTGACTATAGTTTGCTTTACAAGTGGGAAGGAAAAAATCCGCACCTAAAGCCAGTTATTTTAATGGCTCATCAAGATGTAGTGCCTATTGAAGAAGCTACGAAAAGCATGTGGACGGTTGATCCGTTTGCAGGAGAAGTGAAAGAAGGATTTATATGGGGCCGGGGTACAGCCGATGACAAGATCAATCTGATCAGTATGGTGGAGGCAGCAGAGAAATTGCTCAGCGAAAATTTTCAGCCAGAGCGAACCATTTATTTTTCATTTGGTCATGACGAAGAGATTGGTGGCAAAGGTGCCATCGCAGCCGCAACCTTATTAAAATCAAGAAACATTGAAGCAGAATTTGTGCTGGATGAAGGTGGTATTATCACACTCACGAAAATGCCTGGCATTACCAAGCCTTTAGCGCTGTTAGGTACTTCTGAAAAAGGATACCTGTCATTGGAGTTAACAGTAGAAGAGGTGGGGGGACATTCATCCATGCCGGCAGAGGAAACTTCGATTGATATTTTATCAAAGGCGTTGGTGAATCTGAGATCAAGACCTTTCCCTTCTGATCTCACTGGCTCTACGCTTGAAGGTACTCAGTACTTAGGTCCGGAAATGCCATTCGTTCAGAAGATGGCATTTGCCAATCAATGGTTATTTAAGGGAATTATCATCAGTAAATATGAGAAATCACCCCAGTCTGCAGCGATGGTACGCACCACTATGGTGCCTACGATTATCGTTGCAGGAGTAAAAGATAACGTAGTGCCCACGGTAGCCAAGGCAACGGTAAATTTTCGCCTGCTGCCGGGCGATTTATCAGCAGTAGTAATTGAAGAGGTGAAAAGGAAAATTGGAGATGAACGCGTAAAGGTTGAAAATAGAATGGGTTTCATTTCGGAAGCTACTCCAGTTACATCAGCTGAAAGCGAGGGATACAAAATCGTTGACGAATCAATCAAGAGAAGTTATCCTCAAACAATGACTGCTCCCTTTCTGATGATTGGCGCTACGGACTCTCGTTTCTTTAGAGAGATATCTCCCAATATTATCAAGTTTAGTCCGATGATAGACCCGATTGGATTTCATGGTATTGATGAACGGGTAAGTTTAGAAAGCTATAAAACCGCCTTGTGGTTTTACGAACAATTAATCAGAAGCACCAAATAATTGGGGAAATTTAGATTCTATCCCAACCTTCTAGGAACAGTAAGTGTTTCTATTTTAGGAATATTCGTTATCTTATTATAATTGTTGGATTTTATTTAAAAAATGATGGATATGAATCGAATATTTTTTATATCCCCGCATGCCGCATATCACTCAGCGGTTGCGATCCTTTTGAATCAATTAGCTCCGCGGTAAATAAATAAATGATAATGCGAAGAGAACAGTTACTCGCTTTTCAATGATTTCACTGGATCACTTGTAGCCGCTTTAAACGATTGAAGGCTCATTGTTACCCACGCAATCAGGAAAGCAGCGATTCCCGAAAGCAGATAAAGCCCGATGCCAATATCGGTTTTGTAGGTATAATCTTTGAGCCACCAATCAATTCCATACCATGCTAGAGGCGCAGCCAATACAAAGGCAACCAGTACGAGCTTGCCAAACTCTTTGGATAGCAACACCACGATACTACTCACGCTGGCGCCCAATACTTTTCGAATTCCTATTTCTTTGGTACGTTGTTCTGCCGTGAAGGAAGTTAGCGCAAACAAACCAAGACAAGCAATCAGCACAGCGAGCACGGAAAATATGCCGAAGATTTTTCCAAGTCGTGTTTCTGCAGCGTACATCGAGCCGAAGCGCTGATCCAAAAAGTAATACGTGAAGGGTTGGCCGGGTGCCATCTCCTTCCATTTTGTTTCCACAATCTTAATTACGTCTTGCGTGTTTTGCGATTGAAAGCGAAACGATATCGGTCCTTCAGGCTTTTTGCTTAACTCCATCATGAGCGGATCAACATTTTGCTTCAGCGATTCGAAATGAAAATTTTCTACAACGCCCACTACAGTTAACAAGGTGAGATTCTCCCGATCGGGTTCGCCATTATCGGTATTACCAAACGTGGCGATTCTACTTCCGATCACTTCACCATCGAAATTAAATTGTTTGAGAGCCGCTTCGTTGATGATGACAGCCGATGAATCGGATGGAAAATCGCGGGAGAAATCGCGACCTTCTTTAATATTCATGCCCATCGTGTTCATATAATCGTAATCCACACGCCAGTTTTGAATGCTCACCATGTTTTCCTGCACGGCAGGATCCCGACCTTCCACCCACCACGGGTTATCATTTCGCCAGGTGCCGCTTACCGGCAAGAAACCTGTCATCGTAGCATTCTCCATTTTACCGCTTCGCATGATTTCATCTTTGAAAGGAATGCGGTTGCTTCCGAGGGCAAAAGCATCGTCAATCACAATGACCTGATCTTTATTAAAGCCTAGCTTCTTGTTTTGGATGTAGTTCAATTGCCGATTCACAGCCAGCGTGCCAATGACCAGAAAAATCGAAATAGTGAATTGAAACACGACCAAAGCGCTTCGAATAAATCCGCTCTTCATGCCCAATGCAACATTACCTTTCAATACACTTACCGGTTTGAACGCGGAAAGGAAGAATGCGGGATAAATGCCTGCGAGCAATCCAACGAGCACGGCACTTAGAATAATCAATCCGTAAAGTGAAGGTTGTTCAAAAGGAATTGAAAGCGTTCTTAACGAAAGTTCATTGAAAAACGGAAGCAAAAGCCACGCGGTGATCACCGCCAGCACAATCGAAATGAAGCTTAACAAAATCGACTCGCTTAAAAACTGTCGAATGAGGTGCGAACGGAAGGAGCCCATCACTTTCCGAATACCTACTTCTTTGGCGCGATTAGCCGAACGTGCCGTAGAAAGATTCATGAAGTTGATGCAAGCGATGATCAGAATGAATAAAGCAACGGCCACAAACAAGTAAACATAGGCGATATCAAAGTTAGGCTCGAACTCGCCCTGCAGGGCACTTTTTAAGTGAATATCCAACAGTGGTTGCAGTGTATATTCCATTTTGTTTCCGGCAGCAATGAATTTTTCCATAGTAAAATCGCCACCCATCAATTCAGATAATTGAGGCATGGCACGCTTCACAATGAGCTGAGGAAATTTATTCTCCAACGGTTTTGCATCAGCACCAGAGCGTAAGAGAATATACGTTTGAAAATTATTACTGTACCACACCGGTCGCTGGGCTTCGTCAAGACCTTCTAAGGAGATGAGGATATCAAAATGAAAATGAGTATTGGCCGGCAAGGTTTTATAGATGGCTGTAATCTTCATGTTCATATCGTTGTCGAGAATGAGCGTTTGGCCCAATGCATTTTCATTAGGGAAATACTTTTGAGCTATTGCTTCACTGATGGCGATGGAGTTGGGTTCGGCCAACGCCTTATCTGCATTGCCGGCAATCACGGGAATAGAAAAGACTTTGAAGAAATCCTTATCCGTCCAGATTACATGATCTTCTTTGATGTTGTCGATGTTTCGCTTTACCAGATACGATCCGCGTTCGCGGAACCGGATTGCGACTTCTACTTCGGGATATTCCGTGACCAGCGCATTGGCCATTACCGGTGGAGCATAAAGC
>CANIVF010000054.1 GCA_947470895.1 Bacteroidota bacterium
ATGCTGTCGATCATATCTTTCATCAACTTAATACCACCCCAAGCAGTGACATTTTTATCCGTAAATAACACCTGTATCTCTTTCACCTTATTGGTTGTTTTAATCCTTTTAGTAAAGATAACTCAATCAAGCATTTATGAATAACTCTTCCGTCCTAATGAATAATCTGGGTTTAAAAATATACTCCACAAAATTGGTTAAGTGAAGCAAAAGTACCTTCTCATGAATTCGTTCGGAATACCTATTTCGAGGTATTTTCCACCAGTACTACTACGGATATATCAGGCCGCTATTGAAATTTGCTGAGGCACTGAAATGATTAACGTAGTACCCTGCCGATCTTTTTGTGTATTAATTTCGATAGCCCCCTTTATCATGTGAAGCCGAGAGTTTATGTTCTTCCATTCATTTCCCTGGCTTTCCATGAGTGAATTTGGATCGAAGCCGTTTCCATTATCTTCAATGGTAAGCACCAGCTCTTGCGGATGCCTCACCAGTTGAATGGAAATCTGATTTCCTCCACTGTATTTGATTACATTATTCACCCACTCCTGGCAAATGCGATATAGTGCAATTCGATGTTCAGCCTCCATATTATTGTCAAGGTCGAATGTCTGCACGGACACTGACACAATGCCAGAGCGATTAATACGCAACGCGAATTCTTTAAGGGCTTCGTTCAATCCACTTTTCATAAGTACTTGTGGCATCAGGTTGAAGGCTATATTTCTGATTTCCAAATTCATATCACGGAGTACTCCCAGCGCATGGGTCAATGCTTGGGCGTCTACCTTTTCGTTGGAAAGACTGAGCCTTAGGGCAGAAATCATCTGGCCCAACCCATCGTGTAAATCTGCTGCAAAACGTTTTCGCTCTTCTTCCTGAGAAGCAATCACTGCTTTGAGTTGACCTTCCCGTAAGGAAGCACGAGTGGCCTGCAATTCGGCTTGTTGTTTTAATGTAATTCTGTTTTTCCACAAAAAACCGAAGGCTAGTATTCCACTTAATATTGCCACAAGTAAAATGATGGTGATGATGCTTTGATTTAAACGTGCGTCTTTCAATTCATTCACTTGCTTTAGCTGCAGAATTTGATTTTCCTTTTTTACTGTTTCGTATTCGGTTTGCAGTTGAGCAATCTGATGTGCTTTATCCTGCTGGTAGATGGAATCTTTTACTAGCACATATTCCTGATATTCCTGATAGGCTTTTTTAAAATCATTTTTGGATGCCTGAATCGCGGCCAGAGCAAAGCGAGCTTCCATCACTTGTTGCAGCGCATTAATCTTTGATGCCATGACAAGAGCTTCGGATGCCTCCTTTTCTGCCAATTGCAATAAGCCTTCTGATGCATATAGGTTGGAGAGGTAAATCATGATAAATGCCAACTCTTTCTTGTTATCATATTGTTCATTCAATTTTTTTGCTCTCAGCAAATAGGTTTTAGCTTCTTCCTTGTGGCCGAACTTATCGTAGGCCATGCCCGCGTTGCATAACGAGCTTCCCACAAACTGTTGAATGTTTTGAGACTCGAATTCGTGTGTGGATAATAGCGAATAATGGAGCGCACTGTCATAATTGGGTAAATAATAAAATACAGAACCAAGATTTGCATGGCATACGGCTACGCCAAACTCGTTGTTTAATTTTTGATAAATTGACGGAGCTTCGTGGTAGTATTCAATCACCTTTTCATATTCGCCTTGAGATTTGACCACGATGGCCATGTTTACTAAAACCATGGCAATTTTTTTTTCATCGCCAATCTTTTCAAAAATCTTGCGGGCCTCATGGTAATAGTCGAGGGCTCTTTTATAGTTTCCCTGCTCATCGTAGATGATTCCGATATTCATTAAGTGTGTTGGCTGTTTTCGATTCGTCTCCGATTTCTTTCCGAAACTCCAGCGCCTTTAATTCTAACTCCAGCGCCTGTTCGTAGTTGCCCTGTGCCTCGTGAGTCACACCTATATTATGGAGAGCCTCTACCTCATATTCGCGAAAGCTATTCTTTTGAGCCAGCTCAAGAGCTTTCAAACCATATTCCCGAGCGATAGCGGCATTGATAAACCGATACCCCCAACATAGATTAACCAGAATGTTGGTTGAATCTTTGGCCGATTGCACCGAACCCAAAGCCGTTTTGAGGCTATCAATATTGTTGTTTTGGGCGGATAAGATAAAAACAGGTAGCCATAGGAATAAAAAAAGGATTTTTTTCATAGCCCGTAAAATATTGATTTTAAGCCAACTGAGGACTCTTCTGGTGTAAAAACTGGCAATAATTTCCTATTTTCATCTCTAAGCAATCAATTCATTCACCTTTCTTTTCGGCAGGCTTGCATTATTAAGCGGCTTTTCCCGATATTTGCAATCCCTTTTTAAGAGGGGCTAAATCAATAAGCTTTATGGCAAGAGTTTGTCAAATCACAGGAAAGAGACCTCAGGTAGGGAATAAGGTATCACACGCCAACAACAAGACGAAGCGTAGGTTTTATCCTAATCTTCAGACTAAGCGTTTCTTCATCCCTGAAGAGAACAAGTGGATTACTATTAAGTTATGCACTAAGGCTCTCAAAACGATCAATTTGAAAGGAATCACCGCAGTGCTTAAGGAAGCGCGCGAAAAAGGCACCCTTGCCATCTAATCTTTAAAAACCAGCTTTATGGCAAAGAAAGGAAACAGAATACAGGTAATTTTAGAGTGCACAGAGCACAAAACAACCGGCATGCCAGGCATGAGCCGTCACATTACCACCAAAAACAGGAAAAATACTACTGAGCGTATTGAGCTTAAGAAGTATAATCCAATCCTCAAAAAATATACCCTTCACAAAGAAATTAAGTAATCATGGCAAAGAAAGTTGTTGCTTCGCTTAAGAAAACAGATGGTAAGAACTACGCTAAGGTGATCCGTGCTGTGAAATCTGAGAAAACTGGTGCTTATGTTTTCAAAGAAGAAATCGTAGTTTCTGATCTCGTTAAAGAGACGCTCGCTAAGAAGTAATTCGAAAGAATCTATATTATAAAGAGTCCCCGATGTGGGACTTTTTTATTTCTTTACTTTTACAGACACTTTTGAGCATTCAACTATGTCATTCTTTTCCGGTTTATTTTCAAAAGAGAAAAAAGAAAGCCTCGATCTGGGCCTTCAAAAGTCGAAAGAAAGTTTCTTCGGAAAACTGACGAAGGCTATTACCGGAAAATCTACTGTTGATGATAACGTGCTTGACCAATTGGAAGAAATTCTCATCTCTTCCGATGTTGGCGTGGAGACAACTTTAAAAATTATAGGTCGCATTCAGGAACGAGTGGCGCGTGATAAATACCTCGGCACTTCTGAATTAGATCGCATCCTGCGCGAAGAAATTGCCTCCTTATTATCTGAAAACAACTCTACCGATCTGGCTGATTTTGATGTGCCTGCTGGTGTTAAGCCTTATGTGCTGATGGTGGTTGGTGTAAACGGTGTTGGAAAAACGACCACCATCGGAAAGCTGGCTGCTCAGTATAAGAAAAAAGGAAAATCGGTGCTTTTGGGGGCTGGCGATACATTCCGGGCTGCTGCTGTAGAACAACTTAAACTTTGGGGAGCACGCATTGGTGTACCCGTGGTAGAAAAGGGGATGAACACCGATCCTTCTGCGGTAGCCTTTGATACACTTAAGCAAGGAGTTGAAATGGGTGTTGATGTCATCATCATTGATACGGCTGGCCGATTGCACACCAAAATAAATCTTATGGCCGAGCTTTCTAAAATCAAGCGGGTGATGGAAAAAGTAATTCCTGATGCCCCTCACGATGTGATGCTTGTATTAGATGGAAGCACCGGACAAAATGCTGTGATACAGGCGCGTGAGTTCACCAAAGCAACAGAAGTAACTTGCATGGCCATTACCAAACTAGATGGAACCGCCAAAGGTGGTGTGGTGATTGGAATTTCAGACGAATTTAAAATTCCTGTGAAATATATAGGTGTAGGCGAAAAAGTAGATGACCTACAGGTATTTAACAAGATTGAATTTGTGAATTCCCTTTTTCAGCAACGATGATTTTCAAATATCTAATACCAGTATTTAATATTTGGATTGCGAATCATTCGTGTGACTTTTCAAAAAAATAGATGTCTTCTTAATTTTTAGCTCTTTATGGAATTAAGTTTTGGCTTCAATAGCTTGATAGGCCATAATAATAGCCTTAGATGAGATCTTCCGTACTATTTTCATACCTGTTGATCTTATTGGCAACGGCTTGCGTTGACAGGATTTCATTTGATTTTGAAAAGCCACCAAACAATAGCATCTCTATCAGCGGTTATATCTCAGATCAGCCTGGTCCTTATGAAATTAGAATCAACAATGTCTTTGATATTGAATCCAAGGAATCTACAAAGATTCCTATTTCTGTAAAGCAATTGAAAATGTCTGATAACAAAGGTAATTCGGAAATATTGAGCGAAGTAAATAAAGGGATTTATCAAACAGATCCCAGCGGGATAAAAGGACAGGTCGATGGTGTTTATGCAATTACAGTTGAATTGTTTGACGGCCGGATTTATGAGTCATTGCCTGATACAATACTACCCGCAGGTTCACTGGATAGTTTGTACTTGGAGCTAAAAAGTAAATACAATAGCATAGGAGAAAAGATATATAGCTATGATATTTTTTTTGACGCCTCCTATGATGCCAACAGTAACAACAATAAGTTTATTTGGAAGCAAACGAGCACCTATCAGGTTGAAACACATCCTGAATACGCTCAAGGAGCTTGTTTCTGGATGCCGGAGATTAGTAAATGTAACTTTGTGCCTCCCTGTAGTGGCTATAGAAATACAGGGGATAATATACACCCTGTATTTGAAAAACTATTTACGTGTACCTGTTGTATCTGTTGGTATAGTATCTACAATGAAAATCTAATTCTAAGTGATGATCATTTAACGAGGCGGGGCGAATTGAACGGTGTTAATGCTTCGAATATTCCCCTGGACAAATGGACTTTAGCATATAAGATCAGGGTGGAAATGAGTCAGATGAGTTTGACTGATAATTCTTATCATTTTTGGAAAGCCATTCGTGACCAGAAAGAAGCAACCGGTAGTCTGTTTCAGCCGATAACAGGAAAAATTCCTAGTAATTTTATACAGACTTCAGGGAATACCACACGTGTTGAAGGCATCTTTTTTGCAACCTCCATCAATAGTAAGGTAAAGTATTTACAGAAATTTGAACTCCCCACAGAAGTTGTCCTATCAATACCTACGGAAAAACCTATAAAAGCTGGGGATTGCCGAGACGCATTTCCGCATTCAACAAACATAAAGCCACCATTCTGGATTGATTGAATCCTCCATCTTCGGGCTAAATCTTGAGACCAATTAAAATTTCACTGATTCTTCTTCAGAGGAATTCTCCAGAATACCTGATAGTTAAAACCCCAATAGACAGCCTTTGAAGTTTTTCCATAGCCGGGTATATCATAAGTCTCCAGTTCTTGATTGCCTTTCACGTTGGGTGAAAACTTCATTCGGGCTGTATAACCCATCCAGAGATACTTCCAGATTTTTACACGCAATCCTGTTGTTAATTCTCCCCAGCCAGCTGTTGCATTTTGATTGGAAATCTCTTTTTGAATAATACCAAAATCGGCCAGAGTGGTTTGATAATTCAACTGCTCGTCAAAGGTTGAACGTCCATATCGAAAGCCAAGAAAGAACATGTTCTTGTCAGGATCATTCAACAGAAAGTTGACATCCACACCGATACGAAAATATCGGCCATCATTGGTATAGTAGCCATTGTCTACGCTATCCTTGCGTGCCCAAGACCCATATTCCAACGCCAGATAGTATCGATCAAAATCCACATCCGCATTTAATTCCCATCCTGATAAAGGACTATCAAAGACAGTCTTTCCAATCGCAATCAAATCCGTGCCAATGCGCACACCGGTAGGTTTTTGAATAGCTCGTCTTTTCAAAGAATCACTTTCCTCTTTTTTATCCTGAGCTTGTGCACCCATAAATGAAAAGGCGAAAGCACTAATCAAGATAAATTTCAAGATTGCTGGTCGCATTAAGAAGTAATTGGTTATTGATGATTTTGATGCTATCCACTTTAAAACTAGTCTCAGGAACCATCAAGTTCGAATAGTTGGTAAATGCCCCACAGGAAGCTGAGATCACCTCTGTTTGTTTGGTATAGGCTAGATGAACTGTCTCCACTCGCTTTTCGAAATAGAACGTAAATGTTGATTCGACATCCCCGGGATTTACGGGTAATATCACAGACGAAACTTTTTGCCCTGCATAAAAATCTTTGGTCAGGCCCGATACATTTATCTTGGTAAAAGTGATTTCTCGGGATGTTTTTGAGTCTTTTTTGAAATAGATTTTAACCAGGTTCGTGCTGGTAACAATACAATCAGGCTCGTTCAGGCAGCCTGAAAAGATGAAAATCAACACTATGAACTGAACAAATCTCACCCGGTCTTAGTTGAAGATGCAAATATAACCCTTACTGCCCCGCTGGGTAGAATCTCAAGGAGTGTATTTTTAGTAAATTCGCACCTTATTTAATGACGTGAAAACAAAAGGTACCAAAAAGACGAAGGTCAATATCGTTACGCTCGGCTGCTCTAAAAACCTGGTAGATTCAGAAGTGCTCCTCACTCAGTTGCGTGGCAATGGAATTGAGACTACTCATGAATCGAAAAAGGATGATGCCAATATCGTAGTCATCAATACTTGTGGCTTTATTGACAACGCCAAACAAGAATCGATTGACACCATTTTGCGATACGTGGATGCGAAGGATGAGGGCGTTGTTGAAAAAGTATATGTGACCGGTTGTCTTTCGGAACGCTATAAAACAGATCTTGAAAAAGAGATACCGGATGTGGATGCCTGGTTTGGCACACGGGATTTGTCGCGGTTGCTAAAACAACTCAACGCTAATTACAAGCATGAGTTGGTGGGCGAGCGAATACTGACTAACCCGAGTCATTTTGCCTATCTGAAAATTTCGGAAGGTTGTGACAGGCCATGTTCATTTTGTGCGATTCCGATCATGCGGGGCAAACACATTTCAAAACCGATGGAAGAGCTAGTGCTGGAAGCAAAGAACCTGGCGAAGAAAGGAACAAAAGAACTTCTATTGATTGCCCAGGACTCCACATATTATGGTCTTGATCTATATAAGAAAAGAAATCTGGGAGAACTTCTGCAACGCCTCTCTGATGTAGAAGGCATTGAATGGATTCGACTTCACTATGCCTTTCCAACCGGCTTCCCGATGGATGCACTTGATGTGATGGCCCAACGCGCAAACATTTGCAAGTACCTGGATATTCCATTGCAACATGGTTCAAGCAGAATACTTCAGTTGATGAGGCGTGGAACTACCCGCGAAAAAACAGAAGAGCTTTTAAAAGAGATTCGTGAAAGAGTACCGGGCATTGCTATTCGCACAACACTCATTGCCGGGCACCCCGGTGAAACCGAGCAGGAATTTGAAGAGATGATGAAGTTCGTAAAAGACATGCGCTTTGATCGATTGGGAGTTTTCCCATATTCGCATGAGGACAATACGCATTCATTTTCTATGGCCGATGATGTTTCCGGTGAGTTGAAACAAGAACGTGTTGATGCCTTGATGGATTTGCAACAAGGGATTTCGCTGGAGCTGAATCGAGCGAAAATCGGAAACACGTATAAAGTATTGATTGACCGAAAAGAATCGGGTCAATTTATTGGTCGCACAGAGTTTGATTCACCCGAAGTGGATAATGAAGTTTTACTGGATGGTACCAAAGAATATATGCGGGTAGGTGATTTCATTCAGGCCAAAATCACAGGCGCTACCGAATTTGATCTTATTGCTGAACCTGTTTAACAACTTGTTAACAGCTTAAACCCATGAGGAAAATTTTCAAACTTTATCAGAACATAGTCGTTGTTTGGGTTATGCTTCTTTTTAACCTCACTTGTTGTTAATCATGCGCAATCAAAAACTTCCCTTTGCCGAAACCAATTCGTTCTCCACTTTTTTTCTCGATTACATTCAGCAAAAGGAAACATTAAAAAAATTCTATTCCTTATTTCCGGAAAAGCAGAATTTTGAAACTCAGATTCAACATAAGAAACAATCGTATCCAGCCACACATCGCAGTATTCTGGTTAGTACGTTGCAAAGCCAATATGAAAATCTATCTCAACAGGATTCCGTAAAAAATAATATTAATCTGCTTTCTGAATCTAATACGTTTACGATTACGACCGGACATCAGCTTAATATTTTCACAGGTCCATTATATTTTATCTATAAAATTGTAACCGTAATTAATGCCTGCAAGGAATTGAAAAAACAATACCCGGATTACAATTTTGTTCCCGTTTATTGGATGGCATCTGAAGATCATGATTATGATGAAATAAAATATTTCAAACTCTACGGAAGGAGGCATACCTGGGAAACGGATCAACTGGGGGCTGTAGGAAGATTCAATCCAAAGTCAATTGAAAAACTGTTCGCTGATATTCCTGGCGAAATAGGAATATTCAAAAAGGCTTATTTGAAATACAATACCTTAAGCGAAGCGGTAAGATATTATGTGAACGAATTTTTTGGTGAGGAGGGATTGATTGTAGTGGATGCTGATGACCATAATTTGAAGGAACTTTTTCAACATGTGATTGCTGATGATGTGTTCAATCACACTCCTAAAAAATTAGTAGAAGCACAAAATCAGCAGCTTGAATCGCTGGGATATCACATACAAGTTTTTGCCCGCGATATTAATTTTTTCTTTGTTGATAAGAATCTAAGAAGTAGAATAGAAGAAAAGGATGGTCGTTTCTATGTATTAGATACGCCTATTCAATTTTCAAAGGACGAGGTTACTAAACTCATCGAGTCGGAGCCAGAAAAATTTAGCCCGAATGTCATTCTCAGACCACTATACCAGGAAGTTATTTTGCCGAATCTTGCTTACACCGGAGGACCTGCAGAAGTGATTTATTGGTTGCAGTTGAAAGGAGTATTTGATCATTTTAATGTTCCATTCCCGATGCTGATGCCAAGAAATTTTGCTTTGGTGATCGAGAAAAATGTAGCTGAAAAATTTGAGAAGACAGGTCTGGATTACAAACATTTATTTGAAGAGAAGAACTATCTGTTTAATCAATGGATTCTCAAAAACACGATACACGATCTTTCACTTGGAAAGGAGTTAGCGCTTTTTGCGGAGCAGTTTGCGTCCATTCGTGATCGTGCTGCGTATATTGATTCTACATTAATAAAATATGTGGAGGCCCAGGCAACACGAGCTGCAAGCAGTATTGAAAAAATTGAACAGAAAATGCTTCGCGCGGAAAAAAGAGTTCACCGTGAAAAATTAGGACAACTTGAATCGGTGAAGGATACCCTTTTTCCAAATGGTAGCCCACAAGAACGTGTTGATAATTTCTTAAACTTCTATCAAAAGGATCCTCAGTTTATTAAAAAATTGCTGGAAGTATTTGATCCGTTTGATTTCAAGTTCAATCTTTTATTTTATGAATAAAGATGAGCTTCGGAAAACTCACCTCACTAAAAGGCGAGCGCTTTCTGAAACTGAGTTTCGGAAGCTAAGCGTTAAAATTTCCGATTTGTTTTTTAGTTCGGTTGATCTTTCCCGGATTCGAACACTGCACATTTATTTACCTATTGAATCAAAACGAGAACCTGACACCTGGCTCATTATTGAACGGATAAGAATAGGATTTCCTCACATTCGATTGGTGATCCCAAGAGTAAAAGGAGACGAGATGGAAAATATTTTCTTTGCCGGGCCTGAGCAACTTGAAAAAACAAAGTGGGGAATGATGGAACCAACACAAGGAGTTCACTCTGACCCACAAAATATAGATATGGTTATTGTGCCACTCCTTGCTGTTGACAAACTCGGGCATCGCATTGGTTACGGTAAAGGTTACTATGATCGGTTTTTGAAATTATGCCGCCCAAATTGCATTAAGATTGGGGTGTCTTTCTTTGAACCTGAGCAAAATATAACAGAAAAATCAAATCACGATGTATTGCTAAATGCCTGCCTTACACCGTTTCAGATATATCAATTCCAAAACTAATAGTTGAATTCATTAATCAGTTCTTTACTGTATTGAACCCAACATGAATCACCTGTTCTGCCGAAAAAAGATAGCCTTCTTTGGTAACTCCTCTTACCACAATTCTCATAGGCCCGATATCATCTCCTGTTGAAAAACTGACCGAAGCAGGTGCCGATGAACTTACGATCATGGATGGTTTCCAATAGAGTGTGGAGTGCAGATCAGGAATATGAGGTGTTACTGAAATAGCTGGCCCGGATTGATCGTTTGAAAAATCTACCGCACGGTTTAAGCCTACTATGGGGAAAAGATTTTTAACGATTGATATTGGAGCCAGATTTCCTTTTCGGGATTCAACAAAGATGACACCATTCTCGCCTAGTTTTCCCAATTGAGAAAGCTTATTAGGGTTATTAATTAATTTTATAAAAAGAACATCTTCAGGTTTTAAACCTAAAAAATAGGGTGTGTTCATGCACATAAGTCCATCAATCACATACAAAGGATCACCCTTCGAGACTTTGGTTGTGTTTAAATATCTAAAAAACATTCTCACTGATTCAACATCTCCCTTTCTTCTATGTTGTACAAATGGCACTACTTCACGTAGCAGATCTTCCATTTTAGGAAATATAAGATAGTCGCCAACATTTACTGTGTAATCAACCCCCATAAACTCTTCTTCGAGCAGTGCGTTCGGATTAAGATTTTCAGAAGCATTACTGCTTTGGTCTACGCTGAAATAATTGAATGAATTGGAGACTAATTTCTTTTTGAAAGCATAATCACCGTAAGGAGAGGGCTCCGTATCTTCAACTGAATTCCATCGTTGGGTTAACTTAATGCTATCCTTAAGAATAGAAATGGTATAATCTCCGTCAAGGGTCCTGGAATTATTCTGAAGTGAACAGAATATGTAATCCTCTCCCCAAAAATCAAAAATCAAAGGCATTTCAAATTTCCCTTTATTCACGTAGGCTTCATATCCTACCGTATTTTTTTGAAGATAGGTTAATAAAATTGTTGAGTCCGGTGGAGGAAATCCTGTTTTGTCTGATATAACCTGGCCCTTTAATGTTGACTGAGCTTGAAATGGAAATTTAAACGTTGTTGGATTCGATGATAAGATCGATTCCCAATTAATTCTTTTCCAGGTTTGAGTTATTAAAAAATCATTGAGCGTTTCCGGTAATTTTCCAAAGCTCTCTATCCTTTCTGTTAGTTCAGGCAACTCTGATAAAAAGGAATTGGAAATATCAAATTCGTTGAATAAGTTATCCTGCAGCACGGTGATGGATGCTTCAGCTTCAATCGGAACTCCTGATTTATTCATGATGGAAATTCCACCCGTTACATTTCCCCGCTGCACTGCTTGTGTGGGAAATTGCATTTTTACGGTTATCGGATTATCGAGAACAAGGGGAGAAAATACACGTTGCCCGATCAATTTACCCATAGAGTTGAAAACAAAAATCTGATTTAGCACTCCCTGCTTTGGAGTAAGTCGAAGTGAATTATTCGATTGATCCTGGCTGACAACAATTTTTTCTTTTGAAACGATCTTCCCACTCGCTGTGCCGATCACATAGATTTCCTGATTATGTAATTTTGAATCTTTGGGAATAGCGAATGATATTTGTTCGCCTTTATGATCCAGTTGCATAGCAATGCCATCCTGATCAACCTTGGGAAGAGGCAGAGGTTTACTACTGCCGTTGACTTCTGCAAAATAGGATTGGCCACGTTCAGGTGTGATCATTAAAGTCCCCAGTCCGGTGGAGTCCAATGTTAACCTTTGGATGATTGCGTCTTGTTGATTTTTGATAATTAACTCTTTTGATTGAGGCCCCACAACAATCAACTTGTTCATCAGGCCATTTACGAAATTTCCGCCTTCTGAGTAGAATTTAATACTGTGATCAGTGCTCTCCTGAATGGCTACTTTATTCCGTTGAAGAATTTGAATTCTTTTTTGATAGAACCAGGTTTCTCCAAAGTTTTTCATCCAATCGGTATAGGCAACTAATTTATATACTCCAGGCGCCAAGTCCTTATTAAAAACAATTTGATTGTTGGAGCGTCCATCTTTTACTCTAAAACGGATTTGTTGCCTTGTACTACTAGAGCCAGAGATTAAATCCACATTAACAATATGATTCCCCTTAACAGGGATATTTTCTTCGTTCGTGTACCAGGCATTGAAAAATGCAGTATCGCCAGGTGCAAATACAGGTTGATTCAAAACCATATTGATTTTTACAGCTGGATACTGTTGCTGAAATTGATCGTATTTACTTTGCAGCTCTTGTAAAAAATCGACCGGTTGCCATGAGCAAAATATCAACAAAATTAATAAGCCGGATATTTTTAAACTTCGCAGCAGCAACTTCTTGTTCATAGTTATTTTAATTGGGTAACGATAATTAATTTTTTAGTTCCAGTAATCAGGCCGTTCAATTTTTGAATATGGAAATGCTTTTCGACAGTCATTTATAAATAATACTTCAACCGGAGTAACAAGGTTTGGAGGATGAACATCAAATGGAGTTATGTAAATTGCTTTACTGCGAATTGAAGTTGCATAAAATATTCCTTCTATTGGTCCTCCTGTTCCTCTAATTTGAAAAAAATTGCTTGAAATTTTTCCTGACACGGGTTGGAATAAACTTGAAACCGCCTCTTTTTGAGCTTTCACTGCTTTCCAAAATGCAAACGCTCGTGGCGACAAACTCATTTGCCGTACTTCTGCATGCACTTTGTGCATAAATGTCCATGCATTGATAGGGACAATGGCGGCCTTAATATTTGTAAACTGATCCGCTTCAATGAGTTCGTTGTCACTCATAATTAGTTTATCGTTAAAAAAATTAACCCAACAGGTGCAGCATTCGCATTCACGTAATTTAATTAATTCACTGCCGTCAGATCGATAACCACTACATGGCTTTGGCTTAGGACAACGCCCTTCTACACATAGTGTATCATATGACTCCGGGTTGGTTTCAATCTGATAAGTACCAACAAATTTCCACAAATAATGAAAGCTATCGTTTTCACCTACGGATGAATCGAAGTAAACGTCAAAGCCCGGCCTACTTGATCCATCTGGCCCGGTGAATGAACTCTGTTTGAAGTAGACACTATCTACTGAGCCTGATGGCAATAGTGTATCGGGGACTGACTCATATACACTACCATCAAGTAGTTCTATTTCCAGTTTGTAGGCTTTTCCGATTTTTCCGCGAATTCCATTGGGATCAGTTTGATATACACCTTGGGCTATACTTTTCAATTGCTCTTGTGTGCCTTCGTTATCATGGATTACTAAACGCTTTACCGAAAGTGGAGTTTTAACCGATAGCTTAGATTCAATATCAAAAGCACGATTCACATTAATTTGATAAGGGCCGGGCTGATCGGAAATAAAACCATCAATAACGATTGCGTAATTTGAAGCTTCTCCTACGTTAAAGTCAATTCTATCAACGCAAGCGCCAATAAGTAGAATTAAAGCAATTAGTGCGTAACGATTCATATTATACCGCCAGGCTATGGTTGTTTTCAAAGATACAAATGAAAATTTCATATGATCTACTGATTGTTATTTGATATGGCAAGATAGATTAGTCAATCCAAAAATCCGGTTTAGTTGTTACGCCAAATGGGAATAATGTTAAACAACTATCTTCCCATGGTGGAGTAGCTGGAATTATACTTGTATTGGGCACATCATCACGTGTGATAAAGATTGATTTTTCTGAAACTGACGTGCTGTAAAAGAAGCCTAAAAGTGGCGATGATGGACCGCTTATTTGAACGAAGTTGGTTGGGATTTTCCCCGTAACCGGTTGAAATAAACTATTCACAGCTTCTTTTTGGTCTTTAATTGATTTCCAAAAAGCAAATGCCTGAGGTGTTAAACTTTGCTGACTCACTTTCACGTGAAGCTTATGCATAAATATCCACCCATTCAAAGGCACCGATTGTATTACGATATTATTGAAGCGACCCAATTGTAATAATTGATTATCGCTAAGGGTAAGTCTATCATTGAATATACTATACCAGCACGTGCAGCATTCGCAGGGCTTATCTTGAATATAACTTGGAGGATAATCCGGATATGCCACATTTAAAAGCCCGCTGCATATGGGTTTCCAATTGCATTTACCATTATAATACTGGCAGCCGCCCCTTTCCTCTTTTAGCAGCTCTGGATGTGTGTCTGCCCGGAATGTTCCTGTAAACTTCCAGAGAAAATAAAAGTTGTTGAGGTCGCCAGAAGATGAATTAAATAAAATATCAAACGAATATTCTGAGGCGCCTTCAAGATTCTTTTCCTCTTTAAAGTCAAAATATAGGCTATCAAGTTTTCCGGAAGCAAGTAACGTATCGGGTATTGATTCATAAATTCTGCCATCTCTTAGCTCAACTCTAAGCAGATAAGCGCCGCCGACAACACCACGAATGCCGTCTTGCCTGGTTTGGTACTCTCCATCGTTTACTTGTGAAAGCTCTTCCAGATCACCCTGGCTATCTGATATGATCACTCGACTGACATTAATAGGTGTCTTTATTGAATATTTAGATTCAATATCGTACGCTTTGGAGATTTGTATTTTATATGGCCCAGGTTGATCGGAGATATATCCTTCAACAACAATCGGAAAAGCTTCTGTTACCCCAATATCAAAATTGATACGATCTACACAAGCAGATGCGATCAGGATTAACAATGCAGAAAACAGTGAATGGCTTTTCATTTAATCAATCCAAAAATCAGGTTTGGTATTGGTGGCATTTGGAAATAAAGTGAAACAGCTATCGTTCCATGGCGGAATAGCTGGTATCATATTTATATTAGGCACATTATCGCGTGTGATATACAATGACTTTTCTGAAATAGAAGTACTATAAAAAAATCCTGAAATGGGCACCAATGGACCACTTGTTTGAACAAAGTTCGTTGAGATTTTACCTGTTATGGGTTGAAACAAACTATTGATCGCATCTTTCTGATCCTTTATGGATTTCCAGAATGCATATGTCTCTGGCGACAAGCTATACTGACTTACTTTCACATGAAGCTTATGCATGAATATCCAGCCGTTTAAGGGCACAGAGTGAAGCACAATTTTATCAAAGCGACCAAATTTCAATAATTGATTATCACTAAGCACTGGCTTATCATTAAATATGGAATACCAGCAGGTACAGCATTCGCAGGGTTTATCGCGTATGAAAATTGGTGGATAATCTGGAGATGCTACATTTAAAAGCCCACTACACACGGGTACCCAATTGCATTTACCACGATAATAGACGCAGCTTAAGATGTTACCCTCCGGGTGAGTATCGGCTTTGAATGTGCCGGTAAACTTCCAGAGGAAATTAAAATTGTCGAGGTCGCCAGAAGAAGAGTTGAAAAAAATATCAAACGAATATTCTGACGCACCCAAAGAATTCTTTTTCTCCCTAAAATCAAAGTATATACTATCGAGCTTTCCTGCAGCAAGCAGTGTGTCTGGCTTGGATTCATAAATTCTACCATCTCTAAGTTCAACGCGAAGGGAATAGGCGCGACCGGCTACACCACGAATTCCATCCTGGCTGGTTTGATATTCATCATTGATTGCAATAAGCTCTTCCTGATTACCAACATTATCTGAAAGCACCACTTTATTAACAGTAATGGGAGTTCTTACAGAATACTTTGATTCGATATCAAAGGCTTTTGAGATTTGTATTTTATAGGGGCCAGGCTGATCGGATACGAATCCTTCCACGACAATCGGAAATGCTTCTGTTACGCCAATATCAAAATTGATACGATCCACGCACGCGGATGAGATCAGGATTAACACTAAAGAAAATAGCGAATTGCTTTTCATTTATTCAATCTTCCCAAAAAAGTGGTTTTTGTGTAAATGAATTTGGATATAAATCGAGACAACTAAAAGGAATGGGGTCAGGAAGATCTTGTGTTGGGAAAATAAACGTACCAACAGGCACATCCTTACGTGTAATCAGTATTCTCTTATTACTGATGGAGGCCGCATAGAACAATCCTTCAATAGTGGCTGTTGTTCCACTCAGCTGTATAAAATTACTTGGTATTTTTCCGGTGATGGGTTGGAACAAACTATTGTTAGCATCTTTTTGATCTTTGATTGCTTTCCAAAAGGCAAAAGATTGTCTTGATAAGCTCATTTGGTTCACCTCAGCATAAACTTTATGTTGAAAGATCCATTGATGAACAGGTATATGTCCCGCTTTTACTCCTTTATACCGACCAAACTCAAGCAATTGATTATTACTTAAAATGGGCTCTTCATTGAAAATATTATACCAGCAGGTGCAGCACTCGCAAGGGCCAATCCTTTTAAATATAGGTTCAGCTGGAATAGTACCTACATTGCGAATGCCAGAGCATTTTGGGACAATATTGCAGATGCTGCAGCGGCGGCAATCAATATCACCAGAGCATGGAAAATTAAAATCAAATTCAGGATTAGTATCTACCTGAAACGTTCCGGTAAATTTCCAGAGATAATAGAAATCATCTCGTACACTGGAAGACGCATCAAAGAAAATATCAAATCCATACCTAGATTCTCCTGTTCCTTGAATGCCCGTTTTCTTAAACGTATAATACACACTGTCTACAATACCAGAGTTACGAAGCGTGTCAGGGATTGATTCGTAAACACGTCCATCAAATAATTCAATCCGTAATTTATAGGCTCTTCCGGCAGTTCCGCGGATTCCATCGGAGCTTGTTTGATAAACTCCTCGATCCTGATATGTCAGAAGTTCAGAATTACCCAGATTATCTGAAATGGTAACGCTTTTTGCGGATATGAATGTGCGCTCGATTTTATCAGTTAAATCATGCCCTGTATTTAATTTCATCGTGTATGGACCTGGTTGATCGGAGATAAAACCCTCTACCACTATTCCATAAGCGAAACCATTGGGGACGTCAAAATTGATTCGATCAACACAAGCCGATGTTACCAAAATCAATAAAACAGAAGATAACGAAGAACTTTTCATTGATTAGAATTAAGAACGCTTCAATCACATTCAATTCAATCTACTGCCAGAAGTCGGGCTTTGTCGTAGTAGAATTAGGAAACAAACTCAGGCAACTGTCCTCAAATGGTAAATCCTGAATGGGTATCATGCTTTCTGAAGGAACATCGTTACGGGTGATAAATACTGATTTCTTGGTCATCGCTGTTGCATAAAATAATCCTTCTATGGGGACGGCAGTTCCGCTTACCTGTACAAAATTTGTAGGTACCTTACCTGTTACTGGCTGAAACAAACTGGTAACAGCTTGCTTTTGTGCTTTAACTGCTTTCCAAAAAGCGAAGGCGCGAGGTGATAAGCTCATTTGCCTGACTTCCGCATGAACTTTATACATAAATGTCCATTGGTTAACGGGAACATAACCTGCATTTACTGCTTTAAATTTCCCCTCTTCAACAAATTGATTATCACTTACGATGGGGCTATCATTAAAAATGTTCGACCAGCACGTGCAACATTCGCAATCTTTTACCTGCTCCAGTTCTCCCGAATTATTCACGAAATAGGCGCTACACGCTCTTGGGTTTGGGCACTTACTTTCGCCACAAGATATTTTATGTAATTCCGGATTGGTATCCACCTGAAATGTGCCGACAAACTGCCAGAGAAAGTTGAAATTACTTTTTTCACCTACTGTTGAATTAAACAACACATCAAAGCCATAGCTGGTAGCTCCTTCCAGATCTTTATCGGTTTTAAAATTGAAATACACGTCATCTAAAGTTCCTGACGCCAGTAGTGTATCCGGAAGCGATTGATAGACACGTCCATCCAAAAGCTCTGCACTTACTTTATACGATCTTCCCACCACACCTTGTATACCACCAACGCTTGTTTGATAGGTTCCGGCCACGGTTTCAGTCAGTGTTTCACTATTACCGAGGTTGTCGGTAATAACTAATCGTTTAACAGAAATTGGCGCTTTAAGCGATTGCTTGGACTCAATGTCAAAAGCTTTGCTGATGTTAATTTGATAGGGGCCAGGCTGATCAGAAATGTATCCCTCAATAACAATCGGAAAGGTTGAAGATGCACCCACATCAAAAGTGATTCTATCCACACACGTGCAGCATAACAGAATTACGGCAATTGAAAATAACGAATGACCGCGCATATTAAATTTTAAAGCTATAGGAGATAGATGGTAATGCAGTGCCAATAATGGCTAAGCGGTAAGGTCGAAGAATTCCTGCCCTGACTTCTTTGAAGAATACAGAGTAAGGATTCTTTCTGGCATAAATATTATACACAGAAAAAGTCCAAGTGCCATCCAGAATCTTTTTTCGTTTATGATTTCCTTCGAACACTAAACCCAGATCCAGACGATGGTAGTCAGGAATCCTGAATTGATTTCTATCCGAAAAAGAAGACACCGTAAAGTTATCAATGCTAAAGGCGGACAATGGTAATGTTATTGGTCTTCCAGTGCGATAGGTGAATCCTCCAGTAAAGAAGTATCTTCTGGATATATTATACTTCCAGCTCAAATTAACAACATGAGGCTGATCAAAATTGGAGGCATATTCCTTCCCATTATTAATCGTTTCCTGTGGAAAAACGCCAACGATAGTTCTTAACGAGCGCGAATACGTATAACCTAAAGATCCCACTAATCTTCCGGTCATCTTAGAAATCTGCATTTCGGCACCATAGGCTTTGGCTTTACCTTGAAGCAAGTCTGTTTCAATCTGTGGATTAAGGATGAGCTGTGCTCCATCCTTAAAGTCTAGAACGTTGTCAATGTTTTTATAATAGACTTCCAGGAAGGCCTCATACTTTTTCTCTTTGAAATTTCTGAAATATCCCAATGAGACCTGATCGGACATTTGCGGTTTAAAGTAATATCCACTTGGCTGCCAGATATCAACCGGTGTTATGGCTGTGGTGTTTGTCACCAGGTGCAGATATTGATATATTCTATTGTATCCAAATTTGATTGAAGCTTCTGGCGAAAGTTCATATCTCAGGCCGATTCTAGGTTCTGGATTAAAATTGGATTTTATCGTCTCACCTTTAGCAAAGGTGATTGTATCAATGAGGTTTACTGTTTCGCGAGGAAGCCCTGCCCTATAGATGTTTACGTCAGCAGGCCCAACAGCTTGAAAAATGGATAATCGTACCCCAAGGTCGACAAAGAATCTTTTAAATAATTCAAATTGATCGGAAGCATAAAGACCGGTTTCAAATGACTTTTGTAAATCCATCTGAATAAATTTTTTATCCGAAGTTGGAGATGATGGGCTAAACGTTCCAGGATTGAAATCATAGTACGTACTTTGAGCTCCGAACGAAACTTTATGTTCACTTAATTGAAGATGGAAATCAGCTTTGGCCGATGGATAAGAGATTTTATATTTTAAATTGAAACCCGTTAAGGGATTTTGATCAGATACATCATAACTGTAAGTTCCATAGCCCGCCACAAAAGACGAATTAAAGATCTTTGAAAATTCATGATCTAATCTTAATGAAGCTAGCCCAGTATCCCAGCGGTAGGTAGAATCTCCTGTTAACCGAAATTCATCATGACTTAAATATCCTGAAAGCGTGAGTTTTGTTTTTTCAGTAAATCGATGGGTAAGTTTAGCCGTTCCATCATAAAATTTCACCGTGCTCTTACTTAAATCGACATAGTTACTTCGCACGGTATTAATCAACCAATCAGAGTAGGTAGTGCGAAATGAAACTGCGATTGAAGTCTTATCCTTTTTAATGGGGCCGCTCACCATCAGGTTGCTCGAAATAATGCCAATGCCACCGCTGGCTTCCCATTTCTGATAGTTACCTTCTTTAGATCGGATGTCCAGCACCGAAGAAACACGTCCTCCGTATTCGGATGGAATTCCTCCCCGAAAGAATGTTACATCACGAATTGCTTCTGAATTAAATGACGAGAAGAAACCGAATACGTGCGAACTATTAAAAACCGGTAACCCGTCATACAAAATCAAATTCTGATCAACACTACCTCCTCGCACGTTAAATCCGGAAGCTGCTTCTCCGGCCGTTGTCACGCCTGGCAGAATCTGTATCGATTTAATAATATCGACTTCGCCCAAAAGTGCCGGAGCCCTTTTTATCTCCTTTAAACTAAGTTGGGTTAAGCCAATTCCACTGGTTGTTATTTCGCGTACCGTTCTATCCTGAACCACTACTTCATCAAGAATTTTGGCCGATTCTTCGAGCTCCAGATTAATGGTGCCATCTTCAAATGCGGCTACGTCAATTATCTTTTCTTCGTAGTTAATGAATGTATAGCGTATCAGATGTTCTCCAGCGGTCAGGGTTATTTTATAGTTACCTTCTATATTGGTTACAGCGCCAACCTTTGAATCTTCCACAAAAATATTGGCGCCAACAAGTGGATCTTTTGTTTTGCCATCTAATACAGTTCCAGAGATAGTTACCTTTTGACTTTTCTTCTGCGATGAAGATGGACTGCCAATCAATACTTTATTTATTTGTTTTAGTTCTCGCTTCGCACTGTTTACTACAGCTTGACGCTGAATGGCCTGTGTTGGATCTTTTACAAGAATGATGGTACGCTCATCGAAAGCAACATAATTCAAATCAGAACCAAGAAAAAGTTCATTCAATGCATCTGCCAGGGTTTGGCCTTCATAGCTCTGCTGAAATGAAATATTATCAATCCATTCATTCAGAAAATAAAATCGAACAGGATGTTTTTTTTCTAACTCTTCGAAAAGAGTCATTAATTTCTTTCCCTTCTCGGAGCCATCTAGTTTTTGGTCCAATACGCTTTGCGAGAATGCGAACGTAGATAGAAGTAGAAAGAACGGTAATAAAATCTTTTTCAAGTTGAGTTCAATTTAGAATAACCGAAAAGGTAACAAGACACATTGAACAAATCAAGTGTTCACTACCAGCGCGAATGAAATTCTAAACTTCGGGTTCCTGCTGACTTAAGCAATGAAATGAACCCAGACCCCAAATGATATCTGTTGAATCAAGGCCAATCACCCTTTTATCAGTGAAACAATGTTGGAGAATATCCAGCGCACGGTCATCATTTTTATCCCGAAATGTAGGAACGACTACGTATTTATTGCTGATATAAAAATTGGCATACGATGCAGGCAAGCGCATACCCTCGTAAACAATGGCCGAAGGCATGGGTAGCTCTACAATGTTTATTTGCTTTCCATTTTCTAATCTCAAACCTTTAAGCTCATTGAGGTTTTCCTGAAGAAGTTCATAATTCTCATCCTGTTTATTTGATTCAACTATGGTTGCCACGGTGTCTTCATTAACAAAGCGCGTGAGATCATCAACATGGCCATCGGTATCATCACCTACAATGCCATTGCCCAGCCATAGAATGTGATTGACTCCGTAATAGTTATTCAAATACTCTTCGATTTGCGCCTGATTAAGATGTGGGTTTCTATTTGGATTCAGCAAACAAGCTCTTGTTGTTAGCAAGGTGCCTCTTCCATTAAATTCTACCGAACCACCTTCCATCACAATACCGGGATGAACCACTGGAATACCATAATGCTTCCCAATAAGACTAGGGATCACATCATCGAGATCGAAGGGTGGATACTTGCCGCCCCAGGCATTGTAGCCCCAATCCACAATCATTTTTTTCTTCTCTATCGGATTAATTAAAAAGGAAGGCCCATGATCGCGGCACCACGCATCGTTGGTAGGATGAAAAAAGAATTCTATGTGTGACAGGTTGGCATCTGCTTTTTGTAGATAGCCAATTGCTTTTTGTTTCATCGCTTCATCAAGCACATTGATTTTTACCTTTTCGCCTTCAGCAACGCGTTTGATAAACTCAGCATACACCGGATAGATCGTTTCAATCTTACCAGGCCATGAGGCCTCTTTGTGTGGCCAGCTTAGCCATGTGGCTGAATGCTTCGCAAACTCTGCTGGGAAAAAATAACCTTGTTCTTTAGGGGTGGTCATGGCTTATGAAATATTCGTAATGGAGGATCGTATTCTGATCAAGAGACCAGTATCCAGCATCTATTAATTAACCTTCATCTATGTATCGCTTCGTGATTGGCTGATAAGAATCTATTCTTCGATCGCGAAGGAATGGCCAATGTGTGCGATAGCGATCTGTTTTGCTCAGATCTATTTCTAAAACATTCACTTCTTCGGTGTCATGTGAACCTTTGTATAAGATGCTCCCAAAAGGATTAGAGATAAATGATCCTCCCCAGAATTTCATAGCTCCGTTTTGTTCCAGGCCGATTCGGTTCACACTCACTACATGCACTCCATTGGCTACGGCATGGCTTCGTTGTATCGTTTGCCACGCATTATACTGCTCCGCGTTAGTGGCTTCGTCTTGCGAGGTAGCCCACCCGATAGCCGTTGGATAGAATAATATTTCTGCACCCATTAATGACGTGATTCGGGCTGCTTCTGGATACCATTGATCCCAACAGATTAGAACTCCCAAGGTGGCGAACCTGGTTTTGAAAACTTTATAACCTAAGTCACCGGGAGTAAAATAGAATTTTTCATAATAAGCAGGATCATCCGGGATGTGCATTTTTCTATACTTGCCCAAGTAACTGCCATCGGCATCGATCACAGCAGTAGTGTTATGGTAAAGCCCTTCTGCACGTTTCTCAAAAAGCGAAGCAATAATAACAACACCCAATTTTTTGGCTACTTCAGAAAGTGCATTGGTAGATGGGCCAGGAATAGCTTCTGCTAACTTAAAGTTTTCATAATCTTCCACGTCACAGAAATACAGCGAGGTAAACAACTCCTGTAAACAAACGATTTGCGCACCGCCTGCCGCTGCTGCTGTTATCTTTTGAATTGCCTTTTCTAAATTTTCTTGAGGCTCTTTTGTGCAACTCATCTGCACTGTACCAATTCTTACTTTTTTCACCTTTTC
The DNA here is from genome assembly GCA_947470895.1 of Bacteroidota bacterium. Taxonomy (GTDB): domain Bacteria; phylum Bacteroidota; class Bacteroidia; order Cytophagales; family Cyclobacteriaceae; genus ELB16-189. The sequence continues at coordinate 23,091 of CANIVF010000054.1, forward strand.
GGGTTTTAACATGGAACATGCAAAAATAGAAATTTAAAGATGAAAAGAATCAGGGTTTTAATGCCCGAACCATCTCGCGTTTGCCGGGAGGTCCGGGTAGTGATTCAACCATCAACCCCAGCGATTTAAGGTCACGCTTCAGTTGTCCTTTTGCGCAATAGGTGATAAATACACCTCCAGCCTTTAACGCTTCAGTAACTTTGTCGAGCATGGGTAGTTCCCACATTTCGGGTTGTTTATTTGGTGCAAAGGCATCAAAATAAATCAAATCAAATTGCTTGGGTTCTAGCTCAACAAGCTGTAGCGATCTTTCCAGTTTTAAGAGATTGAAGTGAGGTGAAATATTTTCCCATTTTTGCCACTCTGCGTCATGAAGTTTTTTAAGCAAATGGTTTGGATCGGGATAGTTAAAATTTTCCCAAACCTCTCGGCCCAAAGGATAAGTTTCAAGAGAAGTGTAGGCCACTGCTGATTGTTTTTTAATGGATTCACTAAGTGTTAACAGGGCATTGAGCCCAGTGCCAAAGCCCACCTCCAGAATGGAGATCGTTTTAGTATTTTCTTTATTCAGTAAGTAATTGAATCCCTGCTCGATAAAAACATGCATGGATTCCTGAATGGCTCCATGGCGCGAATGGTAGGTTTCATCCAGTGCTTCGTTGAGCAAGGAATGACTGCCATCACCGGTAATAATAATTTTTATTGTGTTCAAAGCTGATTTAAGTCATCCACAATTATTAAGTAATATACGAGCGAAATACTAACTTTAAAATGTTAGAAAATACTTGCTATTAATATCCTTGTATTCACTATAAACAAAGTATTTACGGATGAAACTTAATCTTTCGGAACATCGTCATCTTATTTTACTGCAATACATTCTATTTATTTCCGTCATCCTTTATTTCGGAAGCAGCTTGTTTGTACCTCTTTCTTTTGGGCTATTAATCAGTTGCATACTTTATCCGGTTTGCGCCTGGCTTGAAAAACATAAGCTGAGCAGGATGGGCGCGATTTTAGTAAGCATTGTAGTACTTACTATACTTTTTACTGCTATTGTGTATTTATTGGTCACTCAGGTGCTCTCCTTTTTTCAGGAATTGCCCGGATTGAAATCTAGACTTACCGATGCCGAACAGCAAATCAGTGTATGGCTTAGTAATAATTTCAACATGGAGCGAGAGAAACAACTTCAATGGCTTGATAAAACCATAAATGATTCCGGTGCCAGCGCGATGTCGGTCATTAGCGGAATGATATCTGCATCGGCAGTAGGAGCCGTTTACTTCATTCTCATTCCAATTTATGCTGTTCTTATTTTATACTATCGCCACAAATGGATGGAAGTACTTTACCGCATATTTCCTGCCGAAGGACGCGAGCGAATTAGGGAGCTTGTGGAGCTAAGCATACAATCGTACTATAACTTCATTAAAGGAATGGCGTTGGTCTATTTAATCGTGGGTATTTTAAATAGTGCCGGTTTGTTTTTATTAGGAATACCGCACGCCTTTCTCTTCGGATTCGTTGCTTCTATACTCACATTCATTCCTTATGTTGGTATTTTAGTGGCTTCATTACTCCCGATTTCCATGGCATGGATCACCTATAATTCAATTTGGTATCCGCTTGGTGTGATCGCCATCTTCGCTTTTGTTCAATATCTGGAAGCAAACTTAATTTTTCCTTTGGCGGTCAGTAGCAGATTGAAAATTAATGCTCTCGCAACGATCGTTTCTATTTTTGCTGGAGCGATTATCTGGGGAATTTCAGGGATGATTTTGTTTATCCCGTTTCTAGGTATTCTCAAACTTGTTTCCGATCGCACACCATCGCTGAAAACATTATCAGTTGTTCTGGGAGATGAAACGAATTAATTATTCTTTTTTAATCAGCACAACGGCATAGGCATTTACACCTTCTTCACGACCAATATAACCCAGGCGCTCGGCTGTAGTTGCTTTTATTGAGATATCATCCTCCGCGATATTCATTAAAGGCGCAAGCACTTTTTTCATTGTCGGAATATGTGGGTTCACTTTCGGTGCTTCGAGGCAAAGCGTACAGTCAATGTTTTCAACGCTCCATCCTTTTTCAGAAAGCATGCGAATAACATCTTTTAAAAAAAACTTACTATCCATGCCACTCCATCGTGGATCTGTGTTCGAGTAATGAAATCCGATATCGCGAAGATTGGCCGCCCCAAGAAGAGCATCACAGATGGCATGAATAAGAACATCGGCATCGGAATGACCAACAGCTCCTTTTACAGCAGGAAGTTTTATTCCACCCAAAAAAAAATCGCGACCTTCTTCTAATTGATGAACATCAAAACCTAACCCTACACGAATTTTCATTTTCTTAATTTTTATTTTCTGCCTCGTAATACATCACACTCGCATTGTTTTCCTTGAAGATATTTTTTGCTATCCGATGAATATCTTCGGTTGTAATGGCCAGGATTCGATCTTCTTCCTGATTTACTAATTCGGCATCGCCAGAAAGTGCAGCAAAAGCAAGATTCATGGCGCGGTTAATCACCTCTACCTCGCCAAATTCAATAGTAGATAAGGCCTGATTTTTTACCTTTTGTAATTCTTCTTCTGTTACCCCGGTTTTCATGATCACGTTGAGAATCAAATTTACTTCGTGTTCGGCATCCGCTAGTGCAATGCCATCCTTTATTCTACCGCTGATTATTAATAATCCAGGATCGATGGATCCCATGGTAAAAGAAGAAATTGAAGTAAAGATTTGTTTTTGATGAACAAGCGTATGATAAAGTCTGCTGGAATTACCTCTACTTAAAATATCGCTCAGCAAATCATACGTGTAATAGTCTGCGTCAAATCTACCCGGCATGTGATACGCTTTATAGAGCGCATTGGCTGGTACGTTGGCTTTAACCTCCAACACTCGCTTGCTCAATTGTACGGGTTCGGAAGGAATTTCTCTCGCTGGTTTTTTACCAGCGGGTATCGGACCAAACCACTTTTCTGAAAGTTGTTTAACCTGATCAACAGTGACATTTCCGGCCACTACCAGGATGGCGTTGTTGGGGAGGTAATATTTGAAAAAGAATTCTTTCACATCATCAAGTGTGGCATTTTCGATGTGACTGATTGCTTTGCCTATGGTTGCCCATTGATAGGAATGAGTAGTATACACCAAGGGCCTGAGTTTTAACCATACATCGCCATAGGGCTGATTGAGGTATCGCTGTTTAAACTCTTCAATCACTACTTTGCGCTGTACTTCAAGCACTTGTGGATCAAAGGACAAACTCAACATGCGGTCGCTTTCAAGCCAAAAACCTGTTTCGATATTTGACGCAGGCACTGTTAAATAATAGTTCGTAATGTCTGCATTAGTAAATGCGTTGTTCTCACCACCAACCAGTTGCAAAGGCTCATCATACTTTGGGATGTTCACCGAACCACCAAACATCAAGTGTTCGAACAGGTGAGCGAAGCCAGTTTTGTCAGGTCGCTCATCGCGGCTGCCGACATCATAAAGAATGTTCAGTACGGCAATTTGCACGGTGGAGTCTTCATGCACGAATACCTTCAGGCCATTGCTCAGCTCAAATGAAGAATATGGAATCATAATTTATCAAAATTAACAAACTTGGCGATCTTCATTTCAACTTTAGTGGGAAGAACAAATTACATATTCTCTTTAGAAGTGGTGAGCCAAAATTCTAACTTGCCTTCCGTTATCAACTACAATGAATTTCATACGCAAAAAATATTCTGACGAAGTCCTTCGCGGATTATATGAGGCTTTAATTCGCCCTCGCCTGATTGAAGAAAAAATGCTGATTCTCTTACGGCAGAATAAAATCAGCAAATGGTTTAGCGGCATTGGCCAGGAAGCTATATCAGTAGGCATAACTCAGGCCCTTAATAAGGATGAGTACATCTTGCCCATGCACCGCAACCTTGGTGTATTTACGGGTCGCGAACTTCCTTTTGTTAGATTATTTGCACAATGGCAAGGCACGATGATGGGCTACACTAAGGGCCGCGATCGTTCTTTTCATTTCGGCACCAACGAACATCACATTCTTGGAATGATTTCTCATCTGGGTCCACAAAATGGTGTGGCTGATGGTATCGCTCTAGCCACCAAATTAAAAGGAGAGGAAAAAATTACGGTTGTATTTAATGGTGATGGTGGCACCAGCCAGGGAGATTTTCACGAGGCTCTCAATGTAGCTGCCGTATGGGATCTTCCTGTAATCTTTGTGATTGAGAACAATGGATATGGATTATCAACACCCAGTAGCGAACAGTTTAGATGCAAGCAGTTTATTGATAAGGCCATTGGCTATGGAATAGAAGGGGTGCAGGTGGATGGAAATAACATTCTTGAAGTTTATGATACAGTCAAGTCGTTGGCAGAGAGCATGCGCAAAAAGCCAAGACCCATATTACTGGAGTGTATCACTTTCAGAATGCGCGGTCACGAGGAAGCATCGGGCACCAAGTATGTTCCTAAAGAACTGATGGAGGAATGGGCCAAAAAAGATCCGATAGAAAATTTTGAAAGCTATCTGATCAAAGAAGAAGTGATCGATGCGAAGTATGCAGAAACCATCCGCAAAGAAATTAAAAAGCAAATAGATGAAGGCTTGAATAAAGCTTTTGAAGAAAAATTAGTGGTTGCCGATACAGAAGTGGAACTGAACGATGTTTATGCACCATTCACTCAGCACGTGATCGGTCATTCGCAAAAGACAACCGAGAAGCGATTCATTGATGCAATTAGCGATGGCCTTCGACAAAGCATGGAGAAACATGCTAACCTGGTGTTGATGGGGCAAGATATTGGTGACTATGGTGGAGTGTTTAAAATCACAGAAGGCTTTGTAGAAAAATTTGGAAAAGACCGAGTACGCAATACCCCGCTCTGTGAGTCTGCTATTGTAGGTACAGGGCTTGGACTTTCTATCAAAGGCATGAAAGCCATGGTCGAAATGCAGTTTGCTGATTTTGTAACGGAAGGATTCAATCAGATTGTAAATAACCTGGCAAAAACGTACTGGCGCTGGGGGCAATCGGCCGATGTGGTAGTAAGAATGCCAACTGGTGCTGGCACCGCTGCCGGTCCATTTCATAGCCAAAGTAATGAAGCCTGGTTTTTTCACACGCCAGGATTGAAAATTGTTTATCCATCCAATCCTTACGATGCCAAAGGATTGCTTTGCGCTGCACTTGAAGATCCGAATCCTTACCTGTATTTCGAGCATAAGGTGCTTTATCGCTCCGTCAAGGATATGATACCCGATGATTATTATACCATTGAAATTGGTAAAGCAAAGTTGGTGAGCGAGGGCAAGGATCTTTCTATCATTACCTATGGAATGGGAGTGCATTGGGCAATGGAGATTTTAAGCAGCATGCCTGAAGTCGGTGCTGATGTTCTGGATTTAAGAACGTTGCTTCCGTGGGATAAAGAATCGGTGAAGGAAACCGTAAAAAAAACCAATCGTGTATTGGTGCTTCATGAAGACACACTTACCGGAGGCATTGGTGCTGAAATCGCAGCATGGATCAGTGAACACGCGTTTGACTATCTGGATGCACCGGTAAAACGAGTAGCAAGTTTAGATACAGCCATTCCATTTGCTTCCACATTAGAAAATAATTTCTTGCCGAAAGGAAGAATAAAAAAAGCTATTGAGGAGTTACTGAGTTTCTGATCTCAGAAGCCTGGCTTTTAACCAAAAAAGCAGGTCATTGCTTTTTTGCTTATCTTGGTCTGTTTATTTTCTTAAAACTTGTTAATTAAGATCAATCATAGCGACTATTCTCTCGCATCCATAGCAAAATGGTTTGCTTTGATTCTTATTGTTGCTTTCTCTCTTTCCTCGCATGCTCAGGACAATAAGCCTGTCAATAACAAAGGGACGATTAAACAGACGCGTGCCAAGTCCGTAAAGATGAAGGAAAAAGGTTCCACCAAGGATATTGCAGGAAAACGATTAAGAACCAAAAATGCCAACTCAGTAGCGGGCCGGGCAGTATATTCAAATCCATCACCTTATGCCAATGAGAGAAAAGGTAAAGATAGAGTGGCTAAATCGATCAACGGTCAACCCGCGCGCATTCGTTCAAGGTCAGCAGAATCAGCAAGAAACAATGTCTATCCTCAGAGAGGCCCGTTTGTGAATCGGGGATCAACGAAGTCTGAAACAGGTAGGTCAAAAAGAAGTCAATCTACACGATCAGGCAAGCTATCCACGAGGCGAACATCATCATTTGGAGGATCTGTAAATCCTCCCGGCAGCAGATCAGGTTCGGGCGAAACCTCACGAGCTAACGCATATCCACAAAAAGGACCATTTGTTAATCAATCATCAAGGCAAACTGAACGATCTGGATCAAAAAGTCAGGTTGCCCGAAGGGGTCGATTAAGTACAAATGCAAGAACAGCCAGAGGCGTTCGGATGAGTTCACTGCGCAGCAATTCTTCATCGGCTGAATCTTCTAAAGGAAAACGATTTCAGCAGGGAGGGGTGTTTTTTAATCGCCCATCAAAAAGTACGGAGACGGTTTCTTCAGGCACTAATCGGTACAGTCGCAGAAAAAAGCTAAGTGCAGGACCAAATCCTCCCGGAAAGAAAAGAATATTAACTCCTCGGTCAGCATCGCAACAATTTGTTACTCGGGGTAGGAAGGATGTGTATTGGGGTAAATTCTCGAAGGGAGAGAAAGCAATTACCACGGACATATCGGGCAATCCACTTCGCAGGCGAAACTACAGAACGCCTCCGAATGAAGCTGTTAAACCCAAAGATCCTTATGCGGGCCGTAAAAAATCATCAAGAGATCGTGCGTATTCAGGCACCTTTAGTTCGGGGCACGTAAGCGGCTCGAAGCGTGCTGAAAAAGCGTGGCTGGGTGATGTGTCGGGCCAGCCTATACGAAAGAGGGCATCTAAGCAAAATGAAGTAGTTGGAAGAAAAAAAGTAGGGAAAGCCGTAGGTAGCATCAGTGCATCCGGTAAGTATCGTTCTAACCAGCCATTTAAAACAAGTGTAGGAAGTCTTAGTGCATCGGGTAGATATCGTTCCAATAAGCCATTGAGTAGCCGAGCAGGATCAACCATGAGTGCCAGTGGTAAAAACAGAGATAATTCATTCCGACCTCGGGGAGGAGGAAGTGTTAGTGCAACCGGAAAATATCGAACGAACCGTTCATTTAATAATGGAGGAGGAGGCAGTGTAAGTGCTTCAGCACGATATCGCTCGAATAAACCATTAGATAAAAGAAGCGGATCATCACTGAGTGTCAGTAATCAGAATAGAAGTTATAATGATGCACCTAAAGGAGGAGGAAGTGTTAGTGCAACCGGAAAATATCGAACGAACCGTTCATTTAATAATGGAGGAGGAGGCAGTGTAAGTGCTTCAGCACGATATCGCTCGAATAAACCAT
>CANIVF010000055.1 GCA_947470895.1 Bacteroidota bacterium
ATTACTGGTTTATTATTATTTTTGCTTCTGCGGAAGAGGCTCATTCTTTTAAGATTTAGACACCTCAAAGGTTTAAACTTTTTCCGCTACTTTTATAAAGTGAACTTTCGGATAGTTATGAAATACTATCTACATGTATGAATTGGCGAGGAAATCATTCGCAAGAATAGCATAGTTGAAAGATGAGCTATTTGAACTTTAACTGACTGGGTCGCTTCGCATACCATTTATAGAATCTGTGCAAACGAAGTTTATTTCAACAAAATATCGATTCTGTGTTGTGCTAGTTTTACTACTTGCATCTTCACCACAGATTACTTTTGGCCAACAACGCGACCACAGTCAGTTAATCAAGATTGGATTATTCTTCTATCCGTTTGAGTATCGGTATAACGGATTCTCAATACACCTTGAAATGGAGAATTCCTTTTCAAAAAAGAAATCGTTCTCAACGGGACCTCGTGCAGATTTTGTAAACATAAAAAATGGCGATCCTGCATTGCTATTAGGCTATAACCTGAAGTTTTACCCTTTTTTTAATAGAAGCAAAATGCGGAACAAGGGTTTTTTTGTTTCGATTGCGCCCGTGATCAAAGCACGAGCATTTAGAACGTTCGCAAGTTGACGAAGTATTCGAGCAATCGGTTTCAGTATTCTTGCATGGTAACGGAGAAAACTCGTGTGTTGACGGAGTATTCTTGCAAGGTGACCGCCAAGCCGAGTCAGCGGGTGAACAGAGTAGGGGGAACGTTTGAGACTACAACGTGAAGTGAGTCCCGCGCAGGCAGCACACTTGCCAAAGCCCGCACTAGTGCAGCCACACAAACCAAGCCTAGGCAAGAGTGCAGCCCCCACCCAAACGATAGAACGTGAGGAGATTCGTGTAACAGAACGAGTGTACACGGTTGCCCTCCTCACTAAGATAAAATACAGATTCGTACAAACGAAAAACCAACAACCACCTACGCCAGATCGACTCAGGCACACCGTACAGACAGACTAACCCGTGCGAAGAAGGCACAAGCGGAAACAAAATGTTCTTCACTGGTGCAGTGACGAGTTAGTTTAAAGTTTTATCTTCGTTCATTATTTCTCTAGGTTGATATCACGATAGCATCCGTTGGAGATGCAATGATTTCAGATTAAAGATAATTTAGCCTACGGATATTTAACATGGGTAGAACGTCAAAATATAGTACTGGTCAACTATTCATTCAATTATTAAAAGATCCGGATCGCAAATCCATAGGAAGAATGATCGCGGAAGTGCTGTATCTCACTGTTATTTTCAGAACGATACCCGTTCATTATATCTCTCGATTTCTGTTTAAAAAAGAGCGAAAAAATATCAGGGATTATTTTCCCAGCAAGGTATTATATGGTTTAAAGCAACATTATAACGAACGTGGCGTGGTGCCGGTGCTGGAGAACAAATTATTTTTCGATTTCTTTTATCGTCAATTCAACATCAACCTTCCCGAAATGGTGATGTATAACCATCGACATGCATTTGTCTTCAATAAGAAATCCATCGCAATCACTACTCCTGCGCAGTTCAGATCGTTGTTGCAGGATGTATTCAAGACACAACATAATGATGATTCACTATTTGTGAAAAGAACCTATGGCACGTATGGTGGCCATGGCATTTATAAGATAACAAAGCAGCAGGTCGATGAACACTCATTACTGCTCGTAGACTATTTTAATGAGATTGTCAAGACCGGTTATGTGTTTCAGGAAACGATCAAACAGCATCCTGAATTAAATAAGCTTAATCCATCGTGCGTTAATTCCATCCGGATAGATACCTTTCGGAATCCTGATGGTGAAGTGGAAGTAATCAGTTCATATATACGAACGAGTATGGATAATCATTATGTGGATAACACGGGTTCGGGTGGTGGCTGGATAGCCGTGGACACACCTACCGGAAAGCTTGAAGCCGTTGGGTATAAAGCCATTAAGAATGGTGGTATCAAATTACTGAAAGAGCATCCGGTGACACAAACGGTATTCAACGATTTTCAGATTCCATATTTTGATCAGGCAAAACAATTGGTTATCCAGGTGGCTGGCTGTGTACCTAACATGCGCTTAATCGGATGGGACGTGGCCATAGGAGAAACAGGCCCAATTCTGGTTGAAGGAAATTCTGATTATGATGTAGCAGGAACTGATTTTGTTGCCCGAGGCGTGAGGTCGCACCCGGTATTTCAAAAAGTACTTAAAGAAGTAAATTATCTCTAGCCACCTTGCGAGAGGCTTCCCCTAACGTTGATGATCTTGCATTATTGATCGTGCTGTTGGCTTACGGAGAGTACGAATACTATGTTCAGCGCAACGCCTCCGTCACTTGATTTGCTATCTCAGGGTTGATCGATCTTGCCACCAGGCAACTCCATCATCATGGGTTGGCAAAGTTGCCCGGTAAGTACCAACACCGCTGAGGATGGAAGAAACCTAAACCGAAGCGTAGAGATTGTGAAATTGTAGTCTTGATTCAGGGCTCTATAGAACTTCATGGAGTCGATCGGATAAGAGCAGGCTATTTGTTATCTTGCTCAGGCAATATTTTACCTATTTAAAAATTCATAAAGCATAACCTGATGCAATTGTCTACCCGCTTACGTTCATTCCTCATTCTCTCTTTATTCACCGCTGTAGTTTTTTCATGCCAAACATCGAAAGAAAACCAGACCACCAGTTTATTCAATGGCAAAGATCTTACAGGCTGGCACATTGATGTTCCGGATATGGATCAAGACTCTGCCTTGCAAAGCCCGTTTTTAATTCGCAATGGAATGCTAGTTAGTATGGGCACCCCCAATGGTCATATTATTACTGATGCAGAGTATGAGAATTTTAAATTGGAAGTGGAATATCGGTTTGCCGGAGTTCCTGGTAATTGTGGGGTATTAGTGTTTGCTTCTACACCGCGCGCGTTGTATGAAATGTTCCCGAAATCAATTGAAGTGCAGATGATGCACGAGAATGCTGGCGATTTCTGGTGTATCGTTGAAGATATTACCGTACCGGATATGGAAGCACGAAGAGGCCCCAAAGAAGAGTGGGGGATAACCGAAGGAAAAGGTAGAAGAATTTTAAATCTTACCGATGGTTCTGAAAAACCGGTGGGAGAATGGAACAACATGGTGATCGAATGCGCAGGAAACACCATCAAAGTGTGGGTTAATGGCGTAGCGGTGAATCATGGAACAGCGTGCTCTGCGTATAAAGGACATATTGCCCTTCAGGCCGAAGGATCTGAAGTAGAATTCAGAAAAGTGGAATTAAGTATACTCCGCTGATCTAATACATTCTGTAAAATTTAATTTCACATTTTTCATAAGCGCCTCTTTATGAAGAACTTTTCAAAGCTAGGTTCAGGTCAAATATTAAAGCAGTTGTTAAAAGACCCTGATCGAAAGCCGCTGCTTAAAATCGCACTCGAGCTTGTTTATCTCTCATTTGTTTTCAGAACTTTACCTAAATATTATTTTTCGCGATTCTTATTTAAGAAAGACAGAACGAACATCAGAGATTATTATCCCGGTAAACTATTGTACGGGATAAAACCGCATTTCAATGAAAATGGAGCCACCGATGTGCTCGAGAATAAATTATACTTTGATTTCTTCTATCGCCCTTTTAACATTAACCTTCCAAAAATTCTGATGTATAATCATCGCGATGTTTTTGTGGTGAACAACATGACACATCACATTCATACACCATCGGAATTCAGGGCGCTGTTGCAAGAGGTTTTTAATGCCAATAAAATGAATGACTCCATATTTATTAAAAGAACCTATGGAACCTACGGTGGTGCCAAAATTTATAAGCTGCTGTCTGGTCAGTTAGGATCGGACTCTCCATGGATCAATGATTTATTTCAAGAGGTCATTCAATCTGGATATTTGTTTCAGGAAACCGTAAAGCAGCATGCTGAAATGAACCGGTTGAACTCATCGTGTTTAAATACCTTGAGACTGGCTACATTCATTAATCCCGATGGGCAGATTGAAATGATCAACGGCTATCTGCGCACCAGTGTCACCAACAATTATGTCGATAATATCACTGCTGGCGGTTGCGCCATTAGTATTGACTTAACAACGGGAAGGTTAGATGAATTCGGTTACATGAGTTTAAAGGACGGAGGTATTCGTATGCCCACGGAGCACCCCTTTACACATACCATTTTCTCTGAATATACTATCCCTTATTTTGAGCAGGCAAAGCAAATGGTAATTGAAGTGGCCGGATATCAACCAGGATTGAGATTGATTGGATGGGATGTTGCTATTGGAGAATCAGGCCCCGTCTTGATTGAAGGCAATTCTGACTTTGATGTTGCCGGAATGGATAAGATGATGAAAGGAGTTAGATCAAATCCGGTGTTCAGAAAGGTGTTGAAGGAAGTCAACCTTTAGAAATAAAGCACACACTGAATACTGTCAAAGTTCAAAAAGTTTATCCATCACGACCCATTTCTCCCCAGGCTTGGCATGAGGCAATGCCTGTTGGTACTTCCACATTAATTGTTCCCACTCCTGTACTTTATGATTTGCCTTATCCGTTTCCGATTTCTTTTCAAATGAGAAGTCATCGTTTGTTTCCATGATCATGAACATGCGATTTCCGGTGCGGTAAATTTCCATCACATGAATGCCAGCATCTTTTATCGCTTTCAGATTCTCAGGCCAACTGGCTTGATGATATTTTTCATACTGAGCAATCAGTACGGGATCATCAACCAAATCAAGAGCAAGACAAAAGCGCTTCATGTTAGGCTTCTTCTACTTTATAACCTTTCCATCCAAAGAACCAGATGATGATGAAGGCGATAAACGGTATGATCAACGCGTTCTCAATTCCTGAGAGAGAGATTAACCCGGTAAGCGGTGGTAACACAGCTCCACCAACAATAGCCATGATCACCAGGCCAGAGCCAAGCTTCACCTGATCGCCTAAATTTTTTATGGACAAAGCAAAGATGGTGGGGAACATGATCGACATAAAGAAATAGGTGAGACTAATGGCGAATACAGCAGATAGCCCGGAGCCAACCCATCCATAAACAATAAGCGCAGCACTGAGAGCCGAGTAGATTGCGAGTAGTTTGTGGGCAGCCATTTTAGTCAAAAGCCATGTTCCGAAAAAGCGACCAACCATGAATAAGATAAAAGCAAAGGAAGCATGAAAACTCGCGATCTGGGTTGGTGTTGATGTTTCGGTGTATCTATAAATCCATTGCACGATTTCAAAATGACTATCGTTGGCAAAGTGAATTTTCAAATCGACAAAGTAACCCCAGATAGAAGCTTGTGCGCCCACATAAAAAAACTGCGCCACCACACCGAATAAAAGATGGCGATGCCGGGTAATCCCTTTGAAGGTAGCTTTCTTTTCAGCAGCAGAGGAAATTTCGGGCATCTTGGTGATGGCAAATAAAATGGCCACGAGTAATACAATACCAGCGATGATAAGATACGGAGTTTGTACCGATTGAGCTTCTGCAATACGAATCGCTTCAGCCTGATCCACGGGCATGGAAGCCAGCATTTCATTGGTGTATTCGGTGCTTGAAAAAATAAAAAGACTACCTACGACAGGACCCAATATAATACTGAGTCCATTAAACGATTGTGAAAAATTGATTCTGCTTTCTGCTGACTTTGGTTCACCTAACACCGTTACGTATGGGTTTGCTGCAGTTTCTAAAAAGGCAAGTCCACAAGCGATAACGAATAGTGCAAACAGAAAGAAACTATAGAGACGCATTTCCGCAGCTGGATAAAATAAGAAAGCGCCACCGGCATATAATAGTAATCCAATCAGGATTCCTTTTTTATAACCAATACGGTTCATCAGGAATGCTGCGGGCAATGCCATCACAAAGTATCCAATGTAAAAAGCAGAGTCTACAATACCAGCCTGTGCACGATTGAGATCAAGTGCAGTTTGAAAATGTTTGATCAGCGTTCCGTTCATGCTGTTGGCAATACCCCATAAGAAGAAGAGACTCGTGACGAGAATGAATGGAACCAGGTAGGATTTTTTAGGATCGTACTTAAAGTCGGGAGTGCTTGAGGGGAGTGCCATATCAGGGATTAGTTCATGGGTTAGCTGATGGAGCGATCGAGGTGAGTATATCCACCATCTACAAATAGCCATTGGCCTGTGGTGTGACTCGAACGATCGGAGAGAAGAAATAAAACCGTGTCTGCAATTTCTTCCGGTTTAGTTAGTCTCTTTTCTAAAGGAATTTTCCTCGATACTTGTTTTAATTTTTCCTGCGGATCGGCAAAACCGTTCAACCATGCTTCATAAAGTGGCGTTGCTACTTCAGCAGGAATTACGGCATTCACACGAATACGATAAGGGAGTAATTCCACTGACCATTCACGGGTGAGTGCGAGAATAGCTCCTTTCGCAGCTACATATCCTGAGGTGCCACCTTGCCCTGTGATGGAAGTCTTCGATCCGATATTAACAATGCTGCCATGACTTGCTTTTAGCGCAGGCAATGCATAGTGAACCATGTAGTAAAAATGACCGGCATTGTTGGTGAGCGATTTGATGAAGGCTTCGGGTGATCCCTTCTCTAAACCAATGCCATCGTTGTTTCCAGCATTATTGACGATGCCATCAATGTGACCAAACTCTTCAAGAATCTCGTCTATGATTTTTTTGCAGGCTTCTGCGGAAGTCAGGTCGGCAGTAAAGAAATGACTCTTCTGGGTACTGTCAGGCAATGTCTTGATGGACTCTGCACTTTTATCAATGACGACAGAAATAGCTCCTTCATCAGCCAATGCTTTGGCAATTGATTTTCCAATTCCACGTGCACCACCGGTAACGATGATAACTTTGTTCTTGAGGTGAAGATCCATTTCTAAAGATTGTAAAATCTTATTGCATTTTCACCCATTATTTTATGTTTTTCCGAATCGGAAAATGACAGGAGATATTCTTCAATAATATTCAACTGTTTTTCATAGGAGGCAGCAACCAGGCACACTGGCCAATCGGAACCATACATTACACGAGCGGTTCCGAAGTGGTTCATCACCAAATCAAGATACGGCATGAAGTCATCATTCGCCCATCGATTCCAAACTGCTTCGGTAACCATACCTGAAATTTTGCAACACACATTCTCAATTGAAGCAAGCTCTTTCATTTGCGAAGCCCATTGGTTAAATTCCTTCTCCCGAATCACGGGTTTGGCAAGATGATCAACGACAAACTTTTGATTGGGATGTTTAGATACCAACCTGATGGCGTCTTGTAGTTGATGCGGATAAATTAAAATATCGTAGGTGAAATTGAATTTCGTTAATGCAAGTATACCTTTAGAAAATTCTTCTTTCAATAAAAAGCCGAGTGGCTCACCCTGAGCGATATGCCTGAATCCCTTTAACTTTTTAAAACTGGAGTAATAGTGGAGACGCTCATCGAGCAGTTCAGATCGTAAGTCAACCCAGCCAACAACACCTTTTACAAAGTCATTCGCTGAAGCGAGATCAATCAGAAACTGAGTTTCAATTTCTGATTGATCTGCCTGCACCGCTACACACCCATCAATTTTATTTTCCTTTAAAATAGGAGCAAGGTCGCACGGCAGAAAGTCACGTTGAATAACGTTCATACGATCGGTGATCCAACTATCGCGCACCGGATCAAACTTCCAAAAGTGCTGATGGGAATCTATCCTTAATGATTGCTCTGAAGTACTTGTAAAGGACATAAAGTCTAAACAGCAACCTGTCTTTGTTCACCCAATCCTTCAATACCTAATTCTACCACATCACCACGCTTTAAATAAATTGGAGGATTAAATCCTAATCCTACACCAGCAGGAGTGCCAGTAGAAATGATATCACCAGGCAACAGCGTCATAAACTGGCTGATGTAACTTACCAGGAAAGGAACTTCAAAGATCATGTCATCGGTGTTGTTATCCTGCATCATCTTTCCATTCACCTTCAACCACATGTGAAGATCATTGAAATTTTTTACTTCATCTTTTGTGGCGAGGTACGGTCCCATAGGAGCAAATGAGTCGCAACTTTTACCTTTTACCCATTGTCCGTTTCTTTCTAATTGAAATTCACGTTCGCTGTAATCGTTATGCAAACAAAAACCTGCCACATATTCGAGTGCGTCTTTCTCTTCTACGTAAGTAGCCTTCTTACCAATCACCACAGCGAGTTCTACTTCCCAATCGGTTTTGTTGCTATTTCTGGGAATGATCAGGTTATCATTGGGTCCGCACAATGCGGTAGTTGATTTAAAGAAGATGATTGGCTCTGTGGGCAATGCCATCTTCGATTCAAGTGCATGCTTGGTGTAATTTAAACCCACACAAATAATTTTGGATGGTCTCTGTAAGCATGATCCAATTCTGGTTCCTTCCTTTACTAAAGGAAGTGAAGTTTGATTTTTAACTAACCATGTGGCCAGGCGATTTAATCCATCGGATTCTAAAAAGGTTTCGCCATAATCTTCGCCAAAGGAAGAAGCATCATACCTGTTACCATTTAAAAGTACTCCGGGTTTTTCTTTACCCTCTTCTCCAAATCGAAATAATTTCATCTGTGTTATGTGTTTAATTTTAAAAAGCCTCCGTCAATAGGATAATCTGTTCCGGTGATGAATGATGCTTCATCGGAACATAAGTAAAGGGCGAGATGTGCAATCTCGATAGGTTCTGCCATACGGCCAATGGGTTGTGTCTTTGATAATTTCTCAAACATCTTTTCTTCCTTGCCAGGATAGTTAGCCTTTAAAAAACCATCTACAAAAGGAGTGTGCACGCGCCCTGGCGAAATGCTATTGCAACGTATGCCTTCTTTTACATAATCCTTGGCGACTGACAACGTCATGGATAATACAGCTCCTTTGGTCATTGAATAAGCAAAACGATCGGCAATACCCACCGATGATGCTACAGAAGCAAGATTTACGATAACTCCATGTTTCTGATTTTTCATATGCGTGATCGATGCTTGCATCGTATTGTAAACTCCCTTTACGTTTACATTAAATAACTTTTCAAAGTCAGCTTCGCTCGTGTTTTCCAGGTTTCCAATGTGCGCTATGCCGGCACAGTTTACCAGAATATCGATTCGTCCAAATTCTTTTACAATGGCATCAATGGTGTCTCTTACTTCCTGTTGATTTGCCACATTGCAAGGATATCCTTTCACCTGGAGATTTTGATTGCGCAGATTCATCACTGTTTCATCCACAGCAGTCTTGTTCAGTTCAAGAATACAAACCTTACTTCCTTGTTGCGCAAATACAATGGAAATCGCTTTTCCAATGCCGCTTCCGCCCCCGGTGATGATACTTACTTTATCTTTTATTGAAAATAACATAGATGTTTTTTAGTATTGAATAAATGAAAAAATAATCAGAATAGGTGTTCTCATCATAAAAGCATCAGGCGTTACTTAGTAGTTTGTTCTATGAGAAAGTTAACCATCTTTTTGGTGTCATAATTCCGGGTTCCTACTTCTTTCATAAGAATTTTACCATCCTTACTGATGACGAACGTGGTAGGAATCGAGGGCACTTGCATTTCTACAGGTAGATAACCGTGCGGCATAAAAACAGGAAATGTAAACTGATTCTTTTCGATGTAGGTGGTTACCTTCGGCAAGGCCCCATCTTTGTCAACAGAAAGAATAACAAATTCAACCGGCTTATCTTTCAATTTTTCTGATAGACTTTGAATACCCGGCATCTCTGCTTTGCATGGACCACACCAAGTGGCCCAAAGATTAATAAAAACTACTTTGCCCTTATAGTGATCGAATGAAGCAGTGTTTCCTCTCAGGTCTTTGATAGAAAAATTATAATTGAAGTTGTCATGTGATTTTTTAGTTTCCACGCTAGCGTTTAGTATCCCGGTTTTTAGCACCAGCATCTGGGCACCGGCAGAGGCATTTCCCCAAAGGCCTGTGATCTCGAGAAATCCAACGAGAATCAATGTAATAGCGAAGGGCTTTAAAAAATGAAAGATTTTTTTCATGGAACCGCCAATTGGCTGGGTTATTGAATCAGGTTGTTCAAATGTCTTTAATTTTAATAACTTCGAGCATGTTTTTGACTAAAATGATCAGAAAGGTAGCGTTTCTTTTTTCTTTGGTACTGGTTTTTACCGGAGCGGCTTATGGCCAGAAGGTGAAGTATAAGGATCTGTTGGTTTTACTCAATGCAAAGCAGTATGATCAGGCCAAGCCATTCCTCAAAAAATATTTAGCGGATAATGATGATAACGCCAGTGCCTATCTTTTTATGGGTATCATCTACCACGAGGAAGTACTTAAAAATGATGTGCTTAAGCAGCCTGATAAGATGTTCAGTAATGTTGATTCCGCCATATTTTTTTACAATAAATGCCTTCCCAAATTAACCGAGAAAGAGGTTAAGAAAAACGATGATAATTATTTGATGTATACCAGAAGGGATTTACGAACCGGTGAGTTTGGTGTTAAGCTTTCGGATATCCAGCTTGATATTGAAACACGCACTAAGTCACTGTATGAAAGACGAGACCACGTAAAGTCATTAACTAAATTATTTAAAGAATCAGAAAAACTTTACGGCCGGTCAAATACTTTGTATAAAAGCCTTCAAAGCAAGTTTCAGAACCAAAAAGATTTATATCTCCAATCTGACGATAGCGTAATTTCGCAACTCAATCGCCTCGCTTCAACGTTTGATTCAAGTCAGTTGGCGTTTAGAAACTATAAGACAACCCTTGAAGGGTTAGGTAAAACAGGCTACAATCAAATTGCCAACCTTCAGGAGATTAATAATTTCAAAAGCGATGGTTCATTGCCATCAGATTTTATGTCTGATGATTTGAAGCTTTGGGACTATGCCGCATGGGCTAATAAAACAATTAAAACTATAAAAGTTGAAGTTTATCCTCTTCGCAAGGAGTTAGTTTCTTTTGATTTGGAGATCAATAAATTGCAAGAGAAAGTAAAAAAAGATTCCCTTATTGTCAATACCGGGGAACTGCTCAATAAACCAATATTTGCTGAGTTAAAGAAGTGGGATGCCGACCCTATGCCCACATCTTTGTTTCAAATGAAAATTGCAGAGTTAGCTTATGCTTCTGATTTGGTGGCAGAGTCATCCCTGAAAGGAGTAGGTGATATTTCAAAAAAGATTGTTTTGATTAAACATCAGCAACGACTATTGTCAAACCTGGATAGCTTAACTCATGCCTTGGTAAATCGGGATTGGGAAAAGGATGGGATCAACTATAAGAACTTCATTACAAGTGCTTATGGAACTACCTCAGTGTTAAGGAATCTTGCTGAGGCCACCCAAGAGTTTGCCAAGCGTGAAATGGTTGTTAAGAAAAAGAAGTTAGATGACAATGTTCGTTTATTAAAATGGGTGATTTTCGATTCAGATTCTATCCCGTTATTCAAAGACGTGCCGGATAGTTCCAGATTTAAACCTCTGGTGATCACAGAACATCATACAGCTGGTGTAACTCTTGTTGATTCTCTGCTAGTAGGATATTTTTATACCGTGACACCCTCGCGCACAGCCGATTTGAAAGTTAATTTTCCAGTGGATTCAATATCGATAACTCAGAGGGATTTACCTTTAATTAAGGGGTTATCATTAGACGTCACGAATCAATCTTACTTTGTTTTATTTTATTCGGAGAGCAAATTAGAAGGTAAGATTCCCATATCTCTTGTTAAACTCAGTAGAGTTGCAGGAGTAGAATGGTTTGCTTCTTTCTCCACAGAGTTTACCCCAGTTGAATTGAAGTTCACCTCTACAACAAATGAATTGTCCATAAAAACCACTGGTTATGGTGGCGATAGTAAAATGGTAGTAATTGATAAAACAGGTAAGCGACAGCAATGAGAGTGGATGACTGGTGACTATTTAGTGTGTTGTTTCCATAAATGGCTTTATCTCTGAAATCACAATTTTATTATTTTTTCTGTTGATGTCGGCCATTCGTAAACTGGGATCAATCTCCAGACTTTCTATCTCTGCTAATCTTCGATTGATGCGTATCGCATAGTTGGGATTTACCCACGGCCACGCTGCCAAATCGGTTCGCTTCAATGATTTATCTTCCGTTAATTTTTTCCCCATCATTTCATTGGTGGGAATGTAATAGATTTCTTTTCCACCATCTTTATAGGTAATTACCAAATCGATCGGCATCGGAAATTCGCTGATACGTTCGAGGTCAACAATCGTGTTACCTTCCTTTTCTATGATATTACCAATTCCATAATCGATTCGCTTTGTGGTTTGTATCCAATAGCGATAATACCAATGAAGCTGTAGACCAGATTCTTTTTCCATCACACGTAGAAAATCATTGGGTTCGGGGTGCCTCATTTTCCAGGTATTGTAGTATCGCTTCATTCCTTTGTAGAATGCTTCTTCACCCATAAGGTATTTTAACTGTTGTAGAAAAACTGCACCTATACTATACGCAGCGGTGCTATATGCGCGATTGGTATTAAAATGATCGGAATGCTGACCTGCGGGTTCTTGTAAACCACTATTCGCCAGATTGAAATAGCTAGTATAACTTCCGGCATGGTTGATCGGTTCGTTCAATATGGTATGAATCGCTTCATCACTTGCGAAATCAGCAAATCCTTCATCCATCCATGCATTTAATGATTCATTAGAAGCTAACGTCATTTGGTACCAACTGTGTCCAACTTCATGGGCCATCACTCCGTTTAGTCCTGCCTGGCTGCCTTCTCCCAATATCAACGTGCACATAGGATACTCCATTCCTCCATCTCCACCTTGTATGACGGAATACGTGTCAAATGGATACTTTCCAAAATTATTGTTGAGGTGTTGAAATACTTGGATAGCCACTTCCTCCATGGTTTTCCAGGTGACAGCCGTCTTTTCATTTTTTTGATAGAAGAAGTGAAGTTCAGGTCCGTTTGGTACCAGTTTAACATCATGTGTATAATCAGGATCGGCTGCCCAGGCAAAATCAATCACATCTTTGGCGGTAAAATGCCAAGTAATTTTTTCTGATGTTTTTTTTGTCGAGGTTCCTGTTTTTTCGTATCCATGGCCAATTTCATTTGGGTTTTGAAGCCGTCCTGTTCCGGCAACTATGAACTTTGGATCGATCGTAATCTTCACATCAAAGTTGCCCCACACGGCATGAAATTCTCTGGCAACGTATTGATAAGCATGCCATCCCTGAAAATCATATTCTGCCATTTTAGGATACCATTGCGTCATTGAATAGGAGATACCCTCTTTATTGTTTCTACCTGACCTGCGAATCTGAATAGGAACTTGCGATTCAAAGGTCATTTCAAAGGTTGACTTTGTTCGTGGTAACATTGGCCTGGCAAGTGTTACCTCCAAAATAGTTCCGTTCACGATATGGTTTACAACCTTACCATCTTGCTTTAAGGATAGAATATGTTGGTAACCGATTTCATCTTCTTTGAGTTTAAAGATCCGATCTTTCACGCGTGCATCAGGGTCGGGGAGATTCCTTGAGCGAACATCCATCATGCTCCCGGGTTGAAAGGCATTAAAATAAAGGTGATAATATACTTTTGTTAGTGTATCTGGCGAATTGTTATAGTAAACCAGCTTTTGAGTGCCATCGATCTTATGAGTTTCGGTATTTAATTTAACATTCATGGTATATTCTACCCGTTGCTGCCAACGGTAATCCTGACCATCGGCAAAATTAAAGAGCACCAGAAGTGAAGAGGTTAATAAGAATTGTTTCATAAGTATTAAAAGTGCGGAAAACTATCAAAACCAGAATGAGAAACAAACTGGTTTTTTGTGGTTGGATTAGAATTGAATCCTGCGTGATACACTCGCGGAAATGTAGCCGCTGTTTTCCAAGGTGATCGTTTCGCCTGGTAGCGCTTTAGGAATATTGTAGGTGTAACTAAGATTGAAAAACCAGTTTTTAATGGTAATCGAAACAGGTGCGATAAAGGAATAATTCAGTATCCCAAATTGAGTATTGACCACTTCGTAATAAAGAGGAAGACCTTTTCGTTGCCTGCGAATGGCACCGATTAACGTGTTGGCATAAAGTTTATAATCAGTAATTTGTTCACTACCAGCCAGCATCGATAAGGTAGGGAAAAATGAAATTCGTGTAATCTTTCCAAGATTTCTTTTCTCGAGATTAACCATAACCGATGGGTTGATGCGGTGCGCTTGTTTGTCTCCAAAATAAAACTGATAATCAAACCTAAAAGTGAAAGGCTTTACATCGAAGAAATTGGAGATACCCACGTTGTTTTTATAGGCGATGTAGATATCATCACTTGCCTCCGAATACATGTAACGACTATATTCAGCCATAAGCGACCACCATGTGGTAGGGCTGTTCATATAGCCAGCAGAGCCCACGGTCAGATAGAAATTAGGATTATACTGTTCACTCCAGTACGAAGTGAGATCGGCATACAAACCAGACTTATGATAATAGGAAGCCCCTGGTGCCATGCCAAATTGGTTGAAGCCCAGTGTGCGGCTCGCTGCAACCACATTACTATTGTAACCCAGGCGGATAATCAATTGTGATTTGATGGAAGGTTCTGGTAGATTAATGATGCTATCAATGAGTGAGAAGAGCTCTAAAGTGTCACCTTTTGCCAGCATAGCTTCCAGCTCTGCGATGTAAGGGTCATTTTTTAGTAATACCGAATCAGCTTGCTGACCGCTGGCTGCGACAACACAAGCTGAGGTTAAGATCATACTGGCAAGAAAGCCCCTTATAAACACATGAGCGGAATTATGTTGTTCTAATTCTTTTTCTGAAGTTGTTGATTGCGCTCGCGAATATTTTCATTTCGCTGCTGCATCATTCTGCGCTGTTGCACTTGTTGAAGGATCATTCTTTGAAAATCCCCCTCTGCTTTCCTCAAATTTAACATCTGTTGCGCGGTAATAATTTTCATTAGCCTGCCTGAATAGTCCTTTTCAAGATCTAGTTCCCTTTGCTTTATTTCCAGACCAAGTATCACTTGCTTTTCCTGATCTTCTGGCGTAGGGTTTTGCGCATTTAGTTCTCTACGAGATTTCGCATATTCCAAACGGAGAAGTTTGCGTTCATCGGAAAACCCACGATATACTGGCCAGAATTTTTCAGCTTGTTCCGATGTTAATCCAAGCTTATCCGAGATGTAAGCAATGCGGAGGTTTTTAATTTTCTCCTGCGCTTTAGGATCTTGCATAGCTGGTTCAACCTCTACCTGATCTTGTCCAAAAGCGATGGAAACGCTCAAGAGGTAAAAAGCGATGATCAATATCTTTTTCATTTCACTTAAAAATTATCAGGTTCAACACTTAAATCTTCTAAACTTATATCGAAAGGCTCCATGGAGGAAATTACCGTTTTTTCAAGTTCATTTAAATCTTCCTCGTTCAAGTCGATTTCGTCATTGATTAAATCGGGCGACAAATCACTTTCTTCAAGATAAACGATTAATTGCTCAGTTTGAATTTCATTAAGCTGATTTTCCAACGATCCTCCGCCAGAAGTAAACCAAACTGCAACCACTATGGCAATGGCAACCACTGGCAACGCGAATTTAAAAGCGGTAGAAAACCAAACTTTTGGCTCCGGCTTAGCCACCCTGGCCTGAATTACTCCAGGAAGCTTTTCAAAGTATCCATCGGGCACTTTGAAAATATTTTCTTTCGATATGTCTTCCAGTTTCTTCATTTTGTTTCTAAGACATTTAATTTCAATCAAGGTTTAATCAGGCCGTTAAAAAATTCTCAATTTTCTTTGCTGCATGATGGTAGCTCGCCTTTAAAGCTCCCACGCTCGTGTTAGTGATCTCCGATATATCCTCATAAGACAAGTCGTCATAATACCTCATATTAAAAACAAGTCTTTGTTTATCTGGAAGTTGTAATAATGCTTTTTGTAATTTTTTTTGGATTTCGTCCCCGGTTATATCGTTTGATGAGTCAATTTTTGAGGATAGTTGTCCGCTGATGTCCTCAATGGGAAGAAAGAAACGCCTCCTTTTCTTATTCAAAAAGTTAAGACACTCATTGGTGGCGATTCGATAAATCCAGGTAAAAAGCTGGGAATCTTCTCTAAAAGTATCAATGGCTTTATGGATTTTAATAAATACCTCCTGAGTGATGTCATCCGCGTCATCATGATCGATAACCATTTTGCGCACATGCCAATAAACCCGCTGCTGGTAGGCACCCACGAGCATGTTAAAGCCGTAGCTTCGGGTTTCAGGATTTTTGATCTTAAAAAGAAGGTCCTTGTCTTCCAACGTTATTGAATTCTGGCCTTAGACTCGAACGAACGCAAAAGGTTTAATGCTATTTAATTTTTTCTAGTTCATCCACCAACTTTTCAAATTGCTCTTTGGAGTGGGCAGGGAAGTTGGCAAACCGCAGCTGGGTTGCTTTCCGTTCACCATATCCATCACCAGCCTGCAGCCCCTGGGTGGCAAGGTGTTGAGCAATTGCGTTGGTGTATTCTCCACTTTGCGCAACAATCACAGTACTAGATCGATGGAGTGGGTCGGCCACAAACGGTGATGCCAGACCATGCGTAGAAAGGGCCTGGTATAAGATGGCCGCTTTATATTCTGTTTCTTTTCGCAGGATTTGTATTCCTCTTCTTAGAAAATCTTCAATCACTTTTCCGAGCAGATAGATTGCTAGTACGTTTGGTGTTTCTGGGGTTTGATTTTTCTTACCATGCTGTAACAACGTTGGTAGATTATGATACGTGCCTATCGATAATCCCTTAGAAAGGAGTTCTTCTGATTTTGCAATACATCTATCATTGACAATCCAGACACCCAAACCGGCAGGAAGGCCAAACCCTTTTTGGACAGAAAAGAATAGTGAATCGATTTTTGAAAAATCGTATTGGGGGTAGGGCAGAGAAGAAACTGAATCTACAGCGATAATTGCATCAGGATATTGATCTCTGAATTGATTAATGAAATTCATTGGCAATGAAACTCCCATACTTGTTTCATTGTGAGTAAGCGCTATAAGTTCAACACCATCTTCGTAAGGTATGTCCATTGAAAATCCATGTCCGGCTGGCGCTTCAATTTTTTTTGGCGCCTTGCCAAGCTGGGCAGCGATTTCATAATATCTATTTGAGAAAGCACCATTGACAAAATGTAAGGATTTGGTGGCCACCAGATTTTGAATGGATCGTTCCCAGATTTCGGTGGCGGACGAAGTGAATAAAACATGAAAATGAGAAGGGATACCAAGAAGCTCTTTTATACCATCTGTTGTCCCTTTAGAAATAGATTCAAACTCTTTGGTTCGGTGCGATAGTGATGGAATTCCTTCTTTGAAGGCTGAGCGAACATGATCTTCAACTGTGAAGTAAAGCTGTGATGGGCCTGGTGTAAAATTGACTATTCCTTTCATAGACGGCAAAGCTATTTCTTAACCATCAGTCAGCCAAACACCGAACAATTTCTTACAAAAAAAATAGTTTCCGATCAAGCCACTTATGAATACAACAATTGTATAAGTTTGAAGAATAATTCCCACTCGAATTTGGGACACGTTTGCTGAACCTAACAATTATACAATACCGAGTTAAGTTCTAGGACAAAATCAGGCCTCATCCGCCAACTGGCGGCCCTCGCCCACAAAGCAGGTTAACGGTGGAAGATTGCGGCCAGGGAACAGCTCAAAACTTGTCATTTATGGGGTTCAGAAACCACCACCAAATTCAGTGGGTTTTATATTTTTAATACAATACTCGGAACTTAATCGTGTGTTCTATGGCACGAAGTTCTTTAATCAAATCCTTGTTATACTCTTTATTAATGTCGGTGATCACGTAGCCGATCTGCTCATTGGTTTTTAAATACTGACCAACAATATTGATTCCATTATTGGCAAGGGTATGATTGATCTTGGCGAGTATGCCGGGAACATTGTTATGGATATGAATCAAACGATGGGCATTTTCCAGCGTTGGAAGTGTAATGTTTGGAAAGTTTACACTATTACTGGTGCTTCCTGTGTTGATGTATTCCAGGAATTTTCCGGAAACGAAACTAGCAATATTTTCTTGCGCCTCGAGTGTGCTTCCTCCAATGTGTGGAGTTAATAATGTATTAGGCAGGCCACGCAGTTCAGACACGAATTCTTCATTGTTGCTCTTTGGTTCATGTGGAAAAACGTCAATGGCACAACCGGCTACTTTTCCAGAAAGTATGTTTTCTTTGAGCGCGGCAATATCGACTACGTGACCGCGGCTTAGATTCAAAAAGATAACGCCCTTCTTCATCAAGTCAAACTCGTGCTTGCCAATCAGGTTGATATTTTCCTTTCGGCCATCAACGTGAAGTGATACCACATCGGAAGTCTCCAGCAACTCTTTCATCGATTTGCATTTGATGGCATTACCCAATCCCAATTTTTCTTCACGATCGTAATAATACACTTTCATGCCCAATGATTCTGCCAATACGGAAAGTTGTGATCCAATATTTCCATAACCGATCATGCCTAACTTCTTGCCTCTGATTTCGAAGCTTCCGGTAGCAGATTTGTCCCACTTGCCTTGATGCATCATGGCCGATTTCTCTGCCGTTTTGCGAATCAGAATAATGATTTCACCAATCACTAATTCCACCACAGAACGTGTGTTACTATAAGGAGCGTTGAACACAGCCACACCGCGCTTCGTGGCTTCTTTCAGATCTATCTGATTCGTTCCGATGCAAAAGGCACCAATAGTCATCAGTCGATTGGCGTTTTCAAGAACGCGTGCCGTCACCATAGTTTTGGAGCGAATACCCAAAACGGAGATGTTTTTTATTTTACTGCATAATTCATCTTCATCCAACCCTCCGGGATATACTTCCACATTAAAGCCTTCTGCTTTAAATGCTTCCACGGCAAAGGGATGAATGTTTTCTAGTAACAGAACATTGATTCTGTTTTTAGGGTAGGAGATTACAGTGTTCAATTTATTCAGATATAAAAATTCGTCAAGACTTGGTGCAATGTGATCTGCTTTGTTCAGAACTTTTTCACGTTCTACATTTTCTGTAAAGGCAAAAAATTTATTAGCTAAGCCCGCATGTTTGATTTCGTAATCATTATATCCATCACCAATAACGTACACATCACCGGGAAGATTGAGTCTCTTCAATAGTTCCACCTTTCCTTTGTTTGCTGATAGCGGATTTTCGGAATCGAAGCCAGTCACATTTCCTTGTTCGTCAAAGTGGAAACGGTTGGCAAAAATATTCTCGGGCTTCACACCGTATTCAGTAACAATAGGATCAATGAATGCATGAAATCCATTGGAGATAATATAAATATAGTCAGCGTAGATCTGAAAAAAATCTTTGTTGCGTTTGAATGATTCTGAAACAAGTTCCCTAAGCACCGTCACCAATTTTTCAAGATGCCTGCGATTGGGTTGTAGCAGCATGATCCTTTTCTCTAAGGATTCCCGGAAGGATATGCTGCCGTCCATACCCTTATTGGTAATATCGAAAATCTGTTGTTTTCTGATTTCGAGATCGGGGTGATCCTTAAGCGATATATCTACGAGAGCGTCAAAAGCTTCAACTTTAGTAAATGTGCTATCGAAATCGATTACGAAATACTTATTGATCTTCATTCAGTGAAAGGTGAGCTTAAAGGTAAAACTAAAAGTCCATAGTGCACAGGAGAGAAGAGTTCACTTGAACAAAAATATGTTGAACAGATGTTAGGTCTAAATCTGTGGATGCCAGATACTAGTGTAACATTCAAGAAATCAACTTTCTAAATCATTAACCTCATCACTCGTGCGGATGTGGGACATACTTGTGAGAACTCGGTGGAGGATTTAATTTCTTCAGGAACATCGTTACGATTGATCTCAGTAAAGCCAAGTTTTAAGAAAAAGTAATAGGCTGTTAACGTAAGTAGATAGATTTCTTTAATGTCTTTTTCTTTTACGAGCTGCATCAGGTTTTCAACAATTTGCTTCCCCAGCGATTGACTTCGCATGGCCTGGCTTACTGCAAGAGACCTGAGCAAGGCTTTGTTCCCATAAAACTCAAGGCCTCCTGAACCTACTAATTCTTCGTGGGAATCAGCAGTGTAAGATAAATACAGACTATCGGATAGCTTAAGATCGTCAGCAGGAAGTTGATTTACGCGAAGAAAATCGCGCAAGGAATCTAAATCCCGATCTGATTTGATGAGTTGATGCGTTATGAATTCTTTCATCATGCAAAGATTAAAACGTTCTCTTACTAAGGAAGCTGATCGTTATTACAAATTTATTAACAACATGATGAATTTGGTCCGCAGCAAGCAGCTTTAGTTTCCTCTTTTTGAGCTTTCGTTAAAGATGGTTTTTCTGCATAAACGGTGATGCTAAAAATTCCCAATTGATTATTATTTACGCTGATCATTTCTTCTTCACTCAGGTAGGCCAAGAGTATTTCATCGGGCAAATGAATCTTTTTGTTTTTCTGAACTTCAATGTTTTCGAAGCCGGAATCTTTAATGATTTGCAAATACTCATCTTTTTGAATGGCACCTGAAACACAGCCTGCATACATCTCAGCATTCTTTCGAAGTCCATCGGGCAAAGCGCCTACTAACACAATATCAGAAATACTAAAGTGACCGCCAGGCTTTAGTACCCGGAAGGTCTCAGAAAATGCTTTTGTTTTATCGGGTACGAGGTTCATCACGCAGTTGCTTACTACAACATCCGCTACGTTAGCAGTAACGGGTAGTTTTTCGATATCGCCATAGCGAAACTCCACGTTATGATAACCAAGTTTTTCTGCATTGATGCGGGCTTTGTCAATCATCTTTTCGGTGAAGTCTACTCCGATTACTTTTCCGGTTATACCGGTCACGGATCTGGCCACGAATGCATCATTGCCAGCACCTGATCCGAGGTCGATAATCACATCGCCTTCCTTTATTTTGGCAAACTCCGTAGGTAAACCGCAGCCTAATCCCAAATCCGCATCTGCCGCATAGCCACTTAGCTTCGAATAGTCTTCCGCCATGATTGCTTCATCAATGGTGGCGCATCCACTTCCGCAGCAGCTGGTTTTGTTTTGTTCAATACTTTGATCAGCGATTTCGCTGTATTTTTCTTTTACGATTTGTTTGAGTTCTTCTGCAGTAGCCATGGTGTTTATTAATTAAATGGTTATCGTAATATTACGATTATCGAAATCAAATTTTTTTTAGCAGCAGTTTTCGTGTACCTCCTCAAACAGATCGGTCAATAGCTTTCTGGCACGAGTCAATACTTTTATATCGATACAATAGCAGACTGTGGGGCCATCGATGTCTCCCTTTATCAGACCCACTTTTCTAAGCTCTTTTAAGTGTTGCGAAACCGTAGACTGAGATATAGGTAACTCTCCCACAATGTCACCGCAAACACATGTTTTGCGTTCAGCAAGATATTGAAGAATGGCAACGCGTGCAGGATGACCCAGGGCCTTTGCTAGAGAAGCAATCTCATTTTGAGTTTTGGTGTATTCTTCAGTTTTTGAGAGTCCCATGTGTATATAATCGTAATTTTACGATAAAGGTTTCTGATGGATTACTATTTTTCTAACTTATTTCCCGAAGGGTATTCTCTTCAATGCGATTTGTCCGTTACTCATCACGAATAGAGCATCTTGCAGGTATCTGATTTCCTCCAAAGGATTGCCCGGAATCAACACGAGGTCAGCATCATAACCCTTTTCAATCCGTCCGCTTGTTTTATCTAAACCAAGAAGTTCGGCTGCCAATACCGTAGCCGATTGAATAGCCTCAAAATTGGTCATGCCCATGCGCACAAAGTGTTGACATTCCAATGATATTCTACTGGTTGTGACAGCAGTGTAGTTATTATCAGCACCGGTAACGATTTTGATTCCTAGTTCATGAGCTTTCCTGAATACTTTTTCTGCTTGTGGCATCATGAACTTGCCACGCAATTCCAGCACTGGTCCTGTGTAATCGCCACCAGGTTGAGTGAGATCTTCTAAGGTGATGTAGGTAGGAACCAGATAGGTTCCTTTCTCTTTCATCAATTTCAGTGTTTCATCAGTGAGGAAAGTACCATGCTCGATACTCTTCGCTCCAGCCAGGACCGCTGCTCTGGCACCTTCATCACCGTGAGCGTGAATCATCACAGGCACACCTCTTTTACCAGCCTCTTGAACAATCACTCTAATCTGCTGCTCCGTATATACTTGCTCACGCGGATCGGTTTCTGGCCTTCCTGCACGCTCGGTGCCACGGGTCTTAATTACTTTCGCTCCTCTATCTATGTTTACATTCACCAGCAGTTTTAACTCATCATCGGTTTTTACTCCGTTGATGAGTGGAGCCAACCGTGTATCTGCTAAAATTGTTTCCTCCAGATTAGGGGAAACATAAACACCTCCAGGCACTACATCAGGGCCGGCTATCTTTCCGCTTCTACTAAGTTCCATCAACGCAACATCCTGATAGGCAGCTACACCGGCAGTACGCACAGTAGTTACACCTGTTTCAAGCGCACGTTTTGCTGAAGCAAGATTATCCATGTGTGTGTGTACATCGACCATGCCTGGTATCATATAATAGCCCAGGCCATCAATGATTTCATATTCTTTTGAGATGGTGTCTCCCAGCTTCCCAATCCGTTCAACCTTTCCAGTCTTTACAAACACAATACTTGAACTATGTATTTTATTTTCAAATCCATTGAACAAATTCACATTGATGATGGCATAACTCTTTTGAGTTTGGCCATGGGTTTGCAAAGAAAAAAACAAAACGATTGCCATGGAGGCTAAAATCTTCATCATGATAGTCTAGGTTTATTAAGATCCATTTAAGTTGGCATCTTTTGTTTGAACTGACAAATAATACCGTGAAATTTGACCGACTCAAATTTAAACAAAGACTATGATTTCTACGAAAGGTTATGCAGCACAAAATTCCCAAGCACCTTTAGCTCCTTTCAATTTTCAACGGAGGGAAGTGGGCCCTTATGATGTATTGATCGATATTCATTACTGTGGCGTGTGTCATTCTGATCTTCACCAGGTGCGTGATGAGTGGGGTGGATCTATATATCCGATGGTACCTGGTCATGAGATTGTGGGTAAGATTTCAAAAGTGGGTGATCAGGTGAAGAACTTCAACGTAGGTGACCTTGCCGGGATAGGTTGCTTTGTGGATTCGTGCCGTACGTGCCCAAGCTGTAAGGCTGGAAATGAACAATATTGTGAAGTGGGCATGGCAGGCACATACAATGGCTATGAGATGGATAGGAAAACTCCCACCTATGGAGGATACTCGAATTTTATTGTTGTTGATGAGAGTTATACGCTGCACGTTTCCGATAAGCTTCCATTGAATTCCGTGGCTCCTTTGCTTTGCGCAGGAATTACGACCTATTCACCTTTACGTCATTGGAAAGTTGGGAAGGGTCAGAAAGTAGCTATTGTTGGACTGGGTGGACTTGGCCACATGGGGGTAAAATTCGCTTCCTCTTTTGGGGCTGAAGTATCCGTACTAAGCCATTCGGCTACCAAAGAGGCCGATGCTAAAAGACTAGGTGCCCATCACTTTGTGAATACCAAAGATGAACATGCAGTAGCAAGTGTTCGAAATCATTTTGATTTTATTCTGGATACCGTTTCTGCTCAGCATGATATCAATATGTACTTGGGGTTGTTGAAAACAGAAGGTACGATGGTAATGGTGGGTGTTCCTCCGGAAGCAGTGCCTGTGCATGCTTTTAGTTTGATTCCAAAAAGAAAAACGCTCGCGGGTTCTATGATAGGAGGAATTAAGGAAACTCAGGAGATGCTGGATTATTGCGCAGCACATAACATTGTTTCCGATATTGAAATGATTGGCATCAAAGATATTGAACAGGCCTATGTGCGCATGGTGAAAGGTGATGTGCGCTATCGTTTTGTCATTGATATGGCAACCTTGTAAAAAAAGAAGAGCCTGCTTCTCAAGGGCAGGCTCTTCTTTTATATTCTTATTCTTATTCTTTATTTCTTTATTTCTTTCTGCTTATTGCTTTCTCAGCAGCAGTTGCAATATTTTCTTTGCTGAGTCCATATTTCTTCAACAACTGTGTTGGAGTTCCACTTTCTCCAAACGAGTCGTTCACTGCAATCATTTCAATGGGTGTAGGATGGAAGCGTGACAATACCTGGGCTACACTGTCGCCAAGGCCTCCATTCATTTGATGTTCTTCGCAGGTAACAACGCAACCCGTTTTTTGTGCAGAGGCAAGAATGGCTTCTACATCCAATGGTTTGATGGTGTGTATATTGATGACTTCCGCGCTGATTCCTTTTTCGGCTAGCATGGCTTCGGCTTCTATTGCTTCCCAAACCAGGTGGCCGTTAGCAAATATGGTAACATCTTTCCCTTCAATCATCTTATCCGCTTTGCCAATGATGAAGGGTCTGTCAGCCGTGAACATGGGCCAGTTTGGTCTGCCAAATCTTAGGTAGGTTGGGCCTTCATGGCTTCCAAGGGCAATGGTTGCAGCCTTGGTTTGATGATAGTCGCAGGGAACAATAACCGTCATTCCCGGAAGCATTTTCATCATGCCAACATCTTCGAGTATCTGATGGGTAGCTCCGTCTTCGCCCAGCGTTAAGCCTGCGTGCGATGCACAGATCTTAACATTTTTACCTGAGTAAGCAATGGATTGACGTATCTGATCATACACTCGGCCTGTTGAGAAGTTGGCAAATGTTCCTGTGAAAGGAATCTTGCCACCGATGGTCATACCTGCAGCCATGCCCATCATGTTTGCTTCGGCAATACCTACCTGAAAGAATCGCTCAGGAAAATCCTTTTTGAAGGCATCCATCTTCAGCGATCCCGTAAGGTCAGCACAAAGGGCTACCACATTGGGGTTTGACTTTCCAAGTTCATGAAGACCAGCTCCAAAGCCTGAACGAGTATCTTTCTTTTCGGTAAACGTATATTTAATCATGATCGTAAATTTCAATGCAAGTTTATGCAATCCCCGGCTAACTTCCTCTTGAGCTGTTAAGGTTTTGTTAAAGAGAATATTTCATTCTCTGTGCATCCTACTTCCCCGTATGAGATCCAAAACACGTTTATGTCGAAGTCTGATCGCAACCTGCTTGTTTTGTTTTTGGTGTTCCTGGCAATGGCGATAATTCCATGGTTTATGTAATGAAAAAAGACCCTGTTTTATACAGTCTTATCGTTGGTTATTTACCGCTAATTGCGTGTCAATTCTTATTGCTTTTAATTCGCTACTTCAATTTTCACTTTTATATTTTTCAGCTTTTCATTCTTGATGTTGGCTAATACCTTGTTGACCAACGTTCTCTTTACAGAAACATACGATGAGAAATCCAAGGTGGTAATCAAGCCAATATCTTCACCCTGAAGCCCACCTTTTTTAGTGAGTAATCCCACGATATCACCTTTGCTGATTTTATCTTTTTTGCCAGCGCTGATGTATAAGCATGCATACTTGGGCGGAGGAGGTAGTTGTAGTTTGCCGCTGAGTTTAAGTTCTTCTACAGACTTATCGATGTAACCGGGCAACGTTTCATCATCTGCCAAAACCAAATAGGCTTGTCCTTCGGCATGCATCCGTGCAGTGCGTCCGTTGCGATGGATAAAAGACTCTTGCTGTGGTGGAAGCTGATAATGTACGATGTGTTTGATTTCGGGAATATCCAATCCGCGTGAAGCAAGATCGGTAGCGATCAAAACATTGTGAGCGCCACCCCGGTATCGGATCAGGTTTTTTTCACGATCGATCTGATCCATGGCGCCCTGTAAGATGCCATGTTCAAAGTTATGCTTCGTGAAAAGCGCACTGATGCGATCTACGGCTTCGCGATGATTGCAAAAGACGAGGCACACTTCCTGATTAAATCCGGCCACCAGCCGCATCAGTGTTTCTACCTTGTCCACACTATTCGTATGCACCACCTTCAATGATAACTTTGACTCTGCTGCGTCTTTAAGAAAGTTAAGTGTCTCTGGTTTTTTAAACGGCAAGAAGTCGGGCCATGCATCTAGTTTAGTTGCTGAAGTGAGCATGTGTTGTTGTCTTCCGCCAAGGGCTTTAAAAATGGTACTTAGCTGCTCTTGAAAACCCATCTGCAATGATTTGTCAAACTCATCCAACACCACAATCTTCACGGTGCGGGCATCAAATGATTTTCTTACAATATGATCGCTTATTCTGCCGGGTGTTCCAATAATTACGGCAGGTGCTTCACTCAAACTATTCTGTTCGATCTTCACGGAGTGGCCGCCATAACAAACACTTACTTTGTAGGAAGTCTTCATCGCCCGTAACACTTGTTCAATCTGAAGCGCCAGCTCGCGTGAAGGGGTCACAATTAAGGCTTGTACTCCTCTTGCGTCTGTGCTCAGTTTATTGACCAAGGGTATTAGAAAAGCGAGTGTTTTGCCCGATCCTGTGGGTGATAATAGCATTAAGTTATCCGTAGAAGTTGCCTTTTCAATGAAGGCCAATTGCATTTCATTGAGCTCCTGGATGCTTAGATTCTTTAAATATTCCGCGTTTGCAGCGTTGAGGGTGGTTTGCATCCTGCAAAGGTAGCCTTATGCTTTCTTCTTTCCGTATTATTTGATTTTAAACCAGCTTAGGCGCTATTTGTTAAAGTTAAGTTTTTGTGCCTGCTTCTGTGCGTTAAGCGCAAGTTCGGTGGCAAGAAAGCAATGATCCTGACGCATGGCTGTGTCTGTTCTATTGACAATATCGTTTACAAGTTGCTCTCCATAGGGGAGAAGTTCGTTACTGCAATCAATATAACGTGTCTCTTTGTGATCAACTAAAAATAAGTGACTACCACCTTCGCGTCCGCCAAGGTCAACGTTCTTTCTGATCTCGATGAAACCTTCTGTGCCCAATATGGTCAGTCTTCCATCGCCCCAGGTATTCAGACCGTCAGGTGTGAACCAGTCTACCCGTAGGTAACCGGTTCCTCCATTGCCTCTTACGGTTGCGTCTCCAAAATCTTCGAACTTTGGATATTGTGGATAATGTACATTGCCTACTTGTGATACTACCACTTCGGCTTGCGTTGATCCGGTGAAGAATAGAAACTGATCGAATTGATGAGAGGCGATATCGCAAAGGATGCCGCCAAATTTTGATTTATCAAAGAACCATCCGGGGCGTGATTTAATATTCATGCGATGAGGGCCAAGGCCAATGGTTTGAATGACGTTACCAATAGCACCTGCTTTCACCAGCTCACCTGCTTTGATCGTGGCTTTATTTTCGAGTCGCTCGCTGTACATGATGGAGTAGATGCGCCTGGTTTCCTTTTGTACTTTTCTTACCTCAGCCAATTGCTCCAAGGTGGTGATGCCCGGCTTGTCTACCATAAAATCTTTACCGTGCTTCATGGCTTGAATACCCAATGGAGCACGCTCATCAGGAATCGATGCACTCACGATCAATTGAATGGAATCATCTTCCAGAATTTCCTTTTCACCCTTGGCGATCTTCGCATCCGGATATTGTTTAGCAAATGCGTTCGCCAAATCCTGCTCTTTGGCATAGAAGGCAACCAGTTTTCCGCCTCCGCGAATGATGGCTGATACCTGGCTATAAATGTGCCCATGATTAAGACCGATTACTGAAAACCGAATGGACGAAGTAGGGTTGGATGGCATGGTGCTATAATCCAATTCGTAGGATGTTCTTTTCAGTGAGCTACCAAAGCTATCAGGAATGGTGGTGGCTGCGAGGCCTGCTGTGGTAGCGAGTGATAATTTTAGAAAGTCGCGTCTGGGATTTTTGGTTTTCATCTTAACTTAATCTTTGCGTATCCATGTCAATGACGATAAAAAACAGGTCTTGCCCTTAATGGGTTACTTAATATACTGGCTGTAATTTTTTTATAAGTTTCACTTTGTTGTTCGTTGTCCGAAGAAATCCCCTTTATTCCATGTTGGCCGCTCACGGGTTTTAGCAATCGAATAACTGATGAGAAAATTTAATTGGACATATTTTCGTGCTGCATCAAAATCAAAATTGTTGGTGATCTCATCTGAAGGACGATGATAATTTTCATCGCGCCATGTTTTGGTAAATGCTACCAGATCAAATGAATTGTCCTTTGTCAGTGTTCCATACTTCACATGCAGTGCTGGAATACCTTGTAATACAAAACTGTATTGATCGCTGCGTATAAATCGTACTTCTTCCGGCATGGGATCTTGCTGTCGCACAATGCCTAATTGTTGACAGGCAAAATCTACATTCGTAACCAGGCTGGAATGTTCTGCGCCCAAAGGTGCCACCGACAATAGGGGAGCAATGAGCGTAGGCATGTCGGTATTTACATCCGCTACAATCTGTGATTTAGGAACGGTAGGATTGCCTGCAAAATAGGCAGAACCCAGTAAGCCCATTTCTTCGGCAGTCACCATCACAATTAAAACAGATCGCAATGGTTTGGTCGATTCCTTATACACTCTTGAAATTTCGAGGAGCGAAGCCACACCCGAAGCATTATCGTGAGCGCCATTATAGATGGAGTCGCCTTTAATTGGTTTGCCAATACCGACATGATCGAGATGCGCAGTGTGAACTACGTATTCATCTTTCAATTTTTTATCGGTGCCTGTTATTTTTCCAATCACATTATAACTTTCGATATCTGAAAAGGATGAAGTGTACTTGAGTCTTAATGCAGAAGATAGTTCAAACGAACTGGCAGTTCCTTTTCTTAAATCAGCTAACGATTGCTGAAGATTTCTGTTGGAGTTGAAAAATAATCGTTGCAGTGTAGTATATGGCAAACGGCTAAATGCCTTAAGATTGTCCGCTACTGAGCGGCCATAGGCAATCGTTTTCTCAGGATTCATTGCCGCAGTAGTTGTGCCTGATGAACTAATTGCAGCATTGGGAGAGGCCGGTGCCACAATAGCACCAATGGCTCCTTTCTGAGTCGCGATTTCTATTTTGGACGCGGGGTTGTTAAAGTGCGCCATGATGGTGGAAGGTAAGTCCATGCCTTGCGGTGAGCCATTTAGAAAGACAACGATTTTCCCTTTTACATCAATGTTGGCATAGTCAGAATATTTACCGGGGATATCGATGCCATAGCCTACAAAAACCAATTGCGCTTCTACCAGCACTTCATTTTGAATAACACCAGGAACTATAAAAATATCTTTACCTGCTGCAAGGCTATCCACATTTCCTGATCGATCGATCAATACCGCTTTGGCTATTTTGTTATCAACGGTAGCTCTGCGCAATATTAATTTTTGAAGATAGGTTCCATGATCACCACCCGGAGCTATTCCGATTTGAGTGAACTGATTTACCACATAATCAACGGCCATCTGATAGCCTTCCTTGCCAGGTTGGCGGCCTTTCAATTTATCATCAGCGAGATACGTGATGTGATTTTTTATTTTTTCTTTGTCCACCCTGTCAAGCGCGGTCTTTGTTTTGCTATCCAGTTTTATATATTGTGCAAAGGCTGTTGCAGAACTAAGCAGGATTGCCAATACGATCGGGTATCTTTTTATCATGTGATCACTTTTTCGGTAAGTTATGCTTTTCAGGATAATCAAAATAAACCTGTTTTAGAAATCATGACTCACTAGTTGTTTGAATTACTCCTTCCTAGCGGAGTCTTCCGTTCTCCTTCCTAGCGGAGTCTCCCGTTTCGGGGACTCCGCGCAATGTGAACGATGAAACCAATACGTTAGGCGGTGTAAATGAATATTGACATGGAGGAGCATTTTAGTCAGGTTGTTGGATGACGCGGAGGCCCCGAGGCGGGAGACTCCGCTTGGAATGTAGAAGCCGATTGGACAAAGTACAAGCAACAGATGAATGAATTGATCCAGAAGGATATCAATAATTATAACCGCATGTTCAAAGAAAAAAATATGCCGGCTGTGATTACCGATACGAAAGAAGTGATTCTTAATAACTAATAAGATAACTCAAAAAATGAAAATCGCCTGTGTGAAAACGCAGGCGTTTTTTTATGAATTGACCTTTACCGCAGGTGCTTTTGAGCAGCCTGACGCATCACCTTCCTACCAATCAGTATGCCGTAAATGGCCAAAGGTAAGCCAGCATTTGAAACCTTTCCCTTATGTGAGATCTGTGTACGAGGTAGCAGCCAAGCTTTCATGCGATGAATCTTAGCGCATATCATCCTTTAGTTCACCCGTAGATAATCCGTACCTCTATAGATACGGGATATCTACGGGTTATGTACGGGATATATACGGGATATCTACGGGAAAACCTCGATTGTGTCTAGTCCTAAAATAACTATACAGGTTTAACAAATGATCCTGGCCCTGCTATACAGCTTAGTGGTGTAATCCTGGCTTTAGCCCGCCCATTCCACGTACACACTTTGGC
>CANIVF010000056.1 GCA_947470895.1 Bacteroidota bacterium
ACATGGCTTTCGCCTCATCACTATTTAGATTCGGAAAGGCGGCATCACTAAATCGTGCTTCAGGTTGATAACACGATTGCATGGTTTTCCAATCGCGCTGCTGAAAGGCCTGATAAAATTTGGTAATGATTTCCTGGTTCTGATTCATGAAATTTCCGTTGGTGGAAGTTTTAGTCCTTAAGGAAGTCAATGTTTTTTAGCCTCTGTAAATTCAGGTATCTTCCTGCCCTTACTATAAATTAAAGCTAATCGAAAGACAATGAAAATAAAACTACTAGTACTCGGTGTGATTGTAGCGGGCATCAGTTTTCTCGCCACAGGTCAATCGTTCAATAACCTTCCGGTAACCACTCAAAAGCCACCCCTTCATGGAAAACACTGGATGGCCATCACCGGAAAGCCATTGGCCGCTACAGCAGGAGCGATGATCTTCAGTAAGGGCGGTAATGCTATTGACGCATCTTGTGCGATGCTGGCAGCCACTTGCACGATGTTCGATGTACTAAGTTGGGGAGGAGAAACGCAAACATTGATTTACAACCCAAAAACAAAAAAGGTGATTGCAATCAATGCATTGGGTGTAGCGCCTACCGGTGCAACGGCAGAGTTCTTTAAAGGCAAAGGCATGAACTATCCTCCTCAGTATGGTCCGTTAGCCGCAGTGACTCCTGGTACTCCCGGAGGTTTAATGTTGATGTTGGCCGAGTATGGAACGATGAGTTTGAAAGATGTGCTCACACCCGCGATGCAATTAGCAGATGGTTATCCCATCGAAGCACAAACCGCCAATAGTTTTGAACGTGAAAAGGAGCGATTGAAGCAATGGCCTTATTCCAAAGCAGTATTTCTTCCTCATTTGGGAGATAAGCGTGAGGCGCCAGTTGCCGGAGAGATCTTTGTGCAAAAGGATTTATTGGCCACGCTGCAGAAATTAGTTGATGCAGAGCAACAGGCTTTAAAGAAAGGTAAGAATCGCAAAGAAGCTATCTATGCTGCCTATGATCGTTTCTATAAAGGAGATATTGCCAAAGAGTATGCACGTAGTTCGCAGGAGCAAGGCGGTTTGATTACTGAGCAAGATCTCGCCAATTGGAAAGTGATCACCGAAGAACCTACGGTAGTAAACTATAAAGGCATTGATGTCTATAAAATGCAACCTTGGACGCAAGGCCCTGTCATGCTGCAAGCGTTAAACATGCTGGAGAACTTTGATCTTAAATCCATGGGATTCAATTCAGCGCGCTACATTCACACACTTTATCAGGTGATGAACCTCACCTTTGCTGATCGCGATTTCTATTATGGCGATCCTTACTTCGCACCGGAAGAACCCATAAAGGGATTGTTATCCAAAGAATACGCCAGGGAAAGAATCAAGGCCATCAATTGGGAACGCAACGATCCTAAGGCAGCACCTGGTGATCCGTATCCTTTCGAAGGAAAAGTAAATCCATATAAAGATTATTTGAAACAATTATCACAGGCTTCCAGGGGTACTTACACATCTCCTTTGACAGAAGAGTATTTGAATCAGGTATTCTTAGGCACCACTTCCGTGGAAGCTACAGATAAAGAAGGTTGGGTAGTATCGATTACACCAAGTGGCGGTTGGAATCCGGCATGTATTGCGGGTAAGACTGGTATCGGTATGAGTCAGCGTATGCAAAGTTTTGTTACTAATCCGAAGGAGAATCCTTTCAACGTAGTGGAACCAGGAAAGCGACCACGTGTTACGCTCACACCTACCATGGCATTGAAAGATGGTAAACCATTTTTATCCTTTGCTGTGCAAGGCGGTGATTCGCAGGACCAAAACTTGTTACAATTTTTCTTGAATATAGTAGAGTTTGGAATGACGGTGCAAGAAGCAACAGAAGCGCCTAACATAAATACCGATCAACTTCGCCTCTCCTTAGGAGGAGAAGATCGCGAACCTAAGGCTGGAAATATTTTGTTACACGATAGCACTCCTTTCTATGTAAGAAAGGAATTGCAAGGTATGGGCTATCGCCTTCGCTTTGATGACCGCACCAGCGGTCCAATCAATGCCATTTATTTTGATTGGCAGCATGGTAGCTTCTGGGGCGGCTCCAGCAACCATGGTGAAGACTATGGAATTGGATGGTAGAAAAAATAAGCAGTAAGCAAATGCAATACAAAAGAACGCAAACCGTAAACGATTGCCTTTTGCATTTGCCTACTGCCTATTTTTCAATAGGCTCTATCTACAGCACCAGATCCGTATACTTTCTTGCTTACGTTTTTGGTATTGCCTTTATGTTTTACCGTACCACTGCCCAACACAACAACATCCAGGTTAGCGGAGACAGTAAGTTCGCATGTGCCTGATCCACTCATTTTTACTTTAGCCGATTCCAGTTCGCAGGAGAAGGCATTCATACTTCCACCTCCGCTGATGACAATGTCATTGGTGGTTGCATAGCCTTTAAGTGTTACATTTCCTGATCCACTAATTTCAGTTTTTAGGTTATTTCCTTTTAGATCCAGATCGATACCGCCACTGCCTGAAACAGACAAGGCGATGTAATCGGACGCGATGGAGTTTTCTGAAATGATTTTACCACCACTGTTAACCTGCAGCTCGTTGATGTTTTTTACACTTACCATCAACTTCATGGTTGGTTTTACTTTAATGTCATCAATCTTAGCCCAAATACTTTTATTGGGGTTGTCTGGTTTACGCTCTACGTTTACCATCAATACTCCATTTTCGACTTTCACGGTGGTGAGCTCCCATATTTCAGTGAGAGCCTCCACTGTAACTTCTTGTTTGTTCGTTTGCTTTACATACACGATATAGTTGGAGTTAACATAAATACTTTTAAACTCCGGAAGTTCTAAAGCTTTCTTGGTTGTTTGAGCAAATGAGAAGGACGCGACAGTAAGTAGAAACAAAGACACCAATATGAAGGTGAGGATAGTATTGATCTTTCTCATGGGTTTTGGGATTTAAAGACCTCAATCTGCAAACCTTTAAATTCATTCAGGCCGTTCTTTCGATAAGATTGCGGATAGATGCGATAAGATGTATTAGGCGGTGGTTTGAATCGATTTCTTTATCGTCCTTTTCTCTTAAAAATGTATTTATAAATAAATACGAAGAGTGTTAGCCCCAGGCACATCATGAAAAATACAGTGGGTGTAATCAGTTTTACAGCATGCATGGCACTTATAATCGAATTCGAGTTTGAAATTTAACATCATTTCTGATATTTCCCTCAATAGCTTCGCTACCAGATCCAACTGTGTCGCGATCTCTAAAGCTTACATATGCCCAACGCAGCCAGATATCGACTTTTTTGGATACGGAATATTTAAAAATAAGATAATTCCTTACACCTACCCCGTAATAAGCGGGAAATGAGAAGGCCAACCATACATCCTTTTCATAGATATAAAGCCGGTTGTCGTAATCATCGGTATCAAACAATGCATAGCGACCGCTAACAGAAAATTTTCCTGAATTCCAGGTAATATCTTGTAAAAGCACCATGCCTTTTGAATGTTGATCCGCTAAAGAATACGTGCTAAACTGAGCCCTTGTTTTAAATGAAAGTCTTGCATTTATCTGATAGTCCACATTGATCCAGTAATTGCGTTTTGTACCAGCATCGGTCTGGTAAAGATTGGTGTGATCGGAGTTATTTCTGACTTTAGTTTCCTCTCTTGCCTGTAGAAAGAGTGAGATGGTTTTCGATGGCTTATAGCTGAGTCGTGCTAACCATTCATTTCCATTGGAGAGCGTATAACTTCGATAGCGTAGCCATGGGAATCGGAATAAATCAAAATAGCCGGAGAAAGAGTACTTTTTATTGAACACGTATTTCCATCCCCAATACATACCGGTTTCATTTTGCGGATTGGAATTTTCCGCCAGCGCATTGCTATAGAAGCTATAGAAATCGCGGTCATACTTTCGGAACAGCAGAGAGATGTCTAATGATGAAGTGATGCTTCCTATAATCCCGGCAATTACGCCTGTTCCTTTGTTGATCGTGAGAGCACCTTCGCTGAAAAAGGAAAAATTTTTCCAACTGTAATTGAGGAAGAATCCTACGTTGGTATTCTCACGTCCCTGAAAATAGAATTTATTATAGATATTGGTGGTGGGTACAAGCGGAGCACTGAATTGTGTTTGATGGAGTAATGCCCCAATATCTAACGTTTTGAATTTGTAGTTAACTACGCCTGCAATATTTCTTTCCTGTACTGTACTTCGGTTAGCTATTTCTGAAGGTGTACGATGTAGCCCTGTAAATTGAAAAGATGATATTAGATCAGAAGAATCTTCTGTGGTATCCTGTTTAATACTGCCATCCCGCCATCGTGATGAAAACATACCATGAAGCGTGAGTCGTTTAGAAAGAGCATAAGACATAGCTGCTCCGTGTAAATATCGTGCTTCGTACACCGAGGTGTATGGTAAAAATCCCAGACTGCCTCTCCGCACCGTAGTTACTGCTTCTGAATTTTTACCAATACCAAAC
Source organism: Bacteroidota bacterium (assembly GCA_947470895.1). Taxonomy (GTDB): domain Bacteria; phylum Bacteroidota; class Bacteroidia; order Cytophagales; family Cyclobacteriaceae; genus ELB16-189. The sequence continues at coordinate 4,509 of CANIVF010000056.1, forward strand.
GCTGATCCTAAAACTAATCCCTGACCAAATTGTGATTGAAAGTCACCGAGTACGAGGTTCTTAATTTTACCTTTATTCATCACCTGTGCATGAAATGAAACGAAATCGGCTCCAAATTGCTTCTTCGAGGGTGACCATGTTATTTTTTCTCCAGCATCTTTCTCCGTTGTGAAACCTAAGCTGAAATCTCCTGTTCTCCGTGTTTGAAATCGGGTGTATAGCCGATCGGGAGAACCAAAGTACTTGCCAGAGGGCGTTGTACTTTTTTTATAACCTTTTTTTTCTTCCATGGTGCGATCGAAGCGGAGAATCAGGTAGTTATTTTTTTCATTCAAGATGCGTGTTATTAAATTTTTGTTGAAGCTCATTGCCTCATCGCGCACCGTGACGAACGGACTTAGTTTTTGGATGATATCTTCCGTCAAGCCAGTAATATTCTGGAGTTCGTAAACCGAAAGAAAAGGACCTGCTTCGATGCGATACGTTAGAAAAGATTGAATTTGTGATTCGTTCAAAATAAATAGTGATCGTAGTTGTTCTTCGGTGATCGTATTTAAGTCTGCCTGATTGGAATATAGCTGGGCAAGATTCTCGTAGAGATCTTCGTAGTTGATGTCCTCATCCTGAATAGCGAAAATCTCATCGATTAATCGTTCAAGGTCAACCTCTTTTTTGGGAGATACTTGCGCGTTTACAATCCAGCACACAGGAAAAATCAATATGGTGAGTATACGTTTCACTTTTTGTTTTTCTGCGAAAACCAATAACTAGCTGATGCCTGATGCGAGGCGCCTTTTAAAGGATTGAATTGGATAGCATAATCAAACGTTACTTTTTTCTTAGCCACACCAATACCGAAAAAACCAGCATTTGGATGGAGATTAAAACCCGTTCTAAAAAATACCTTTTGGTGAAATGAGTATTCAAGACCGGTGCGCCAGGTTGTCTCATATTCCAATTCTTTGGATAGTTCGCTGGTGATCGAAATATTCTTTTCTGGATTATACGTTAGCCCGGCCGTTAACCGAGTAGGTAACCTTTCTTCATCTTCACCAATTTTTGATTGGGTAAGATTTATGATATACGCTCCGATGAATAGTTTTTCAGTGAGTTCTGCCATGCCACCGAAATCAAGACTTAGCGCAGTGGAAACACCAAAACCAATTGCCCTGTATTGGATCACATTTAACTTGGTACCCAGCGAGGCTATTCCCAACTGGTTTCCAAAACCTAAGGATATAACCTGCTCGTTGTATAAGTCATCTCCAAATCGAAACACCCCTAGCGATGGTGTACCCCACTTGAGCGGTCTGTTGAATACAAAGGCCATTCGGTTTGCGCCTTTTAATTGCGCCTGCACTTCGTATGCAAAGGCTGTATTTACTTGATTGATTTTTCCCAATCCCCCGGGGTTATTGAATATACTCCATTCGTCTTTGATGCCAGAGGAGGTATAGCCCATGCCGGTTGCACGAGCCCCCATTTGAGTAGAAATGCTCTGGCCAATCGCTATTTTTGCAAATAGGATGAGTCCCAAAATCATGACTGATTTGCTCACAAACGATAGATTCATAACTAATTTAAGCAAAAAATCATGAACAGACTATACTCAGGTATATTTCTTATGTTATCCTATTTTGTGTCTCCTGCTCAAGTAGAAAAAACAGAATACTATACAACAGGCCAAATCAGGGCCAAGGGATGCGTAGTTAATAGCAATAAAATGGGTGAATGGACCTCTTTTTATCCTTCTGGAAAGAAAAGCGCCATCGAAAATTTTGAACAAGGAGTGCTTCATGGTGCTGTTATTTATTTCTATCCAACTGAAATAGTGCAAGGCAAGGAAACCTGGAGGATGGGCCAATTACAGGACTCTGCCTGGTACTTTCATCCGTCCGGAACTTTACAGCGTAAGGGAGTTTATGAAAATAGTCGATATGCAAATACATGGATTCATTATTTTGAACATGGCGCTGTTGAGCGTTCTGTAAATTATAGCAATGGAATGCCTTATGGAGAGACCAGAATTTATAGCAGTAAGGGTATTTTAATTCAACACGGTGAATACTTAAATGGCCACGAGCATGGTGATTGGAAATTTTACGACAGGGATGGTGTTCTTGAGTTTACTGGCCAATATGAACAAGGCAAACCCGTGGGTGTATGGTATGAGTTTCAACGTGGAAAGAAAAAAGTATTCAAACGCTACTAAAACTCTTTCTTCATGTGGAAAAAGAAGCCGTGTGTTTTTTCTCTGGTGAACGTGTACTCTAGTCGTATTACAGCATCGTACGCAGTAACAATATCAAAACCTCCTCCTGTACCGATTAGCATTTTATTGGATAGTCGGTTATTTAATTGGAGGTCTTCATAATAGGGATAATTTTTTACGTAACCCATATCGAAGTAGCCTTTTAAGTAGATGGCGAGGGGAAAATGTCTGAATTGTTCTATTGGCATATCATCCAACTGCCAGGTCCTGGATAAGATTCTTTTTCGAAGTGTGGTTTTGTTGAGGAAGAATTTTGGTCCTTCAATAACATAAACTTCATAGCCTTTCACAAATTGTTTGCGATAGCCTAAGGCACTGAAAAAGGAGTAAGGTTGCTGGGCAGGAGTACTTACATATGCCGAGGAGAAGTTGGACAAGAAGTAATTTTTCCCAAGGTCAATAAATTTTGCATAGGTAAGATTCAGCTCCCATTGTTGCACGTCAGAGTCAATCAGTAATCCTGTTCGTTGTGCGAAGGCAGTTATTTGATATCCTTTGAGCGGATATGCAATCACATCGCGGTGTTCCGAATTAAACGTGTAGGTGATCGAACTGTATTGCTGCCTAATCGAAGCATCTTTATAATAGTTCGGATTTAAGTAGGCGATGGTATCTACAACCCGATTGTTTTGATATGTATAGCTTAACGAATGAGTTTCGTAAAAAGATTTTCGGAACGTATACGAAATGTTAAATCCCTGCGAAACCTTTAAGGTCTTTCGTTCTTCTAAGAATTTTAATTTATGATCTTCCGTCAAATAGGCCAGGTTTTTAGGTTCGCCATAGTTAAAGTCAATGATTAATCCATGCCTCTGTTTTTTGTCGATGTATGGAATGCGATAGGTTAAATCAAACCTTCTTACAAAACCGAATTGTGCCGTCAACCTCAACGTTTCATTGCGCCCGCGAAAGTTATATTGATACAGGCGCAGGCCGTAGTTAACCCTTCCCAGGTCGTGATTATAATTTTGCCACCACTCATTAAAATTTCTATCGGATAGCTCAAAGATCGGAACAGGAAAGGTATACCAGCGCTCGCTCACTTCCACTAATAAATCAATCTGGCCCGGTGTAAGTTCCAGCGATTGAATGGTGACCGTGTTGAACAACCGGAGATTATAAATTTTACGCTGATCGAGCACCAACACCTGATCAATCCTTTTGCTACTTATTGTGTCATTGGTTTTCAAACTCAGTTCCCTCGAAATGATTCTTTCCTTGGTTACTTTGTTACCAATAATAATCACCCGATTAATAGTGAGCACTCTATTGGGTAAAGTGTCTTGTTTAAGCACAGCCAAAGAATCTCTCGCTATTTTTTGCGCTCCTGCAGGGCTGCTTATAAATGACAACAATACCCAAAGGAGCGGGATCCAAGATTTAACTACTCGAGAGAATTCAATCAACTTGGTTTTGAATTATTGGCTGGGGAATTTCGGTATGACCAAATTAGAATGAGCACGCCTGCCATGATGAGCGGGATACTTAAGATTTGGCCCATGTTAATCGGTAATTGATTTTCAAAAGAAACCTGGTTCTCTTTTAGAAATTCATAAGCGAATCTTAAGCTCCAAAGCACAATCATGAATACACCAAAAATCCGGCCGGTAGGTAATTTTTCTTTATCCTTATACCACATTAAAAAAAGTACTATAAATAGAATTACGCACGAAATGGATTCATAAAGTTGCGCAGGGTGCCTGGCAATACCCGATGTGCTTACCCTTGCTGCAAGATTGCCTGATGCTTCTGTTGTAAGTTGATAGGTTAAAGGTGTATTGCCGGGCTCATCAATAAATTCATCATAATAGCTGAGGAAATATTTCACATCGACTGTTAGAAATTGATTAGCTGCTTCCGTGCTGGTACCTGGTTTAAAGAATACATAGATGGTTAACGGAACTCTTCCTTCAGCCTTTTTCTGAAGATCTTCATCTTTTTCCACGTTGATCGATTCGGTAGGGTTGGAGTTGGCTTTGTATTCCATGAGTCCTTCCGTAATCCGATTAATAAAAACCACACTGAATGGATTGTTATCCGAAGGTTTGCCGATAATTTCTGAATTGAAAAAATTTCCTAACCGGATTAAGGCACCCGTTAGTGCAACCACAATAACAATTCTGTCCAGAATCTGAAGATATCCCATCTCATGTTTCTTCTTTCGGCTGAATAGCCACAAGGCAAACAAAATTCCAAAAGCTGCTCCGTGGCTGGCTAAGCCCATTAGGCCGGTAAATTTGAATGGGGAAAATTCAAAAGGTAGAAGAATACTGAGGGGGTCAGTAACAAATAGTTCGGGTTGATAAAAAATCACATGTCCCAGCCGTGCACCCAAAATGGTAGCAGCAACCATATACACGGTAAGCGTATCTACATGTTTCTCTGGTCTTCCTTCTTTGCGAAAGATGTAATACATCAACTGCTGGCTTATCAAAAACCCAAGGGCAAACAATAAGCCGTACCAACGGAGTGAAAATGAACCCAGTGATAGAATTTCGGGGCTTCCGTTCCAAATAATATAATTAATCATACAGGTATTGAATATAAAAGGCCAGGAACTTTCCGGCCTAACAGAGCAAATATAAGCACTAATGCCTAATGCCCAAGATGGGCCTAAATGTTATCCAGTTGAATCAATTCTTCCTCAAAGCTACCGGAAAGTATAGGGAATCGGCACCAACTCCTTGGATCCACATTTATATCATCCAAATGAAAGGAGGGGGCCAGACGCTCTCTTTTCCATTGGTTGGCAGCCCACAAACGAAAGAATTTCGTGATATGACCTTTAAGAGTGGAGGAGTCAATGGGGAGAGAACCTTGAACCTTAGCTAACGCTGTGAAGATTTCTAAAGGAGATTTTCTATCACGAATCGCTAATTTTTCGATGGCAACTAAAATGGAATAAGGCATGAGATCTTTTTCGTCTGTCTGAGTCTTGTCAAGAGGTCTTAATTCAGCTGTCGGTTGCAATGTATTTACCAATGAAAGACCTGGATAGTCCAGTTCTTTTTCGGCCCACTTAAGCCATTGAATAATGAAAGGCTTGTCAATACCTGCGATAGGAGCAAGGCTTCCACTGGTGTCGCCATCCATGGTAGCGTATCCTACATCACCCTCACTACGATTTGATGTAGTGAGCAGAACGGATTTTCTAACATTGGCCAACAGCCAAATGATGGGCGATCTGCTTCTGGCCTGAATATTTTGCAAGGCAATGTCATCAGAATCCCACGTAAGAGGCCGTTCAAGTACTTTTTCGATTTGATGCGTGTAATAGTTTACTGCTTCGTCAATTTGCCAGGAATGAAAAGAAGCACCAATACTTTTAGCTAATGTTTGAGCAGCATCAAGCGTTGTTTGTGAGGAGTTCTTTGTGCTTTGATAGGCGCACGTGAGCAATTCATTGACGGCTTGTTTTACATTTGAAACGGAGGTAATGCCAGTCTTGGAAATAAACTCAATCCAACCTAATTCTTTGGAAGCTCGCTTCACCATTTCGGCTACTAATACAGCACACATCGATGAGTCGGCACCGCCACTTAAGCTTAATACAAAACCTTTAGCTTTACTCTTGCGCAAGTAATCGAATAAAGCCAATGAAGTAGCCCGTGCTAATTCTTCATTTTTTTCTTTTCCATCGGTAATAGGCCATGATTCTGATTTAGCCGGATTTTCAAAATCGATATCGCACGTAAGAAGATTGAATGATCTTAATGATAACCGGTTATTAATTTTTAGAATTTCTCCACGCTGTCCAACAATTATGTCGCCATCATAAATCATTCTGCCAGCTTCGTTTCCCAACAGGTTAACGAAGAGATATGCACAATCAAACAGGCGGGAGCCATCAACCACGACTTCCTGTTCGCGTAATTCACTTTTTCCAAGTGCAAAATGACTGGCGCTTGGATTGATAATGAGATCTACACCTCTTTTTTGCAAGCGATACCCGGGGCGTTTGGTTTTTCGCCAAGCATCCTCGCAGATTTCAAAACCAAACCTGATTCCTTCGATTTCATACGTGAGATCACCAACCTGAATGGACTGCCCATGAATTTGGACTGGCTTTACCGTTTCAGCAGGCCAGGCATTGAACCAACGTGGCTCATAATGAACTCCATCCCTGGCAAGGTTTTGTTTGAGCGTGATACCTAGTATTTTTTGATTGTGAATGACACACACACCGTTGTAGGTAATTCCATCCATTCGAATGGGTAAACCGATGCAGGCTGTGATCGATTCGCAATGTGGGATAATGGATTGTAAATGTGTCCACGCTTTTTCGCTAAGCCAATCACTTAAAAAAAGATCTTCACAGCCATATCCGGTTAAGCACAATTCCGGAAAACTCAGAATACGAACATCCTTCTTTTTCGCTTCGGTGATTGCATCAATAATATTCGCAATATTATTGTTCCAGTCAATGGGGGTTTGGTTTACCGTGGCCCCGCCAATGCGAAGTGATTTACTCATGAGATATTTAACATCGTATTTGTTTTCTCAGCGGCATCCTGCTCAGCTTTCTTTTTGGTAAAACCAAAGCCTGTGCCATAGGCCTGATCCGCTATAAATACCTGAGCGGAAAACTCTTTTCCCATTTTTCCTTTTCGTACTTCCGTGATTTCAAATCGGATTTCTTTCCCTTCACGCTGGGCCCATTCGATCACTTTACTTTTGTGATTCAGGTTTGAATTCACGACTACATCTAAATCGAAGTAAGGCTGAATCAGTTTGTCGATTACAAATTTTTTGGTGCTCAGGTATCCTTTGTCTAAATACACGGCACCCACCAACGCTTCCAGGGTATTCCCTAAAATAACTTGCTGCAGGTGATTGTTTTTATTGTCAAACTGAACGATAGCTCCAATGCCAACTTTGCGCGCCAGGTTGTTAAGTGATTCCCGGTTCACAATGCGGGAACGTATTTCAGTAAGGAAACCTTCGTCTTTGAAAGGATATTTTTTAAAAAGATAATCGGCCACAGCCGCACCAAGAATAGCATCGCCCAGATATTCCAATCTTTCGTTTGATTCGCGATAACCGTTTTTCTCGGTTGATTTTGAACTGTGGAGTGTAGCTAGTTTATAAAGCGCGAGATTGGATGGTGATATGCCAACAATGGTACGAATGGCCGTGACCAGTTTTTTATCATCCTTGGAAGTTGATTTTGATAAACTAAGTAAATTCCACACATCCTGGTGGATTACTCTACTTTCTTGAGAAGAACCGAAGCATTGTGGCCACCAAAGCCAAACGTGTTGCTTAGCGCTATGGTTACATCTCTTTTCTGTGCCTTGTTAAAGGTTAGATTAAGACGGGGATCTAATCCTTCGTCATCTACGAAGTGATTAATAGTAGGTGCAATGATTCCTTCATTGATCGCAAGGAGACATGCAATCACTTCAATAGCACCCGCAGCTCCCAAAAGATGGCCAGTCATGGATTTGGTTGAGCTGATATTCATTTTATAGGCCTGCTCTCCAAATACTTTTTGGATAGCCTTGATTTCGCCCAGGTCGCCAAGAGGAGTGGAGGTTCCGTGGGTATTGATATAATCTACTTGATCGGGAGTAATTTCAGCTTCCAACAATGCGTTTTCCATTACTTTAGTGATGCCGGCTCCTTCAGGGTGCGGTGCGGTAATGTGATAAGCATCAGCAGATAATCCTCCACCGATAATTTCCGCATAGATTTTTGCACCGCGTTTTTTTGCGTGTTCGTATTCTTCCAGAATCACTGCGCCAGCGCCTTCGCCCAACACGAAACCATCTCGATCTTTATCGTAAGGTCTTGACGCAGTTTCAGGCGAATCGTTTCTTTCCGATAATGCTTTCAACGCATTGAATCCACCAACGCCAGCTTCACAAACGGCAGCTTCAGATCCACCACTCACTATAATATCAGCCTTACCTAATTTGATATAGGTATAAGCGTCATAAATAGCATTGGTAGAAGATGCACATGCGGATACGGTTACGAAATTAGGACCGCGGAAACCATATTTAATGGAGATGTGACCTGCGCTGAGGTCTGGGATCATTTTAGGAATAAAGAAAGGATTGAAACGAGGATTGTTTCCACCCTTTACGTAAGCTTTCATCTCCTCCTGAAAAGTAAGCAACCCTCCTATACCCGATCCCCAGATTACGCCAACGCGATCAGGGTTCAATTCGGATAGAGGAAGGTTGGCATCTTTTATAGCTTCGTCAGCCACCACCATGGCATATTGAGAGAACGGATCCATTTTTCGGCCTTCTTTGCGATCCATAAAGTCTTCAAAATTGAAGCCCTTGACTTCACAGGCGAATTTGGTCTTAAAAAGCGTAGTGTCAAACTTAGTTATGGGTGCTGCACCACTTTTACCGGATTTTAATCCCTCCCAATATTCTGGTAGAGTATTTCCGATCGGAGTTAATGCACCTGCTCCTGTTATTACTACTCGCTTAAATGTCATACAATACGTTAGTGACGGAGATGATGAATCTCTTACTGATTATTTCTTAACGTTCTCCTCAAGATAAGAGATCGCCTGACCAACGGTCGCGATATTTTCTGCCTGATCGTCAGGGATGGAGATGTTGAATTCTTTTTCGAATTCCATAATCAGTTCTACGGTATCTAAGGAATCAGCTCCCAAATCATTGGTGAAGCTTGCCTCAGGAGTAACTTCAGATTCTTCCACGCCAAGTTTGTCGATGATGATCTGTTTTACTTTTTGTGCGATTTCAGACATGTTTATAAAGGTTTAGAGTATTCAAAAATCTGTGCAAATAAAGAGATTTGGTGCAATATTGTCAAACTTTTAGAGTTGCGCTTAAAATATCGGCCCGCAAAAATGAAGAAAAAAAGGCTTGAAATCGAATATAGTTATGATTTTGATTTAATAGGCGTTATTTCGTCTGCCAAAGGTTATAAGCTGGCCTGGGATATTAATAATCAATTATCGGCCAGATTGGTGAAACAACGCGATTTAATAGTGCAGTTTAAGAATAATGCAGAAGCATCATTTTCTTATTTCTCATTCGAAAATGAGGTGAATAAATTAAAATTATTTCGAAACAAGCCTAACGAAAGTGAGGCCAGAACGCTTTTAGTGCCCGAGTTTCCGCACTTTGACTATATAATTTTAATTCAGGGTGAAGATCATGGTAATAGCAATCGATTGCAAGAACTCTTGCGTAATATTGCTTCCATTGAATTAGTCGCTTTTATACCTTTGGGTGCTTTAAAATCGAAGGACAACTTTATTTTTTAATCATTTAATGGAACAGATCTCTTACAACAAGACCAAAATTGTAGCTACCGTAGGGCCAGCTTCAAATAACAAAGAAATGCTTCGTGCGCTCGCCAAAGAGGGAGTGGATGTATTTCGTCTCAATTTCTCACACGGAAAGCACGAAGACCACCTGAAGGTGATCAACTTTGTAAGAGAGATTAATCAGGAAATGGGCACACACATCGCCTTATTGCAGGATTTGCAAGGCCCCAAGATCAGAGTAAATGATGTAGAGCCGGGTACAGAAATTAATGCCGGAGAGTCGATTACCATCACCACGCGTGAATTGCTGGGTACCCGCGAAATCGTGAGCACATCGTATAAGAATCTGCCCAACGATGTAAAGGCAGGTGACATGATTTTGATTGATGATGGAAAAATAGAGTTGAAAGTCGTTGAAGTACGAGACATTGACGTGGTTTGTAAGGTGATTTACGGAGGGCCTTTGAAATCAAAGAAAGGTATCAATTTGCCGTTCACCAAAGTATCGGCACCATCACTGACCGAAAAGGATTTGGCTGATCTTGAATTTGGATTGCAACATAAATTAGACTGGGTGGCCTTGTCATTTGTCAGAAAGGCACAGGATATTGATGAGCTTCGCGCGATTCTGAATAAGCACAATTCAACAACACGAATTATTGCCAAGATTGAAAAGCCAGAGGCGCTGGAAAATATAGATTCGATCATTGCTGCCACCGATGCGGTGATGGTTGCCCGTGGTGATCTTGGTGTAGAAATCTGGATGGAAGAAGTGCCGATGGTGCAAAAGATGTTGGTAGAAAAATGTAATAATGCTGCCAAGCCGGTGATCGTTGCAACTCAGATGATGGAGAGTATGATTGAAAACCCTCGCCCTACACGTGCCGAAACCAATGACGTGGCTAATGCCGTAATGGATGGAGCTGATGCATTGATGCTTTCTGCAGAAACTGCTGCCGGAAAATATCCGATCGAAGTAATCCGTAGTATGGTACGCACCATCAACTCGGTGGAGAAGCAAGGCAAGATTTTTTACAAGTTCCGTGAAATCGATCCTAACTCACCAAATTATTTTAACGATAGTTTAATTCTTACCGCGTGTAAATTAGCCAAGGATGTAAATGCCAAAGCCATTGTGGGTATGACCCAGCTAGGGTATAGCGCTTACAAGGCATCTTCGCACCGCCCGAATGCAAACATCTTTGCCTTCACAAGTAATGATACGATCCTCAACGCAATGAATCTGGTTTGGGCTACCAAGGCTTATCATTACGATAAGGCTTCGTCCACAGACGAAACAATTGCCGATGTGGAGAAGATTTTAAAACGCGATGGCCATGTGAAAACGGGTGATATTTTTATCATTCTGGCCAGCATGCCGATACAAGAGCGCGGTCGCTCCAACATGATTAAGGTTCACTTAGTGAGCTAACTTTAGGCGATGAGTTACCAGTTTCGGGTATCCGGCCACTGGTAACTCATTTATAGTTTAGGTTCTACCATCATTACATCTTCTCTTTCCACCACCACCGCTCCGGCAGGATCTCCTTTTCTTTTGCGTACATATTTTTTAGGAGTGAAAGCAACGGGACAAAGTGTTTCTGTTTTTCTTTTTGAATTATAGGCCGCCAGTTGAGCAGCGCGCTCAATCACATCTCTAGGAAAAGGTTTGCCAGATTGATGTTTGATAATCACGTGCGAGCCGGGTACATCTTTGGCATGCAGCCAAAGATCTTCTTTGTAGGCATGTTTTAAGGTAAGTTGATCGTTGCTCTCGGCATTTTTACCTACCCAAATCTTAAATCCTTTGTGTTCAAATTCAAAGAAGGGCAATGGCTTTTCTGCGTTTTTATTTCCGGTTGAAGCAGCTGGGTTGTTTTTTCTTAACTCTTTAAGATCTGCAGTTGCCTCTAAAGTTTCTAAAGACAAATTCCATTTTTTAATTTCTATCTTCTTTTGCGCAATTGCTTCTTCCAACTTATTAATTTCGATTTGTTTGTTCTTGGCTTTGCGATAAAAGACTTCTGCATTCTTTTGCGGATTCAGTTCTTCTTTCAGTTTAATTTCCACGATGCTATTGTCATAGAAGGTATTCAATTGGACACTCTTCATGCCCATTTTCATCTGATGCATGTGCGCCATCACTAAATCGCCCCACAATTGATAATGGTTGTCGTTCAGCAGTTCGTTTAGCTTTGATTGATTTTTTCCAAGGTAATTTTTTCCTGATTTGATTTGATCGAAAAGCTGCTTTCGGATCACCGCTTTTTCCGAATGTAACGTGCCCGTAACAGAATACGTATGGAAGAATTCATTGATGGCTTCTATAGGATCAGTCAACGATTTTTTTACTGTTCCGAAAGGAAGTAAGGAGAAAATCAAATTGCTCTCGTGCTCGATCAAAAAGTAATCAGGCTTTTCCATCAACGATTTCATACGATTAAACTCACTCCATTGCGTTTCCAGGTCTTTCGTATTGAATTTTTTTTCTTCGAGCCAATGCCAGGCCCATTTGCCCAATGTGAAATAATGATGTGATAATTTTTCTCTATGCTGAACAAAGGATTGCTTACTCCAATCTATGGTGCGATCCAGTTGTGATAATTTCAGATCGAGATCGCCAACCTGATGATTTCTAAAAAGACTGATGGCGTTTTCACCTTTGACGAGAATCACATTAGACCGGTTTCCATGCATTTTGAATAACAATGAATAGGAATCTTCCAGTTGAATGGAAAAACTTCTTTCATTTTCATATTGGCGAACATTCAATACTTTTTTCATCAATGATTCATTGAAGAGATTGATACTATTTTTTCGCGCCCGGCTAAAATTTTTCGGGAAGGATAGACAACAGAAATTTGCCTGCAGACTTGCCTTGATGAAGAATGAGGTATCACTATTATTGAACTCCATGATGAGCTCGTCTTTATTTTGACTGAAACATGAAACTACTCTGAAGCCGTTTAGCGTTTGATGAAGCTGGTTGCTGAGTTGAGCGAGGAAATAGTAGTTATTATGCACGGTCAGATCGTGATGGTCAGGCCATCATACGCCAAAGCTACTGAATTTGGAAGTTCCTTTTCGATCCGTTTGTGTTGTCCTAGTTTGTGACTGATGTGAATAAAATAGGTTTGTTCAGCGCCCACTTTCGTAGCTACATCGAGTGCTTCATGTAAGTTAAAATGCGAGATATGCTTTTCTCGTTGCAGGGCATTCAACACCAGCACCTTTGTGCCTTTCATTTTTTCATAGGTGGAATCAGGAATGTAATTAGCATCGGTGATGTAGCAAAAATCGTTTACTCGAAATCCTAACACAGGAAGTTTAAAATGCATAACAGGCAACGGTGTAAAACGAATGCCATGTGTATCAAATTCTTCTTCCGAAATTTCATGAAGCAGCATTTGAGGCGTTCCTGGATAGCGATGTTCGCCAAAGGCATAGTGAAACTCCACCTGAAGTTGATTTAACACATCTTTATTGCCATAAACGGGCATATCCATGTTATGAAGAAAATTGTAGGCTCTTACATCGTCAAGCCCAGCGATGTGATCTTTATGACCATGGGTAAAAAGCACCGCATCCAGCTTATTGATTTGTTCGCGTAACATCTGTTGGCGAAAGTCAGGGCCTGTATCGATAACGAAATTTTTACCTTCAATATACAGGTGTATCGAAGAGCGAAGTCTTTTATCGCGATAATCCATAGAGGTGCAGACTTCACATTGGCAACCGATTACGGGCACGCCCTGCGATGTTCCGGTGCCAAGAAAGGTTACTTTCATGAACCTGATCTACAGTTTAACTTCAGTATGAGAAAGTTCTTCGTAAAGTTTCAAACTCTTCTCTGAAAAGCGGGTTACATCGAGTTCCAGATTTTTCAGGATGTCCAACAGTGCGTTGATTTTTCCTTCGGTAGTAAAGAACTTATTGATAATCATGATTTTCTGTTCTTTCAAAAGGCAATACCCTGATTTGAAGCTGCCCTTTTCATATCGCATTACATAATCCGATTCGGCAATAAGATCTTCGAGTTTGGTAAGAAATTGATTGGTGTACTTAATCATTCGTAGTGGCGAATTTTTGTTTTGCAAGATAGGGAAATTAGTCCATTGTTAACAGTCCATAGTTTAAGGCCAGGTTCGTAAAAACACCCATTCAAGTTATTATAGGCGAAATACTATGTGTTATTGACTATGCACCTTCGACTATTGTTTAATTTTGGCCGTGCAATCCAAAAAACTCATAGTAATAGCTGGGCCCACGGCCGTAGGTAAAACGGAAGTGGCGCTGCGCCTGGCGGAGTATTTCAAGACCGAAATTATTTCGGCCGATTCGCGTCAGATTTATAAAGAGATGGAAATTGGTACAGCGAAGCCATCGAAAGATGAGTTAAGTCGTATCCGGCATCATTTTATCAACACGCATTCCATTAATCAATCGTACGATGCAGGCACTTATGGGCGAGATGCATTAGCGCTTTTACAGCGCTTATTTAAGACGCATGATATACTTGTACTTTGTGGCGGCTCAGGTTTATATATCAAGGCTGTTCTGGAAGGGTTTGATGATATGCCCGAAGTTCCACCCGGCATGCGTGAGCAAATCATTGCTGAATATGAATTAAATGGATTATCGTTGTTGCAACATGAAGTTATGAGCATTGATCCGGAATATTTCAAACAGGTTGATCAAAACAATCCACATCGCCTGATCAGAGCGATTGAATTATACCGGGCCTCAGGTAAGTTAACCAGCCAGCTGAGAGCGAAGGAAAAGCGCGCCCATGATTTTGATGTTGTAAAAATTGGTTTGCAACATGACCGTGAGAAACTCTATGAGCGAATTGATAGGCGCATGGATGTGATGATTGAACAGGGATTGTTTGAGGAAGCCAAAGGTTTTTTTTTAAAGCGTCAGCTGAATGCTTTGCAAACCGTAGGCTATCGCGAGGTATTTGAATATCTGGAAGGAAACTATGATCGAGATGAGGCGATTCGATTATTGAAACGAAATACTAGAAGGTATGCTAAACGCCAACTCACGTGGTTTAAACGCGATGTTGAAATGAAGTGGTTTAGTCCAGATCAGGTGGAGGAAATAATTGAATTAATTGACAGTTGAGAATAAATACAAGCTTGATCATTATGTTTAAGTAGGTTTTATGATGAGAAAATAAAACCTTATGGTTATCGTGAGTTCTTATGATTTAAAGGATTGTCAATGGATCATTGTCAACGGTTAATTATCAACTAAGTTATGAGTAACAAAAAAATATTGATCGTTACATACTACTGGCCTCCTTCCGGTGGAAGTGGTGTACAGCGTTGGTTGAAGTTTGTCAAGTACCTGGTGCGTGCTGGCTGGGAGCCTTATGTGTTCACTCCTGAGAATCCTTCATTCACGATTGAAGATGAGTCGTTGCAAAAAGATGTTCCAGATTCGGTGGAGGTAATTCGTTTTCCCATTTGGGAACCTTATCAATTGTTTTTTAGACTGTCATCCTTGTTGGGAAAGAAAACTCCACAGCAGGCCGATTTTATTTCTATAGGCAAAAAGACGTTCTTTCAAAACATCAGCTCATGGATCAGAGGTAATTTTTTTATTCCGGATGCACGCGTATTTTGGGTTAAGCCATCAGTAGAGTATCTTACTGATTTTGTAGCCAGCAACCAGATTGAAAAAATCATCACGACTGGCCCACCACATAGCATTCATCTCATTGGATTACGATTAAAGAAATTGAATCCGGCACTTCAATGGATTGCTGACTTCCGCGATCCCTGGAGCGAATGGGATTTGCTCGATACACTTTCGTTGACTACGCTTGCCAGAAAAAGGCATGTACACCTTGAGAAGAAAGTACTTACTACTGCAGATCGTGTTATCACGATTGCTCCTTACCATGTACATCGGCTCGAAGTATTGAGCGGTAGAAAAGTTGATTTGATTACCAATGGTTTTGATGAAGATGATTTTGCGGACATTCAACATCATCGCACTGATACGTTTACAATTCGGCATGTGGGCATCGTAGATGAATTGCGTGATCCTAAACCGGTCATGCGGGCGATCAAAGCACTTTGCACGCTCGACTCTGATTTTGTATCACATATTTCAATTGAGTTTATCGGTAAAGTGAATTCATCTTTTAAGGATTTTGTAAAAAATGATCAACAGCTTTCGGCCATCACCAGATTCACCGATCAGGTGCCGCATGATCAATTATTGAAGTTGTATGGAACCACCGATCTTCAGTTACTGGTGCTGGCCCACACCAGTATTGCTCCAGGAAATTTGCCGGGGAAATTTTTTGAATACCTCGCTTCGGGAAAACCTATTTTGGGCATTGGCCCTGCAGATGGTGATGCAGCGGAAATACTTCTGCAAAGCAATGCCGGACTAATCAGAGAAAGAAGTGATTCTGAAGGAATCAAATCAGGCTTGATGCAATACTACACGGAATGGAAGAAGGGAAATGGCAAGCTTACGGGAAATATTCAATGGTATTCGAGACGTTGTTTAACCGAAAGGCTGGTTTCTATTTTGAGGAGTGAGTGATTATTTGGAATACGATCATTGTTTTATTGAATGGGGAAGAATGACAATGAATTCATCGAAGCAAAATTGATATTCTTCTGATTGAATAGTTTTAATATCAATTCCTTTTTCTGAACACAGAAATCAGCTTGGTAATAATGCTATTGGCATCGGTAGATGCTTGTGACCAAATTACGAGTGAAGTGAATACTAGGGTGACGACTGTTGATCGGAATGTAAGATCAATAAGTGTATTCTCAAATTTAAAAAGGAGTGTATTTATGGCTATAGTCAGGCCTCCGATAACCAGAACTTTTAATGTGGCCCAAGCGAAAGGCTGAATACCAAATTTTATATAGATGAAAATGAACTTGATCAAGTTGAAGATAATTAATGCGAAAGCACTACCCCAGGCTGCACCTTCAATTCCATATCTTGGAATCAAGATGTTATTTGCGATAATGACCATCGAAGCTAATATTATAATGAGAACAATATTGAATTGGTAATATTTTGACAAAACGATGATCTCGCTGCTTGGCCCAAAAAGCATATCCATCATTTTTCCAAAGCCAATGATGATCACCACCCATTTTCCAAGTTCAAAATTATCGCCCTTAGGCATGAGGGTAAAGATATTGTCCAGATTAATCCACAGTCCAATAAGTAGCAATGAACCAATAATAAATTGGTTAATAGAAGTTTTTCGATAGAGGGATGCCACTTCTTTCATTTCATTCTGTTCAAATGCTTTTGAAATCAGCGGCATGGTTATTTGACTCAAAGCTCGCTTTGGAATTTCAATAACGGTAGCCATATAAAATGCAGTTGTGTATATGGCGTTAGACGCTAAGCCAAGTATGGCCGAAACCATCATACTATCCACTTTGCCAATCAGGATCATACCGGCCATGCCAGCAAAGCTGAGTAAACTGTATTTAATCAGTTCTGCGAACTTATTCTGATCTAATGATTTGAAATTGGTTTGAATAGAAATTTCACCTTGTTGCCATAAGTACGAAATTAAAATAAGGAGGCAGATTAAATAAGTCACAATAGAACCAATAACAAATTGATCAAAGGATAGTGCTCCACTGAAGTAAAGAAGTACCAAAACAGAAAGTAACAGACGGGCTACTATTTCTCTTACCAAATTGGGAACTATTGTTTTTAGTAAGGATCGTGAGAAAGCTTCCAATGCGGAGATCATCACGAGGAGCAACGTTAGCCAAATCACCCATGATGAATATTGAATAATTTCTTTTGCGTTGTCTTGAAAGTAAGAGAGTAGGGGAGCTTCAAAGATTTTAAAAATAACAAAGAAGATGGCAAACCCTGCCAGCGCCATGAGCATGATGAGCGTAATGAACGTGTGCGATGTTCCCTTGTCTTTTACGAACTGAGGATAAAACCGAAAGATACTTTGAGTGAGACCAAATTGGGCAAAAGGAGCAAGTAGTATGGCTGCGTCTTGGATGGTGCGAAAAAGCCCAATTTGCTCAAGAGAAAGAAACCTAGGATATAGGTAAAGAAGGTTCATGTAACCAATGAAAACGCCTACATAGGAGATAATAGTAGAATAAATACTGTGGCGGATGACAATGCCCATTCGTTATTTACTTAATCAGATTGGATACAAGATCGTTTAAAATAACTTTATTCTTTTCGGCTGATAGTTCAAGTGCGGCTCTATCCGCCTGTTGTTTGAAAAATGAAATTTCGGTTGCTGTTAATGAATTTATTCGTTGCGCCAGCGCCTGAGGGGTGAAATCATTCGCCACAACTCCTAAGTGATGAATATTTACCAAACTTGCCATTTCCGGTGTAGGGCCAATGCCAATAGCGAGCCTGGCTTGAATGAAATCAAATAATTTATTGGGAAGCGTGTTAGCATAATTAAAATTGATAGGAGGAAGTAGGAAGATCCCCATATCATATGGATGTATGAAGTTAACGACCTCAGAGCTTTTTACCGGAGGCACGATGGTGATTCTGGGATTGCCTTTAATTAAGTCTTTCAATGAATCCAGATAGCTTCTTGTTTTCTTGTTGGCTATTGAAGGGGTTAGCAGCATGAGGTCGAGCGAGAACCGATCATCTAAGTAATTCATCATCTCAATCATGATTTCCAACTGTCGTGATGGGTTGGCTGCACCGTGGTGAATCAACCTGATTCTTTTTTCATTCACCAGAGTGGGGGCAAGCTTTGCATAATAATTGGCGTTGGTCACCACAACCGGTTTTACCGGATAGTGTGCGGCATACTCATTGGCTAGTCCCGATCCTACGGTGATCATTTGATCAACCAGTGGTAAATATTCTTTACATAAATATTTATTGAATCGCTGAAAGAAAATTCTCCACACCAACTTGTCTTCAAAATGCCTGGGTGCGAACTCGTGCGCATCAAAAAGAATTTTCTCTGTTTTTTTTATTTTAAAAGCCAAAGGCAGACTTTCAATGTCGTTGGCTATAATCAGATCAAAGGTTCTGGTTTCCAGTTTTTTTCTTAAAGTCGGGAAATCGTAAATCACTTTGTACGCGGATTCAAATAAGCCTGTAAGAAGAAAGATGGAGCCAATCGCTTTTTGAAAAAGTCCAGGCTTTATTCTTTTAATAGGAAATATTTCGTGCTTCCATTCTCCTGGTGAATCAAAACAGGCAATGGTTAATGCATATTTATCGGACAAAAAATTAATTTGCCTGGCCACACGGGCATCATGGTTGAGATCGCTGAAAGCAAGAATCAGAATCCTTTTCATTTCTTTCTGCGAGCTTCAACAATATAATAGCGTGGAGTAAATAATCGGAGAATAGGGCGGATGCCATTGATTTTTGTAGGGCTGGTCCATTTTTCCCTGCGCACAATTTCCCATCCTGCCTTTTCGAGAAGCCAATCAAATTGCCAGTCTTCAAATTCGTGAAAGTGCTGATCCCAACGATCGTTTTTATTCCGATACGATTTAGCAAACCAAAGCGACAGTGGTATGCTCGCAAAAAGACGATCAGATTTAATCGACTTCAAAACGCCTAGAGGATTTAACAAGTGTTCAAATATTTCGAAAGCAGTAGTAACCTCTGATTGGTATTGCGAAACTGATTCTGGATTCTCATCCAGATCTTCACCTTGTGTGTTAAGCACGTTGTATCCAATTTCTGTTAAAAATTCCGAAAAAGGATTTTTTGTTCCCAGATCCAATATGGTAACTCCTTTGGGCGTAGACGGCTCCATAAACATCCACGTTTTTTTATAACGTCTTCCTTTTGTTGGTGAAGGTTGGTAAGTATCTGCTGACATTGATTTGATCGTTATGACTTATTAGTTACTAATTTAACTTTCTCCGGATTATCCTTCAAAAAAGATTCCCACGATTTACTCTTGTTTTTCAATAATCCATTTTGATAATGATGACATACCGCTACAGCCAGCGCATCAGAAGCATCGAGCAACTTAGGCATCTCTTTAATACTAAATATTTGCATCAACATTTTGGCCACCTGCTCTTTTGATGCATTACCATTTCCGGTAACGGATTGTTTTACCTTCTTTGGAGCATACTCCGTAATGGGCACTTCTCTATAAAGTGCGGCTGCCATAGCCACACCTTGTGCGCGACCTAGTTTTAACATAGACTGCACGTTCTTCCCAAAAAAAGGAGCTTCCAGCGCTACTTCATCAGGTTTAAATTCATCAACCAATGTAAGTACCCGGTCAAAAATTTTTTTCAATTTCAACTCATGCGCCCCGTATTTGCCCATTTGAATAACACCAAACTGAATGAGCTTCATCTTGCTGAGCTGGACCAGTATAACAGCATAACCCATCACATTCGTTCCGGGGTCAAGCCCAAGAATGATCTTTTCTATAACGGGTTTTTTCTCAACTTTGCTCACGGCTCAAACTTACAGAGAAACAGGCAATGCTTATTTATCTCATTCTCATCTTTAGCATTTATTTTATATTTCTGCTGGTATGCATAGCAGGCTGGAGAAAATTTTTACGACAGCCAAGGCCAAAGGCAGACATGAGTATAGAGTTTGTTTCTGTTGTGGTAGCTGTCCGAAATGAAGAGCTTTTCATTTCTACTTTGCTTACCTCGCTCCGGGTTCAGGATTTTCCACTCGAAGGTTTTGAAGTCATCATCGTGGATGATCACTCTACCGATCGTAGCCATCAAATTATTTCAGAATGGATCACTCAAAATCCTCGTATTCAGTGCTCCATTATTTCATCCGGTGGCCATGGAAAGAAGTGCGCTTTAACGGATGGTATTCAAAACACGAAAGGAGAAATTATTCTCACTACGGATGCTGATTGTGTGTTGCCTGCCGACTGGATATCGCGCATGGTTATGTCCTTTCATCACAACACTTCGATGGTGATCGGTTTGGTGAAGATTCATCAGAACGAACATTTTTTTTCAAAACTTCAAGCGATCGAATTTAATAGTGTGATGGGCAGCGGTATCGCACTACATACGCTGGGATTTGCCGTGATGTGTAATGGTGCTAGCCTAGCATTTCGCAAAAAAAGTTTTGAAGCCGTTCAGGGCTACCAGGATAACCTGCATATTCCTTCCGGGGATGATGAGTTTCTGATGAGGAAATTATTAAAGAGGTTTCCTGATTCTATTCAATCGATCCAATGGCCGTCAATAGTAGCCACGATGCCGCAACCCTCCTTAAAAAGTTTTATTCATCAGCGGTTGCGTTGGGCTGGAAAGTGGAAAGCCAATGATTCTTTTGAGACCAAGGTATTGGCACTATTTATCCTCACTTTTCAGATTTCCATCATTCTGGCATTTGGTCTGCCCTTCACAGATTTCCAAGTCCTTTTTGCATCATTATTACTGGTGAAATTTTTATTGGAAGGATACTTTCTTTTCAATGTGAGCAGATCCTTGCGCCAAAACTTTTCCGTTTCTGCATTTCTAATCCTGCAATTAACGTATCCCTTCTATGTTATCATCATTGGAATACTCGCTCAACTGATTGATTATGAGTGGAAAGGCAGGGTAAAGTCGTCCATCGGTTAAGAGATTGTTAAATTGCTGAAAGCAGTGCTTTTCTTTTTATCTTTACCCATCTCAGAATATGGAAAGTCTGGAATTAAAAGCACAACTGGAACGAAAGGAATTAGAGCTTAATTCTTTACTGGAAATTACCCAGTCCATAAATAATAATGTCCCTGAAGAATCACTCTACAAGATTTTCAATTTTACCCTCCGTGCAAATCTGAATATCAAGAAACTCGCCTTATTTGTTTTTGATGAAGTATGGAATTGTAAAGTGAACTTTGGAACAAAAAAGAATTTTAATAAGCTCAAACTGGATGATCGTTTCACCTTGATTAAGAACGTTCATCGGATGGACGAATTTGAGGAATGTGAATTTCATGAATTCGATTTAGTCATTCCAGTTTCACATAAATCGGATACATTGGCTCTGGTATTTGTGGGTGGGCTCAGTAATAACATCAACAACGAACGTGATGATAGTATAAAATTCATTCAGGCATTAAGCAACATCATCGTAGTGGCCGTTGAAAATAAAAAACTGGTGCGAAAACAGTTGACTCAGGAGGCATTCAGAAAAGAGCTTGAGATTGCGAGTGATGTGCAGCAGTTTCTTTTCCCTGAGCGACTCCCTTTTACCGAACGATTGAAAATGGAAGCCAGTTATCTGCCTCATGATTTAGTGGGCGGTGATTATTACGACTACATACCCATCAATAGAAATCAGTTTTTAATTTGCGTGGCCGATGTAAGTGGAAAAGGGATACCGGCTGCCTTAATGATGTCTAACTTTCAGGCATCCTTGCGGACTTTGTTAAGACAGACACCCAATCTAAAGGAGATTGTGGAGGCTTTGAACTATCAGGTAATGGAGAACACAAAGGGCGAGAAATTCATTACTTTTTTCGGAGCCATTTATGACATCACCTTGAAAACCATGGTTTATGTTAACGCAGGTCATAATCCTCCCATTCTCATGGATAAAAAGCATGGCATTCGATTATTGGAAGAAGGATCAACAGTGCTTGGCGCGATGAACCCTTTGCCTTTTATGAATGAAGGTTTCGTTACTGATCTTGACGATTTTACACTCTTTGCTTATACCGATGGTCTTACAGAAACCATTAATGAAGATGGTGAAGAATTTGGCATGCAAGCTTTAATTACTTATTTCATGAAGAACGCAGGTAATGACATACGAACTATTCATCAGGATATCATTGTTGCTTTGGATGGGTTTAAGGGGAAGAATGCTTACCGTGATGATATCACCATGCTTACCTGCCGTGTGCAGCAAGCCTAAATGCTGAGCGATGAGTTTTCGCACCCCTTTTTTTTTACCGTGGTTTTATCCGCAATTGGTCTGGAAAACAGATACACCGGAAAAAAAAATATTCCTCACATTTGATGATGGCCCCGTGCCAGGCCCAACTGAGTTTGTGTTAGATACGCTAAAGAACTTCCATGCGAAGGCAACTTTTTTCTGCATCGGTGATAATGTCAGGAAGCATCCTGATGTGTTTACTAAAATTGTGGATGATGGGCACACCATTGGCAACCACACGTTCAATCACCTCAAGGGCTGGAGTTATTCGACTTCAGATTATATTGATAATGTGGCTTTGTGTGCCACACAATTTAAAGCAGCTGGATTACCGCGTGCACCATCTCATGTTCAGCAACTATTCAGACCGCCTTATGGCCGCATCAAAATAAGTCAGATCAAAGCGTTGTGCAACTACCGAGTTATTATGTGGGATGTGCTTACTCATGATTATGCTAAATCGTATTCACCCGTACACTGCCTGGCGGGTTCACTAAAGGCAACCAGACCTGGTTCCATAGTGGTTTTTCACGACAGTGTTAAGGCAGAACGCAATATGAAATATGCGCTTCCTCGTTATCTCGAGCATTTCTCTGAAAAGGGTTTTTCGTTTGTGTCGCTATAATTAGACTTCGACATTACTTTGTTCCTACCTTTGCTGCGCAATGCCTTTCAATAAGCAGAAACATGTATTGATAGCTGTGCTCGATTGGGGGCTTGGTCACGCCACGCGTTGTATTCCTATTATACGGTGTTTGCTGGCTCATGATTGTCACGTTTCTATTGCTGGAAATGGGTTGTCGCTGGTGTTATTGAAACAGGAATTTCCACAGTTGCATTTTCATGAGCTTCCTGCGTATCACATTACATATCCATCCAACGGATCTTTCTTTTGGCATCTGTTCGCTCAAACGCCACAACTACTCAGGGCAATCAGGAAGGAAAGAATAGAAATTGAAACATTAGTTCGTCAACATCATTTCGATGTCATCCTATCTGATAATCGATATGGATGCTATTCTGAAAAGATTCTTTCGGTAGTAATCACACATCAATTGAACATTCAACTGCCCGCTTCGCTTTCGTGGGGTAAGTTGTTGGTTGATTATGTGAATAATCGGTTCATTAAAAAGTTCAACGCGTGTTGGGTTCCAGATTTTCCTTCAGGTTTTACAGGTAAACTATCAGAATCCAAAAAAAATCAGGTGAGGTTTATCGGACTGTTGTCGCGATTTCAGTTTGCCCAGCAAGTGCAGGAAAGTGATCTGGTGCTTGGATTGGTATCAGGCCCTGAGCCACAGCGCGAAATCTTCGAAAAACTTCTTCGCATTGAGTTTAGAAAAATGAATCAGCCTTGTTTAATTATTCGAGGGTTACCAAGCGGAGTGCTTAGCGAAACCAAAGATGGTAACATAACAATACTGGATCATGCGCCAACTCAGCAGTTGCAGTTAATCATGGAGAAAGCGCATCTGATCATTTCACGCAGCGGTTATACTACCATTATGGATTTGCAGGCGATAGGAAAAAAGCGCGTGATTTTTATTCCGACTCCCGGCCAAACTGAACAAGAATATCTGGCAGCTGAATTAGAACATAGAAAGATAGCCTACACGCAAACCCAGGATCGCTTCAACCTAGTCGAAGCAATAAAGAAGTCAAAGCAGTACCATGGTTTTGATGCAAGCTCACATCAGACTAATTTGCTGAACGAAGCAGTTGAAGAACTGCTTCAACAGACATACTAATTAATATGAATTATTGGACCGACACGCACGCACATATATATGTAAAGGATTTTGCTGAAGATCGCTCAGAAATGCTCAGGCAATGTCATGAGCAGGACATCAAGCGCATTTACATGCCTAACATCGATCATACTTCCATTGATGATATGCTGGAAGTGGAGCACAGGCATCCTAAACAATGTTTTTCGATGATGGGCCTGCATCCATGCTCTGTAAAAAAAGATTTTGAGAGCGAACTCTATCGGGTAGAAGAGTGGCTCTCGAAAAGGACATTTGCTGCGGTAGGAGAAATGGGCACCGATCTTCATTGGGATAAAACCTTTTGGGGTCAGCAAAAAGAAGCGTTTACTATTCAAGTAGGCTGGGCCAAAAAATATCATCTTCCGATTGTGATTCATTGCCGGGAATCCATCGATGAAACCATTGAGTTATTAGAGCCCTTACTGAATGGAAGACTCACCGGAATTTTTCATTGCTTTTCGGGCAACCTGGAGCAGGCAAAAAAAATCATGGACATGGGATTCTTTTTAGGAATAGGAGGAGTCGTTACCTTCAAGAATGGTGGGCTAGATAAATTCCTGCCTGATATTGACCTTGGAAAATTAGTACTGGAAACCGACAGCCCTTATCTGGCACCTACGCCACACCGCGGCAAACGGAATAGCCCCTTATATATTCCCCTTATTGCCAATAAAATAGCGGAGGTCAAGAAAATATCAGTCGAAGAAGTAAAGTTGATGACCACGAAGAATGCTTTAAATTTATTTGTTCTGGAACGATGAGTTATAAGAAAATACAGATCAACACCGCTACACCCGAGAAGCCACGTTCGCGCATCATGATTATATATACAGGGGGTACATTCGGAATGACCTATGATGCCAATGGTGTGCTGGTTCCTTTCGATTTCTCATTGATTCTTTCTCAGTTGCCCACACTAAGAAATCTGTTTCTGCATCTTACTGTTGTTTCTTTTGAGGTTCCTATTGATTCATCGAATATTCAGCCAGATCATTGGAAAATGATTGGGACGATCATTAGCGAAAACTATCTCGATCAGGATGGCTTTGTCGTATTGCACGGAACCGACACCATGTCTTTCACTGCCTCTGCGATCAGTTTTATGCTTCGCGGCTTAACCAAGCCCGTCATTTTTACAGGGGCCCAGCTTCCCATTAGTGAAACGCGCTCCGATGCCCGTGAAAATTTAATTACGTCATTAGAGATAGCCGCGGCCAAAAAAGATGGCAAATCCATTGTGCCCGAGGTTTGTGTTTATTTTGATTATGAATTGCTCCGGGGCAATCGATCCAAGAAAGTGGAGAGTATGCACTTCGATGCTTTTGAATCAGAGAATTATCCATCCCTGGCAAAGGCAGGAGTGAAGATTGATTATAACCATGCATTTATTCATCAGCCGGCTGAAGATGACCAGTTGCAATTCCTTCATAACCTGGACACCAACATCTCTATATTGAAGCTTTTTCCGGGAATCACTCAAAAAACGGTTCAATCCATTTTAAATACACCCGATCTAAAAGCGGTTGTGCTGGAGACCTTTGGATCAGG
>CANIVF010000057.1 GCA_947470895.1 Bacteroidota bacterium
ACCTGCCGGATTACTGGTTTATTATTATTTTTGCTTCTGCGGAAGAGGCTCATTCTTTTAAGATTTAGACACCTCAAAGATTTAAACTTTTTCCGCTACTTTTATAAAGTGAACTTTCGGATAGTTATGGGATGAAATAATTTGTAATTCCATAAAATAAAGAGTACGAAAGCGGAAGAAAACAAAAAAATCTGAGTTATCAGTCTGTTTTCGATCATCAAAACATTTTTGATACTAAGTCCTACTATCAGAAAATACATGGAACTTTTCAAAAATGACAATAAAGTTGTTTGGTTCGCCAAAACAGTTCGTTGTAAAGCCAGCTGCTCTCTCAAAATCAAATCCTTATTAATGGTACTATTGCTAATCATTGCGTTTGGTTTTTTTGTTACTAATCACTTGGATGCTATGAAAATGCCACATTGGTTCCTGTTTTCATTTTAATCGCTTGTACATACATTGCTTGCGCAACGAACAAATCGAAGATGGCCATACCCGCAGATTTGTAAACCGTAGTATTATTAACATCGATCGAAACTTTTTGAGTGATTAGTTTACCTATTGTAAAAAGGTTTTCTTCTTTCAAAAATCCCTTCTTTACCGGGTTGATTGTATCACCAGTTTCGTGTCGCGCAAATTCTGAATCGATGAATAGCTTATCGGCTAATCGATAGATGGCATCAGGCAATTCCTGCATCGATGGCTTGTACGATCCAATGCTGATAACATGCTTGCCTTTGAGTTTACTTTCATTGTCTGGCAATACCGGTTGTGCAGAGGTGGTGGCTGCGATGATCACATTGGTCTTGCTCAAAAGCTCCTCAGCGGAATTACTCCTTTGCAAAACCACATCTGGGAAATAGTTTTTCACAAAAGAGATCAGGCGCGATGCTCCTTCGTCATTCCGATGAAGATAATGAATGGTCGAAATGGAACGAACCGCACAAGCAAACACGGCCTGATGAATTCCCTGCACTCCACAACCAATAAGACCTATACTTGATGTCTCCGAAGGGGTCATATATTTAATTCCAATAGCACCTAAAGCGCCAGTACGAAGTGCCGTGAGTTTTGATGCCTGAAGAATGGCTAGCGGCACACCTGTGTCACCATCATTCAACAACATGGCTCCATTCGTCACAGGCAAACCCTTTTCCTTATTGCGAGGAATCACCGTCACCAGTTTTGTTCCAAAGTAATGTTCTCCCCACGATGGCATGCAGAGCAACGTATCTTGATCATGATCGATGTGCATACGCTTTGGCGCCATTACTTCACCAAGTTCGTAAGCAATCATACCTTGCTCAACAGCAGCAATCACCTGATGAAAAGAAAGTAAATAAGCCATCTGATCGTCATTCAGTACAAGCATAGATTAGTTTTTCTTTAAATGTAATAATAAAAAGAGACGCGGTACACAATGGTCACAATCTGGATTTAAGAGATGCAAGAAATTATCATGATTAGTGTGACGATATATTGCAGTCAGCTTAATGATGGATATTAGTCTATCTTTGTTTTATCTTAGCTGAAGCGATGATTGATGTCAACATGTTACTTGCCAGAGGAGCCAGCTATAAAAAGTTAATTCCTGAAGAAATTCTTTTCGCTGAAGGCGAAGAATGTGAGTATTATTATCAAGTAGTTCGCGGTCAATTGCGATGGGTTAATTTTAATAAAGAAGGAGATGAATATTTACAAACTCTGGTAGAAAAAAGGGAAAGCATTGGAGAACTTCCTTTGTTTGACGGAGATGTTTATGCGGCCACAGCTATAGCGAATAAGGCATCGTACGTGTTACGCCTGCCTAAAGAAGCATTCCATCAACTGCTAGTCGATGAGCCCCAAATTCACTTTTCATTTTCTAAACTATTAACACAGCGCTTGCGCTTCAAATTTTTCCTGCTAAAGGAATTGGCGAATCATGATTCCGAGAAAATCATCACAGCCCTGCTCAACTACCTATATGAAAAGAAAGATCATGTATGTGCTGTCTGCAACCAGGTTAGATTGAACAGGCGACAAATAGCCGAGATGACAGGCCTGAGAGTAGAAACCGTGATTCGTGTGATGCGCAACCTGAATGAAAAAGGTATCATTCAAATTCATAATCGCAAAGCCTATTTTGGAAATAGTACGGGTTGTGATAATAAACGGTGTGAGGCTTAACACTAAGCCAAAATATCCTTCACCACCTTACCACTCACATCCGTCAACCGGAATCTTCTTCCTTGAAATTTATACGTTAGCCTTTCGTGATCTACGCCCATCAGGTGCATGATGGTAGCATGAAAATCGTGAACGTGAACGGGATCTTTTACAATGTTATAACTGAAGTCATCGGTTTCACCATAACTGATTCCGGCTTTCACTCCGGCACCGGCCATCCACATGGTGAAGCATCTTGGATGATGATCGCGGCCGTAATCTTTAAGTAACAGTTTACCTTGCGAATAAACGGTTCTGCCAAATTCACCACCCCAGATGACTAACGTATCTTCTAATAAGCCTCTTCGTTTCAAATCTTTGACAAAGGCTGCCGTAGGTTGATCAATGTCTTTGCATTGCTTTTGAATGCCGGAAGGTAAACCACCGTGATGATCCCATCCCTGATGATAAAGTTGAACAAACTTGACGTCCTTCTCCAATAGCTTTCGCGCTAAGATACAGTTCGCTGCATACGTGCCAGCGTCACGACTGTCCGGTCCATACAGATCAAAAACTTCATCAGGTTCTTTGCTGATGTCCATTACCTCAGGAACAGATGTTTGCATGCGATAGGCCATTTCATATTGAGCAATGCGCGCATCTACCTCAGGATCGCCAAACGGTTCATTCTGCAATTGGTTAAGTTGTGCCAGATAATCCAACATCTCTTTGCGATCAGCACCATCATAGCCCTCAGGATTTTCAAGAAACAAAACGGCATCTTTGCCCGACCTGAACTGCACACCCTGATGTTCGGAAGGAAGAAAACCATTGCCCCACAATCGCGAGTACAACGGCTGATCTTTCACGGCATTCTTTGAAATCAATACAATAAATGCAGGAAGGTTTTTATTATCCGTACCTAATCCATAGCTCACCCACGATCCCATGGATGGCCGGCCTGGCAATTGGTTTCCAGTCTGGAAAAAAGTAATGGCAGGATCGTGATTAATGGCTTCGGTATAAATGGATTTGATGATGCACAAGTCATCGACTACTTGCGCAGTGTGAGGTAAAATTTCACTGATCCATGTTCGTGATTTTCCATGCTGATTGAATTTATAGAGCGATGGCACCACCGGCAAAATACTTTGGTTGGCACTCATGCTCGTCAACCGTTGCCCTTGCCGTATTGAATCAGGAAGGCCTTGCCCAAACATATTAACGAGTTTCGGTTTGTAATCAAATGTTTCTAGTTGCGATGGACCTCCGGCCATGAATAAAAAAACAACGCGCTTTGCCTTAGGAGCAAAATGAGGAAGGGCTCGTAGTATTTCATCTTCCAGCGTAAGTACAGGTGATGCTGCGCTTGCCATTTTTCCAAATGCGCTCTTACCAATTAAAGATCCCAATGCGAATGCCCCAATGCCCAGCGATGTTTTCGTTAAGAAATTTCGCCTGTCCAGTTTTTTGTGCAGTTGATCAAACTCTGGCAGATGAAGTCGAAATGGCTCTTTGTGATGATCGTCCATGATTATCGTTTCATTAGGGTTGCATCTGAATTTAAGATGACACTGGCCAACACGGCATTGGCCGCCACCAGCGCTGGGTCGAGATTTTTATTGACCTGGTACTGTCCAGCCTGTAGCCAGCCTTTTGCTTTGGTTAAATCTTTTCTGATTTTTTTTAACTCATTCTCTTGCAAGCGCTGCAGCAAGCCGAGTTGCTGTGGCGATGGTGTGAGGCCAGTGAGTTTTCTATAGGCTTCTGTTATAGCTCTTGATTGATTATCCGACTGAGCAATTTGTTCACCTATTACTTTTGCAGCTTCCACGAATGTGGGGTCATTCAATGTAATCAATGCTTGTAGTGGCGTGTTTGTTTGTTGTCTGCGGGCAACACAATAACTGCGCGAGGTGGCATCAAAGGTAGCAAGTGTGGGGTTGGGCACCGAACGTTTTATTAGCACATATAAACTTCGTCTGTACACATCATCACCCTCATCGGCTTTATAACTGGTGTTGTTGATTTCCCAAAGGTCTTCGGGCTGATAGGGCTTCACACTCTTCCCTCCTATTTTGTTGTTCATAAGTCCGCTGGCCATGAGTGCGTTGTCGCGGATCATTTCTGCAGACAAGCGAATGGATGGCCCGTGCGATAACAATCTATTTTCCGGATCTTTGTCGCGCGTGGTCGGCATTACTTTTGAATCTTGTTGATAAGTAGCCGACATCGCCATGAGCTTGCATAGCTTTTTTATATCCCAGCCTGATTCACGAAAATTAACAGCAAGCCAATCCAATAACTCCGGATGACTAGGCATGTCACCCTGGTTACCGAAGTCTTCAGATGTTTTCACTAATCCAGTGCCGAAGAAGTTTTGCCAATAGCGATTCACGGCAACGCGGGCTGTGAGCGGATGATTGCTTTCAGTAAGCCATTGCGAAAGTCCATAACGATTTTTGGGCAACTCCTTAGGAAAAGGTAATATAGATTCTGGCGTGTTAGGAAAAACTTCTTCTCCCAACTCATTATAGTTTCCTCGCTTCAACAGGTATGATTTGCGAGGGTGCGGCATTTCCTGCATGATCATATACTCCTGGATATCCTCGGTGGAATCGGCTAGCGCTACTCTCTGGCTCTTTAACTCATTTTGCATGGCCAGCATGGACGGATTAACGTTGGCCAGGTAATAGTTTCTTAAAATAGTCTTCTCTCCAACAGAAAGTTGATTAGGTAGTTTTGTGGTTATTGATGACCATCGTGAAATTCCGGCAATCACTCCTACTTCATATTCAGTAAGCATTCTGTTGTAGACTAAAATATCATCCACCTTTCCGTCTTTCAATCCGAGGCCTCTATCCCACGCGCCTATTTGCAAGCCGGGTTGTTCTTTATAATCCAGCAGAATATCCTTAGCCAATTGGTCCATGGTGGTTTCCATGTGTAGTTCTTTTCCCTCCTGAAATAACTTCAATCCACTGGCTTTGCCCGATCCATCGTAGGTCATGGTGAAGTGAAGCCATTGCCCGCGAGGCAGCGGTTGCTTACTGATTTTGGTGATGGCATCCGATGGCGCAGTGTGTGCCAAGCTCAACTCAAGTTTGTTGTCTCGGATGTAGAGATGATACCCGCGATAATTATATAAACGCTCAGCTACACATTTATGAAAGATAACGCCTTCGCTAAATTCTTTTGGAACGACAACGCTAATGCTGATGCTAAAAGGATCCGACTTTCGGAATGCACCAGTCTTGCCTAGATCAAACCATTCGTCCCCATTCAAGGCCAGCGCTTTTCCGCTTTCATGACTGATAAACTCTGGTTCTTCTCCGGGCACGGCACCGAGGCCGCGTTTCATAGCGCCTGTCTCGTTTGACTTTGCCTGATTACGCAACGAGCCATCATTAAAATTGTAATGAGCCAACAAACCGGGGGCAGGAATTTTTTCATTAGTCAATGAAGCATATTTTTTCGCCTGAAGCCAAGAGTTGAAATCACCTTCAGCAGCTTGCTTTGCCTGCATCATCTTCTGCTCCTGCGTGGTAATCTTTCCATTTATGAATTGAAGGATTTTTTCCATTTCTTCGGTGGGCAACAACATGGTGGGCGAAGGCATAGCATCGTTAAACGAAATCTGTCCTGCTTCTTTCACATTGTTAAAGAATGCAAACATTTCATAATAATTTTTCTGAGATATAGGATCATACTTATGATCATGACAGCGTGCACAACCAACAGGAAGTCCCATGATGGCCACTCCCGTGGTGTTGGTTCTATCCACGACATATTCAGTTCTGAATTCTTCTTCAATGATTCCTCCTTCTGTGTTTTGCTGATGAATGCGATTGAAGGCAGTAGCGATCAGCATTTCTTTGGTAGGCTTAGGCATGAGATCGCCAGCGAGTTGCCATTGAATAAATTTATCATAAGGCAAATTATCGTTGAATGATTTGATCACCCAATCGCGATAGGGCGACATATCCAGAATACGATCTACGGTATATCCGTGCGAATCCGAAAAGCGTGCGAGATCAAGCCAATCAATGGCCATCTTCTCACCGAAGTGTGGAGAATTGAGAAGACGATCCACTTGTTTTTCATAAGCATTCTTAGAATCATCGGTAACAAATAAATCTATCTCATCAAGAGTGGGCGGCAGACCCGTGAGATCGAGCGAAAGTCTTCGCAGCAACAATTCCTTTTGTGCAGGCAGAGATGGCTGCATGTTTTCGTCCTCTAATTTATTCAGAATGAAACGATCAATCGGATTGCCAGGCCACGCTGTGTTTTTAACATCCGGAACATTTGCTTTTTCAGGTTTCACAAACGCCCAATGTGGCTTATACTCGGCTCCCTGCTCAATCCACTTGATTAGAGTGGCTTTCTCTTTGGCAGAAAGAGTAAGATGTGAATTAACAGATGGCATGACATATTCAGGATCATCCGACATCATTCGATGAAACATTTCGCTACCCACAAGATTTCCAGGATCTATAGCAACCTTATCGGGATGATCCGGTAACTCCGAATACGCAGTTGCGGCCATATCTAATCGAAGGCCGGCCTTTTGTTTTGCTTTATCGGGGCCATGGCAGGCGAAGCATTTATCGGAAAGGACAGGCTTTACATGGATGTTATAATCTACCTTGGCGGGAAGACGATCATATTCATCGGCCACATCATGAGGAAGATCAGGGGAGCAGGATACTAAAAAAAACAATATCGGCACAATCATGAAGCATTGGCTCAAAGGCCTATTTCCAAAAGTGATTTTTGTTTGCCCAATGCTTTTTCTTGCTTCATTAATTTTTATCACGATCAATAACAGTGGTTAGGTGATATCTAAAATAAGTTGCCTGAATTAGTAGCGCATTAAATATACAGGGTTATGATCGTAAACTGAACAAATATTAGCTTAAATCCACAAGCGGACAATCACCATCGAAGTGGATTTTGGAAGACCAATAAAATAAATCGCAATAATTGGCACGTTCATGAAAGAAGAACCTATGGCATAAATAGTATTTCGTTACTTTCGTTTAACCTAACGGAGAAGCTTACGACTTTAAAAAGCCGCCTGTTCAAACATCAATCATAACAACTAAAAAAAATTCATTATTCCAAATTATGAAAGTCACTAAACCACTATGGTTATTTCAAATATCAATCAAAACATGTTTTCTAATCTGCATAATCGCATCCTGCGGCACCGACCCTAGGCAGAAAGAATTCTTTTTGATTGAAAGTGAAGGCACCAAACTTAAAGTAGAAACGGTTGCTGATAGCGTTACCATCCCATTTGGTATGGATTTTTTGCCAGACGGTAGATTACTGGTTACTGATCGCGCGGTTGGAAACATGGTAGTTATTAACACAGAAACAGGAGAGAAAGAGTTACTTCAAGATGTTCCTAAAGTAATTGGAAAGGGTGATGGCGGAATGCTTGATATCCTAGTTCATCCTGATTATACTTCCAATGGTTGGATATACTTTTCTTACAGCGAAGGCGATACCAATGCTAATACCATGGTGGTTGATCGCGCCAGATTAGATGGGCTAAAACTGATTGAACGGGAAAGAATATTTACCGCACTTCCCTATTATAAAAAACCACTTCATCATGGTTCGCGGCTGGTGATTAAAGATGGCTACTTATTCATCGCCATGGGTGAAAAAACAGATCTGAAAGATTCCGCACAAACATTAAATAATCATTTAGGAAAAGTGCTCCGCATCCATGACGATGGACGAATACCGAATGATAATCCATATCTCAATACCGCCACTACTAAACCAGAAGTCTGGAGTTATGGACATCGCAACCCAAACGGTTTAGCATTAAATCCGGCTACAGGAATTTTGTGGGAACATGAGCATGGGCCCATGGGTGGCGATGAATTAAATATCATTAAACCAGGGTTGAATTATGGATGGCCCGTGATAACCTACGGACTTAACTACGACAGCACTAAAGTGGGTGAAGGCATCACGGAAAAGGAAGGGATGGAACAACCTGTTTATTACTATAAGCCTTCCATTGCACCAAGTGGGATGCAGTTTTATTCTTCTGATGTTATACCAGTGTGGAAAGGTAATTTATTCATTGGCGCCATGGCACTAAGGCACTTGAACAGAGTTGTTATTGACAACAATAAAGTGATTAAAGAAGAACGCTTGCTCACGGATAAAAGCTGGCGCGTACGTTCAGTGAAACAAGGACCCGATGGCTATTTATATTTAGGTGTTGATGGCGGAAAGATTTTGCGGATAATGCCTGATTAGATTTGTTGTTATTACTCAAAAATGGTGTTATTAAAAAAAGGTGGTCCGTTAACAGACCACCTTTTTTTTTAAACTTAAAAAATCAAGCCAGATCGAAGCGATCAAGGTTCATTACTTTAGTCCACGCTGCTACAAAATCCTTTAGAAAAATCTCTTCTGTTCCTTCGCATCCATAAACTTCAGCAATAGCTCTGAGTTCAGAGTTAGAACCGAAGATGAGATCCACACGAGTACCTGTCCACTTAAGTTCGCCTGTCTTCCGATCACGACCTTCAAAAACATCTTGCGCATCGGAAGTAGCTTTCCAGGTTATGCCCAAATCAAGTAGGTTTACAAAAAAGTCATTGGTGAGTGACTCATGACTTTTAGTAAAGACTCCGTGCTTCGAGTTATCAAAGTTTGTATTAAGCACGCGCAAACCGCCAACCAGAACAGTCATTTCCGGAGCGGTGAGTGTCATTAACTGCGCCTTATCAATGAGCAATTCTTCGGCTGTTACTGCATGTTTTGGTTTAAAGTAGTTACGGAATCCGTCACCAGCCGGCTCTAATACAGCAAATGATTCAACATCCGTTTGCTCTTGCGATGCATCCGTTCTTCCTGGAGTGAAAGGCACCGTAACCTGATGACCGATGTTCTGCGCTGCTTTCTCAATACCTGCACATCCGCCAAGCACAATGAGATCTGCAACTGAAACTTGTTTACCCGTTGCGTTAAAACCTTTTTGAATGCTCTCCAGTGTATTTAGTACTGTCGCGAGCTGAGCAGGATTGTTTGCTTCCCAATTTTTTTGCGGAGCAAGTCGAACGCGTGCCCCATTTGCACCACCACGCTTATCCGATCCTCGAAATGTTGAAGCCGATGCCCAGGCGGCAGACACCAATTGAGATGCTGTGAGTCCTGAAGCAAGTATCTTTACCTTAAGTTCATCAACATCGTTCTGATCAATGAGTTTATGTTTTACAGCCGGGATAGGATCTTGCCAGATCAGTTCTTGCTTCGGCACCTCTGGGCCAAGATAGCGCGCAATTGGTCCCATATCACGATGAGTTAGTTTGAACCAAGCTTTGGCAAAAGCATCTGCGAACTTATCCGGATTCTCAAAAAAGTGTCTTGATATTTTCTCATAAACAGGATCTGCTTTCAAAGCCAGATCAGTGGTGAGCATCGTAGGTGCGTGACGCTTCGATGAGTCATGTGCATCGGGAACTGAGTCGGCACCTGCTTCTCCCTTTGGTTTCCATTGTTGTGCACCGGCCGGGCTCCTCGTTAGTTCCCATTCAAAACCGAATAGATTTTCGAAGAAGTTATTACTCCACTTGGTTGGTGTGGTCGTCCAAGCTCCCTCAAGGCCACTGGTAATGGTATTCACTCCATTGCCACTGCCAAATGTGTTTTTCCAGCCAAGGCTTTGTTCTTCAATGCTTGCGGCCGCAGGCTCTGGTCCAACAAACTTGCCTGGATCCGCTGCTCCATGGGTTTTTCCAAAGGTATGCCCTCCAGCAATTAACGCTACTGTTTCTTCATCATTCATAGCCATGCGGCCAAAAGTCTCACGAATGTCGTGCGCTGATGCCATTGGATCGGGTTTTCCATTAGGCCCTTCCGGATTCACATAAATCAAACCCATCTGCACGGCTGCAAGCGGATTCTCCAACTCTCTGTCACCCGTATAGCGCTTGTCATCCAACCACTTGCTTTCAGAACCCCAATAAACGTCTTCTTCTGGTTCCCAAACATCTTCACGTCCGCCAGCAAAACCGAATGTCTTGAAGCCCATTGATTCCAGGGCACAATTACCAGCAAGAATCATCAAGTCAGCCCATGAAATCTTATTACCATATTTCTTTTTGATTGGCCAAAGTAGCAAACGTGCTTTGTCCAGGTTTGCATTATCAGGCCAGCTATTGAGTGGTGCAAATCTCTGAGTACCAGAGCCACCACCACCACGACCATCTGAGATACGGTACGTTCCTGCGCTGTGCCAGGCCATTCTGATAAAAAAAGGTCCATAGTGACCGTAGTCAGCAGGCCACCAATCCTGAGAGGTAGTCATTAGCTTGAAAATATCTGCCTTCAATGCTTTAAGGTCAAGTTTCTTAAACTCTTCAGCATAGTTAAACCCTTTGGGCATCGGATTAGACAAAGAAGAATTTTGACGGAGGGTGTTCAATTTCAATTGATTGGGCCACCAATCACGATTTCGTGTGCCTCCACCCGCGCTTTGCTTTAAAGATCCGCCATGAAACGGGCATTTGGCTTCACCTGTTGGAGATGTCTTATTTTCCATATTTTATTGATTTATAAATTAATAGTGATGATGCAATAATGATAAACTCTATTCAATCCTTGCACAATGATCATTGTCATGTTTTTGAAAATGATATCAGTGCAAATTCAAAAATTATTTTTCTCAATTTTACACCGATCATACTAATAAATCAAATTGATTATCTTTATAAAGATATAGCCACAATCTATGACCTTAACTCAATTAGAATACATTATCGCTCTGGATACCCACCGACACTTTGTATTGGCCTCTGAAAAGTGTTTTGTAACCCAGCCCACACTGAGTATGCAAATACAAAAGCTGGAGGACGAGCTCGGTATTAAGATTTTTGATCGAACGAAACAGCCAGTTATCCCAACCGAAATTGGAACCAGCATCATTGCTCAGGCCAGAGTTATTTTACGCGAGTCAAAGATGATTCAGCACATCATCAATGATCAAAAAGATACCATGACCGGAGAGCTTCGCATAGGCATCATCCCTACATTGGCTCCATACCTGCTACCATCACTTTTTAAAAAGATGCGTGAAAAATACCCGCAACTGAACCTGATCATTAAAGAAACAATCACGGAAGAAGTAGTTCTTGAGTTAAAAAATAACCGGCTGGATTGCGGACTGGTGGTAACCCCGCTGAAAGACTCTTCCATCAGAGAAGATGTACTCTTCTATGAAGAACTATTTGTGTATGTATCTAAGAAGAATTCACTCTACGATAAAAAGTATGTGTTGGTGAGTGATATTGATCCCGAACAGCTATGGCTGCTGGAAGAAGGGCATTGCTTCCGGTCACAGATTTTAAACTTATGCGAACTGAGAAAGAGTGCTGATTTTCACTTTAAATATGAAACTGGAAATATTGAAACACTAAAGCGAATGGTAGATAAAAGTGATGGTATTACCATCTTACCCGAACTGGCTGTGATGGAGTTTACAAAACCGCAATTAAAACTTGTTAAGCGTCTTAAAGAGCCTAGCCCTGCACGGGAAGTAAGTCTCGTTACACATCGTGATCATATCAAAACGAAACTCATTAAAACCCTGAAAGAGGAAGTATTGAATATTGTACCCAGGCAGATGCAAAAACTGCATACTAAAAAAGTGGTTGAAATCACGTATTGATGATAAGGATACCAACTTGCCTCATTTAAACAAAGGTTCGTGGTTTATTAAATAGGAAAGGCCACCCCCTTCGCACAGCCTTTCTATAAACAACGATGTTCTCAAACCCCAATCCCGTATGGCCTGCGCGAGCAAACAAAAAGACGCATTGTACACTAAATATTTATCAGGTATTATAAAAGGGAAAAAGTGTAAGAACTATCTCATCCCTGATGAAACAAAAATTAGATCAGGTCACCCAATGTAATGTTTGTGGTTTCACAGGATTTTGAAAGGGCACATTGTTTTGCTGCGATAGTGCATATACGCGCTTGATCTCATAATACCACCGTGCTTGCATATCGGGCTCGCCTAGCAGCATGAGCGTTGGCTTTGATTTCAATCCTTCACTGAGTTTATGAAATACACCTAAGTCTTGGCCAATAAATTGTTTGCCCAATCTCTTCAGTGGCCACCACAACCATTTCGTTAATGGAAGTGAGCTGTAGAAGATATGAGTGAGTTCAGTTTGATTTTCATTGATCGGTGTGAGCAGAGTAATCGAAATCACTTCATGCTTCTCTCCTACTAAAATATGTTCTGTGCGGATTCCCGGAATCTCAAATGTAATCTCTGTTGATGTTCCACCTTTCAATACGCTATATCCTTTTGAGTTGGATGAAGGCGTATGTCGCACCATCTTAAATCCGCGTGCTGTAGGTTCAAATTTCTTTTCCTTGATCTTTAATTTCTTTGAAGAGCGCCAATACCAGGATTGATGCACAAAGGTAACATGCGATGGATCAATCAACCCAATAACCGATTGATCAATGTCGGCCGGCATCGTTACGGTTTCTACCTGTAGAAATTTCTTATCACGAGCCAGCAACAAGTTTGGAGGGGGCTCATTCGGCACCAGGTCCGGAAGTTTCTTTTCAGGTATGTAAACCCAAATAGTGCCATTCACTTCTTCACAGGGATATTGAAATACTTTAATCTTCGAAATATCAATCGTGTTGTCAGTTGGCAAAGCTGGTATTCCCTTACAAGTTCCTTTGGTATCAAATTGCCAGCCGTGATAGCAGCATTGAATGGTGTTGTCCTTAAACCAACCGCCTGAAAGTGGCACGCCCCGGTGCGGACAGTTATCTCGTAATGCGAAGGGTTTCCCATGCTCATCACGACCAAACACAATCTTCTCGCTCAGCATTTCTTTGCCTATGAGTTTACCCGGTTTCAACGAAGAGCTATGAAATGCGAGATACCAGAGATTCTTTAAAAAAAGCGATGCATCAGCGGCCATAAAACAATGTCAAATTATAATTACTAATTCAAGGTTGAAAGATATGAAAACCATTTCAACTGTAAACTGACAAAAGTCAGTTCAGTAATTCATATCCAGTCTTAATCGCACAAACACAGGCTACCTAAACATTTTAACTGCAGTTTTTTTAGCGTAGCTGATTTTCAACCATCAGCATAGTTTCTAGCCATTTGCTGGTTTTTTCATCCAGCACTTTGTTTGCTATCGGCTTCCTGATTTCTTTCAGCTCCTTCATAAGTTTGGATATCTCTTTGATGGTGGCATCATCAAAGCCTGTTCCTACTTTACCCCGATAGAGTAAATCATTGCTCACCAATGTGCAGGCGACCGAAGGTATTCTTGTGATCTCCATTGCCCTGGTTATAACCAATAATCACACAATCGATTGTGTTGAGCACTTTTACCTTTAGCCAAAGATCGGATCGCTTACCTGGAATATATTTGCCATCTTTCACCTTGGCCATAATACCTTCTACTTCGTCAAGTTTTGCCGCTTCAAATAATTCAACTCCATTTTAACGATTTCGCTGATGCAATAAGCCGTGTCCGATTTAATGGCACCCTTCAACCATTCCTTACGCTTGATTAACGGTTCGTTGATTAAGCTCAGTCCTTCCAAATACAAGCAATCAAAAACGTAACAATAAACAGGACTTGACTCACTGAAGCTGGTTCCGTGACAATGATGTATAGTCTTTCTTTTCTTCCTTACCCAACTTAACAAACGCAATCCAATCAGGTGCCCACTCAGGGTGATTCTTCTGATAGGAACTTCCACTTGTATTCCATCAGGAAATCGGATCAAAGTGAGTGCACGCCCCTTTACATGTTGTAATCGTTTATGTGCAATTTTTAAGTAAGACTGATCACCTCCGACTTACTGATCTCATCCTCAGGAAAAATAAGTTTTTTAAGGTTGGTTAATTCAAACTTTCTCTTACCAACCTGACCCATTACAATTTCTTTGCCCTCTGGCGTTTGTCAAGTAATTACGTTCTTTTGAATTTGATTAATCCACCAACGATTGTTGCTATCAATAGAGCAGAAATGGAGGACACTACAAAGTTGCCAAGATCAAAGCTTTGAATATCGAAAACAAATCGAAGAACAATAACACAGGCGGAAACCAGAAAGATGATTAACCAATAATTTATAGCAGGTATATTGACCAGTAGTTGTTTATCTGGCTTCATGAAAAACAGGTAGGTTATCACCAGTGTAAGTCCAACAAAAGTACTGATGTGCTGCAGCGCATAAAAAAGAGGATAGCGAACCCCATTAAATGGAACAACTACATGTTTGTATAGGGAGATGCGTTGAGCAAAAAAGCCATCGTTATGTGTGAATGCATCCCAGACGATATGTGAGAATGAGCCTATGAAAGCGGAGATGATCACTACATCATAATATTTCCATAAATATGCCTTGAAATTGAAATTGAGCAAGCCGCGCAGGCGATATTGAAAAAATACCGGGAGGTTATCGATCAGATTTCGCTTTACTCCTTCATGAAACAAAAGGCCAAGTGCTATGGTGATCGGAATATCGAAATAGAGAATGCCTAATAGCGTATGACTATACTGACTACTCACTGACATCTTTAAAAAGTATTCGAAGTCAGGTGCCACACTTCCAATCACTAATGCTGTCGCTGATACGTGCTGTGGTTTTAATCTCAACAATGGCAAAACAATGGAAGCATGGGCTGGCGTAAACGGCATACCTAATCAATAACTTCTGCTCTTTTCTTATTGCTTAGAAGAAACATACCAAGCACAAAGCAAATAGCTGCAACTCCAATGGGATACCAGAGGCCAGCCAAAGGGTCATTGAATGCGCCTGCTAAATAAGTAGCAATGAATGGTGTTAGACCACCAAAAATTCCATTGCCTATGTGATATGGTAATGACATGGATGTATATCGAATGCGCGTAGGGAATAACTCGACCAGAAAGGCTGCAATGGGGCCATACACCATGGTCACCAACAAAACCTGAATGGTGATAAGGGCAATCATGACCCAATAGTTTATTCCGTCAAGCAAAATTTCCTTTTTAGTTTCCTTATTATCAACCAGTGTTATGCTCGCCAATGTTTTGTCTGCATATTCCTTCTTTTGAATTATTGTTATAGCACCCTTGCTATCACCTGCCATAATCTCTTCGCGTTGCTTATCTGCCAATTCAATTTTTTGGGATAAGTCTGTTAAGTTCATCATCTCTCGATAAATAGGCCTGTATAAAAATACAGCCAGAATCATTCCCGCCATCATGATATATTTTCTTCCCACCCGGTCAGACCATGCTCCGAAAATGATAAAAAATGGAGTGCCAATTAGTAAACCAATGGCGATGATGTCGCGTGTTTGCACAAAATCAACCTGACATGTTTTCTCCAGAAATGTCATGGCATAAAATTGTCCTGTGTACCAGACCACGCCCTGGCCCGCTGTGGCACCAAACAAGGCGATCAATACCAACACCAGATTCTCCTTTTTTCCAAAGCTTTCTTTGATCGGATTTTTTGAAATTTTACCTTCAGCTTTAAGCTTGACAAACATCGGAGACTCCTTCATGCGAAGACGAATGAAAATGGAGACACCAACAAGCACTGCAGAAAGAATAAATGGGATGCGCCAACCCCAGATGCTAAACTGTTCCACCCCAATCACCTGCCTCACCGCAAGAATTACTCCAATAGAAACAAAGAGCCCCAGAGTGGCAGTGGTTTGAATAAAGCTGGTGTAATATCCTCTTCGTGCAGCCGGTGCATGCTCAGCTACATAGGTGGCGGCACCACCATACTCTCCGCCCAAGGCAAGCCCTTGTAACAATCGTAACGTCAAAACGATTAAAGGTGCAAATACACCTATCGATTCATAGTTGGGCACCAGCCCAATGGCAAACGTGGAACCACCCATCAAAATCAGTGTAACCAGAAAAGTATATTTTCTCCCCACAAGATCACCCAGTCTTCCAAACACGATAGCTCCAAAAGGACGCACCACAAAACCTGCTGCAAAGGTGGCCAGTGTTGACAGGAAAGCAGCTGTTGGATTTGTTTGTGGAAAAAACTGCTGCGATAAGATGGTGGCAAGACTACCAAAAATATAGAAGTCGTACCATTCAATGAGTGTGCCTACCGAAGAGGCCGTAATCACGGACCAGAGTGTTTTCTTTTCTTCTTTTGTAATGACGGAGGAAACCATTTGCTATTTTTTTTAATAAAGTTTAAGATGAAAGTTAAACCAAATTGGTTTTCTTACTGCTACCGCTCAAAAGAAAATCTCCTGGGCAAGTCGAAAAATATTGGCATGAGCTTCAATAATATCACGGAAGTCTGGCGAATAGCCACCTCCCATAGTTGCCACCAAAGGAATTTTGCTTTCTTTCGCTGCGTTCAGCACTAACCGGTAGCGTTGCTTGCATCCTTCCTTGGTTACATTCAATCTTCCCAACTTATCAGTACCCAAAATATCGACACCAGATTGATAAAAAATAAAATCAGGTTGAATCCGATCGAGTAAATTTTTAAGATTTTTGTCCAGGACAGACAGGTAAAAATTATCATCGGCTCGATCGGGAAGTCCAATATATAAATCTGATCTTTCTTTGATGAGTGGATAATTATGTGCCCCATGCATGCTAAAAGTAAACGCGCGGCTATCGTCTTGAAAAATCTGTACGGTACCATTTCCCTGATGAACATCTGGATCGACTATCAAAATACGTTTGGCAAGATCCTGATTCAATAAATAACCAGCCGCAATAGCCATATCATTCAGTAAGCAGAAACCCTCACCCCTACTGGTAAAAGCATGATGAGTACCTCCGGCTATGTTCATAGCTACACCAAAACGTAATGCATACAAAGCGCATTGCAGAGTGCCATTAGCAGTAACAATTCACGATGCACCAACTCTTTGGTTAACGGAAATCCCATTCTCCTGATCGCAGGAGGGGTAAGCGAAAGGGATGATAACTTCTTCCAATAGTCTGCCGAGTGGGTGTTCAATATCCATTTCTCTTCACTAGGTGATGGCTTAAAGAAATTCTC
The DNA here is from genome assembly GCA_947470895.1 of Bacteroidota bacterium. Classification (GTDB taxonomy): domain Bacteria; phylum Bacteroidota; class Bacteroidia; order Cytophagales; family Cyclobacteriaceae; genus ELB16-189. The sequence goes on from CANIVF010000057.1 coordinate 17,208, forward strand.
ACTCATAATAGTGCCTTCATGAAGTAACTGCTGAGGCAAAATCTCATACTTGATCGAAGGAAACCCATGATTTGGTGGCAGAAGCAAAACATAAGATTCCGCCTAGGATATCTTTAGCATAAATAAAAAAAGAAGAATTAATCCTCCATTCAATTTAATCTTCTTACTAGGTCAATGCTGGTGCTCATGAATTTCATTGGAATTCCAAGCTTCCATAATACCATGGAAACTTTCGTGCAAGGCTGTCAACGAAGCACCAACTTCATCATCGGACAAACCTGCTTTAATCATTTCTGCAAGTCTGCGGGTATCTACCTTTAACTGAATCAATTGATTCTTCATCTCATTATTATCCACACGGTTTGGCAGTAAAGCTGATGCCCATGACGAAGCCCTCTGAGCCATCTCTTCAGCCACCAGTCTAGCAGGTTCAAGATTTGCGGAATCATGGTAAGGATGAAATGCTTCTGACATAATCGTATGAAACGAATCCATGTACACCCATTCCGTTACTTCATTAAGCTCCGAAGTGGCAGTCGTATTCTCTTTATTCGAGCATGCGTAAAAATACAATGCGAAAAACAATAAAAATGCTATCGAAACTAATTTCATAAAACAATTCATTTAGTACTAAACCCATTACTCCCGGTTTTTCCAAAAATACTTCCTTCGCAATTCAAAACCATGAATGATTCTCTTAAGTACCTGAAAGTAAAGAGCGACATAAAGAAGAATTGAGAAAAACCAAATGACAAGGATATTGAAAAAAAGCGTATCATACTTATTACCAAGAAAGTGCTTTGTCGGATTATAAAAATTAGCAGTAAAATCAAGAGGGTTGTGTGGTCGATGATCATCAAAATAAATAGGATCAATTTTTTGAACTAATCGACTATCCCATTCCACTATTTTTAAAAGACTATTTCTATTTTCGACAAACCGGGTGACTTCCTCATTTTTATAGATCATCCTCATGCGATTATACGATGCGATTTTTTCAGGAGTATCGGTTAACGATTTCACTAAAGCATCGCGCTCAGCAGTTGTCGTTGCAGAACGAATGGTATAAAGTTTTTTCAATGCTTTGAGAAAATATTCTGTACTATCGATAACTCTGGCGTCAAACTTTCCAATATAAAGGAGCTCTACTTCTGGAAAGTTATCTGAGCCTATCTTGGTCAGTTCATGAGAAATCTCCGTGCGTAATAAGTCCAACGATTTTTTAATTGGATTCTTCACGTTCTTTTCATTCCATCCTACCAGATTATTCTTGACATTGGAAAGCTCCGTCTCGAGCTTGGCGATGTAATACGTTTTTTTGTATTCGGACTCGGAGATTCGCTGATTGAACTTAAACAGTTGCGATTCAAATGGATTATCCTTAAACTGAGTGACCATGAATGCTTCAAACGCCCAACGTGAAACCATCATCTCGCCCAATATTGGGATGCCATCAGGTGTACCCACTTTTGGATTGAATTTATCAAACGTTACAACAACCCCACTCAACAACAATTGTGGTATGATAAGAATTGGAATGAGAATATAAATAGTAACCGCTGAATCAAATGCGGATGAGATATTTAATCCCAATACATTAGCAAAGCACGCTGTGGAAAATAATATCCACCAGTAGCGCATCTCGGTAATAGGTAATTCCAAAATCCAATTTCCAATCAAAAGAAAGGTGAATGTTTGAAATGCCGAGATGGAAAACAGAATCACTAATTTCGAAACCAGATAGCTACTACTACTTAAATTAAGATATCGTTCCCGTTTTAATATTTTACGATCTCTGAAAATCTCTTCGGCACTAATAATTAATCCAATGAAGAGAGCAACGACTACGCTCATGAAAAAATAAACCGGAATATTGGAGTTATTGAAGAATGTATAGTCGGAGGTTTCAGCGCCTAACTCTTCATAATATTTTACAAAATAAGCTATGAAGGTTCCCAGCAATGGAGCCAGCAAAAGATTGATCACCACGTATTGCTTATTGGCAATCTTGGATAGCACATCACGAATAATAAAAATCCAAAGTTGCTTAAACCAGTTGGGTATTTTTTGAACTACCGGTAAAGCATCTTTTATCTCAGCAATTTTTGGTACTTTCTGCTTCTGTTTAAAGTATTGATACCATTGCCCGGGCGAAACCTTTCGGGATTGAGTAAATCTTCCGTATTCATTGACAACTCTCGTTTCAATGATATTAAATATTTGTTCTGGATTTATGTTACCACATTCAGGACATGCCCCCGGAGTTTTATTAGCTGCGTTTACAATTTCCTGAAAATAATTAACCGACTCTGCAGGGTTTCCGTAGTAAATTTGAAATCCTCCAACATCCAAAATAATCAGCGTATCAAACATTTTAAAAATGTCGGATGATGGTTGATGGATAACCACAAAAATCATTTTTCCTCTCAATGACAATTCTTTCAACAGGTCCATGATGTTTTCAGAATCGCGCGAAGAGAGACCGGAGGTTGGTTCATCAACAAACAAAATGGTAGGCTCTCTTAACAGTTCCAATCCAATGTTCAGTCGTTTTCGCTGACCACCGCTAATCGTTTTTTGCAGAGGTGATCCCACTTTAAGGTTGCGAATTTCCTGAAGTCCGAGGCTTTGTAAAACCTGCTCAACGAGTTCAGAGATTCTTTCCTTGGTATAATGCCCAAAGCACAATCGGGCAGAATAATATAAATTTTCGAATACCGTAAGATCTTCAATCAACAAATCATCCTGAGGAATAAACCCGATAGCTCCTTTTAGTTTATCTGGTTCCTGATGAATATCGATACCGTTAATGATAACGCGCCCGCTCGAAGGCTTTTCAGAACCATTTAAAACACTCAGCAAGGTTGACTTACCTGAGCCACTGGCTCCCATTAAACCAATTAACTTACCACCACTCTCGGCAATGTTTACATTTTGTAATCCTGCTTTTCCACTTTTGAAATGATAAAACACGTGCTCAGCAATAAAGCTGATGTCCGTATCACTTTCTTCAAATAAAAACTTGCTTACAATATCTGAATAATAGATCGTTTCAATTTTGGATCCGCGTATGGCACTACCCGTTGGAAACACATCTATTTTTCTACTCTTTAACAATACAGTATTCAAATACAATGGAGTAATGCCCAGGTATTTGATAAAATATGTTTCAATATCCTGAAGGCGAAGGATCGCTATCAAGCCTGTCAAATCTTTTGCTACAATACGTGGTCCCGGATATTCAAAATCATCTGAGCCTTCATCAATAATTAATATATTTTTAGATGCCAACTCTTCAATGTCCTGCCCCATTACAAACGTGCGCATCACCTTTAAATCCTTTTGGGGGATTTTCAATGCTTCACCGATGTAATAAATGAGATTGCTTTGTCGCTCCGATAGTTCTCCATCGGCATAACATAACTCGATGATCTTTAGGGTTAGAACAGCTTTCTGTTGGGTAGTGAGTGCCTGATTTACTTTTTTGGCAATCTGAATGATCTGAGACCAATCATCAACAAATTCTAATGTTGCCTCATCAACATTAAGATTCGATTCGGTATATCGCTTATTCTGCTTGCAAAAATCGTCAAATAATGAAAGGTAATAGCGTGTTGATTCCTGATTAAGATGAATCGACAAGAACTCTTTTATGTTCGCTCGTTCGTCTTCAGTAATCCGCTCTTTGGCTACAATTGCAAAAAGCTGAACAATCGCTTTTAGTAGTTCTTCACTCATGTTTCTTTAAAGCAGGTATGGTCTAAAAATTAAACCAATATCAGGTAAATTAAAGAAATTTTAACTTCCATCTTAAAAAAATTGAAGCATTAAGGACTAATGAAACGCAATGGTTATACAACCGATTAAAATTGAAACATCTTAACCAATTCGTCTTTTCACCAAATCACCAAGAATTAGTAGTCCCTCACGAAGATATTCATCATTTAGTTGCAGAAGTTCATCAATCGGCAAACCCTCTTTGGAAGTTACCTTGGTATCAAGTTTTTCATCAGATTTGATCTTTTCAGCTTCCTTGATCTCAGCTTTGCGCTTCGTCTCATTAAGCGACACCTGAGTTTCGGACAGATTCTTTTTTAACTGCTCCGTATCTGAAATGTATTTCTTTAAGCTTTTATCAAATTTAGTTCTATCCAGATAAGAAAGGTTAAGCGCATCCACAATTGATTTATTCACCTGTTGCGATTTTTGAAAACTGGCTGGATTAATGACATCCCAGGGAAGTGCATTCGGGCTTGCACTCTCACCATAATGTTCAGCATCATAAGCAGAAGGCAGGTTGATATCTGGCCTAACACCTTTATGTTGAGTGCTGCTTCCGGTAACACGGTAGAATTTCTGGAACGTGATTTTTAATTCACCTACCTTTTCTTTCTCATTGATGAAACGATTCAGATCAAGCACCGTTTGCACTGTTCCCTTGCCGTAGGTAGACTCTCCTACCACAACTCCCCTTTGGTAATCCTGAATGGCACCCGCAAAAATTTCTGAGGCTGAGGCACTAAATCTGTTTGTTAAGACAACCATTGGCCCAGCATAAAACACTTCTTTGTCGTCATCAGGAAGTACCTCAACCTTTCCTCCTGAATTTCGAACTTGAACGACAGGACCCTCTTTAATAAACAAGCCAGTTAGGTCCACGGCCTCGGGCAATGAACCACCACCGTTATTTCGTAAATCCATAACAATGCCATCAATACCTTCAGCCTTCAGTTCTCCGATCAGTTTTTTTACATCTCGCGTAGTGCTTCTGAAATCAGGATCTCCTTTTTGATATGCTTCATAATCCATGTAGAAACTGGGAAGCGAAATGACACCAAGTTTCATATTTTTTTCATTTGCCTTATAGTTGATCACATCCTTTTTTGCCGCCTGATCTTCCAACTTAATTTTATCTCGTACCAGAGTTACTTCTATGGATGGCCCATTAACTCCTGTTTTAGCTGGCAGAATAGTAAGCCGAACGGTAGTTCCTTTAGTACCTTTAATCAGTTTCACAACGTCATCCAGTCTCCATCCAACAACATCAACCATTTCACCATCCTTGCCTTGTGCCACAGCCGTAATCAGATCGTTTACATTTACTTTTCCTGACCGTTCAGCGTCTCCCCCAGGTAAAATTCTAACTACTTTTACATAGTCGTTTTCCGACTGCAACTGTGCACCGATGCCCTCCAGGGAAAGACTCATTTGTTGTTTAAATAAATCAGATTGTTTTGGAGATAAGTAATTGGTGTGAGGATCATAAGCACCAGTAATCGCATTCATGTAAATGCTAAATACATCTTCCGAATTAAACTGAGTGAAGAATTTTGTAAACCGGTCGTACCTGACTTTGAGCGTTGACTGAATTTCTGGTTGCTTCTTACCGGCAAGGCGTAAACTTAACGCCTGACTTTTAATTATTTTTCTCCAGACATCATTCAGTTGATTTTGTGTAGCTGACCATGGTTCCTTTTCACGGTCCATTTCATAATACTCGTCTACGGTATAATCAAACTCTTGTTTGATCAGAACATTCGTTACATAATCCATTCGCTCTTTGTATCTTTTTACAAAGACATCATAGATTTCGTAAGCAGGGCTTACATTCTCATTCCGGATAAGGTCATCCAAAGAAAATTTATAACGATCAAAAGACTTGATATCGGAGGCCAGAAAATACGTCTTGCTGTTATCCAATTCTGTGATATACTGATTCAATATTACTGCTGATAGTGAATCGCTGAGCCTAATCTTGCGGTAGTGATTATTATCGAGGATATAAGAAACCACCCGGGCCTCCTTTCCATAAACAGGTTTAGGTTTTAGTGCCAGCGAGTCTATCCCTGAAGCAAAACCTATATGTAAATAAACAAAAAAGATAATAACAAAGAATGCCCTCTTATTCATAGAATGAATTTTCTTACTTCAACGCAATACTAGCAAATGAGATGCCTGATTTTCAGACAACTTTATCAAAATCAAACTCATTCAAGAATTTCTTTGCTTCTTCTACAGATTGGAACTCAAAAGTTTTCTTCGCGCCCAGGCTGGAATGAACGTCAATTTTAATCAGATCGATATTTTTACTACTTCTTGCCGTGCGCGGCTTTATATGTTTATAATCTTCCGATAGTTTTCTGGAAATTGAAAACTGAGTAGCTCTTACATTTTTGCAATAAGAGCATTGATAATGCTTAATTAATTCCTTTGGAGAACCATCTTCATCTCTTTCTGCAATTTCCTCCCGTTGCACTCGCATGGTATAGAAACCGCAATTGTTACATTGCAGCGCAATCAAATGACCCTGATATTTTTCAATCTTTATTTCTTTTGTCTTCTCATCAATCCAAACATCATAGTCAATTGAAAATATATTTTCCTCCGCTTTCATGCCCTCGTCCAAATGCACATCTTCCTCATCTTCGGTAAGTAATTTCATCCTATTACCAGTGTTTGAAATACGGGGTGAGTAGCGGAGTCTTCGAAGTTTATAATTAAGTCTAGTTGGATAATAATAATCTAAAATAAGGGCTGCGATGTAAGCGATTAATGTGGCTCCGGCAATGGAGAAAAATAAGCGAACAAAAAACGCAACACTTGTTGATGTCATCTCATCGCTTCCATATAGGTTTATTCCTAAAGCACCAGCTGCTCCTAAAAAATGAAATACCCATTTGAGCCATTTTATTTCTGACGCATTTATAAAATCGTGCTTGGTTTTTAAATCAGTAATGGAAGAAACCTTAAGCTTAAAAATCAAATAGGTAATTAATGATAAAGTAATCATCAAAATAGAACCAATCAGCATAATGTCATGCCACAAATCCAGAAATGTTTTTTGTGAGGAAATATCCATATAAGTTGAGAATTAATTTATGCTTAAAGGTAAATGATATTAACTAAATGTATGCTCGTTTTGCATAATTCAGGACCATAGAAAGAAATAAAATTAAAAGATTTCTTAACACCCGTACTATGTGAGAAGAACGAATAGAACGCACCTTTTCTTTTAAGCTAATCGCATCTTGACCAATAAATATTAAAAACGGGAACAATCAGTGCATTTATACACACCAAATGTTGCATTTATGACAATAATCGTATTACTATTGTGCAATAATACACAATTTTATGGCGAATTACGAAGAATCCAAGATTGGACCTTGCTTTCAAAGACTTCACCAAACGAAATTTTGAAAAGCCGAATGTGTGCAAATATCTTGGTCAATTATAAGTATTATGTCAGAGAGTTATGTCTCAAAATTAAACAATACCAGATTGAATTCGATTATGTGTCTGATTGGGCTTATTCGTTATTTTCACAATATCACCAGAGGTAAAACAGTCTATTGCTTAAGGATTTTCAAAATACATATTCTTAGAATCTGGATATGAATTACATACCCTCTCCCATACCTGTTCACTTTCACTTTTTGTTTACTGCCACCTCTAATAAGTCTGGAAGAATGCAGTATCATAAGATCAAACCTGGGGCTAGTAAACTGCGAATAAGCAGGTCGGAGTTCATAAAAGCCTATAATGAACTACCCATTTTGGCAATCACTCCCATTCCTCTCAAAGGTCAGGATCTTGTGTGCCAGCTAGAGTTTTTTGTGTAGCTTATTTATTTAAAATAGCTTCCAGATCAACCGGTGAGTAGTTGACTGATTTTATTGTCTTGTTATCTGCTTTTCGATAGACCAACCACTTATCACCCTCCTGTTTGTAATAGCATTCTGTGCCATCCTTGGCTTTATAGTAGTTCACTGTCTTTTGTGCTTCCAATTCCGAAATACAGGCTTTGCTCATGTTTGAACGCTGTACTTCTTCAAATAATTCTTTGAATTTATCAGCCAGGCCAAATTCCAGTATGGCACCCGACAATACATATTGAATATCGCATAACGCATCGGCAACACCCACAAGATCATTTTGCAAAATGGCCACTTCCATTTCCTTCAGCTCCTCAGCAATTAAAGCCACTCTAAGCTTGCATCTGTTTTCATCTGGGATTACGGGAGTGGTTAAAATAGGGTGCTTAAAGGTTCGGTGAAATTCTGCTACAAGGTTTAGTGCGTCAGGCTGTTGCATCGCTGTCTTTAAAATTTTCTCAATGATACATTTTTCTTTTGTAAAAAAGGAAGAGAAGGATAAGCTAAGCGAAAAGTTCTCCGCTTTAATTCGACTAATTTTAATTAATCTATTGATGTATAGTTAGGCAATGATTGATAGGTAAGCTCTGTACGTAAGCTAGTTTTATCTATGCATATAAGCGTGCAAAAAGAAAGGCTAGAGCATTAAACCCTAGCCTTATTTAGTTATTTAGTGACGACTAGTATAGTTAAGCTATCTCCAACTCCTGCTTATCGTATTAGAATGCCCCAAAGAGTGAACGAATATATCCAGGATTTCATAATAATTGTATATCGCTTTCTTCCTGTTTTGGTTCATCGCTGCAGATCAGGGCTTTGAATGTTAGATCTAATAACTCGGTCTTAGCATGGGGAAAGAATTGATCATTACCCTCTTCATTGATTACACTCAATCAGCTCAACATCTTCATCAAGATATTAGAACCTAAAGGAAAAATTGTTTTTTTGGTGCCCCGCATGGCTTACTGGCTAAGCTGGATATGTATCGCATGTTTTGGAATCAGCTTTCCTTGTTAGGTTCAACTATGGGCAATGATGATGAGGTTGGATAAATGATCTCTTTTGTAAGCAAACACCAAATCAGACCTGCTCATTGATTCGATAAGGTCCTTTGATAAAATTGTTGAATCATTTCCGGATATCACGCGTGCGGATCAGGTGGGCAAATTTATTTTTAAAGCAGATTGTCATTAAGATCAGGGATAGTTCTCAAGGTGTTGGAGAACTATCCCTGGTCATTTTTATTTCTTAACTATTCTGGTCACCACGATGCGACCGTCTACTACGCATTTCGCCAGATACAATCCAGGTGCTAATCCACTTAAGTCAATAGAGCCTTGAGCTATACCCTTCTGAGATTTAATAGTTGCACTCATCACTTCTATTCCTGTAACATTAAACATCGAAACGGCTACATCCTGGGCGGCATTTACTTCCATCGTAGTCCAGTCCGATGCCGGATTAGGATAGAAGCTTAGCGTCACTTCTTTGTGATCACTCATGTCTGAGTTTTTGGATAAGTAAAAACGACCTGCTTTGCTCGCATTATTTTGAGTGATCGCAAACTCATAAGCGCCAGAAGAAATAGGATGGGCGGAATGAGTGTAAGCGTCTTTTAAAAATAGCCCTTCAAACCCTGTCGTGCTTCCAGTGGCGGTGAAGTCAATGGAATACTTTCCAACCTCAGAGGCCATGATGTTTAAAGGGATATCAGTTTCACCTATTTGATTTGTGCCATAATGCACCAGCATTATATTATCTTCAGACACGAGTGAAATTCCCATCAAATCACCTTCGCGTTTAATTGCATCGATGTTCGAATCGTATCGTCCAGAGGTTTCGGGAGCTAAGAAAAGGAATGCATTATCCGTAACATCTCCATTACTTAATGAAATCTTCAATGTTGGACTTTCCACTTTTCCCATTCTATAGTATGTGGATGCTGTATTTCTCTTTGCTGATTCCTTCACAGTAAGCTGCGGATTAGATGCCGTAGCACGAACCCAGAATGCTTCACCCAGCGCGATGTTTCCGCCAGGAAGATCGCCCAGACTGGTAGTTCGGCTATAGGTTCTGAAAACATTGGCTCTAAGATCGACAACATACACGACAGGATCGATGTTGGCAGAGGACCAATCAGTAGCATTCCAATTAATTGCAGATGGGTATGGATTACCAACATAATTCCATCCATCATCGGATGATGCGGTGGGTATTGTTGGTGTGTAGGTAACCGGAATCGCGACATCACCTCTGCTTGAACCTAAAGTAAGTGGTCCGGTAACATCCATTGTGCCAAAGGCATTCCATCCGTAATAACCTTTACCAGAAACAAGAGGTGCCGTTGAGCCTGTATAATAGTAACCAGTGTTTAATCCTGACACCGTTTCATTATAGCTTCTAAAATAGGCGGTGCTGAAATCGTCAGCCAGATCTGAGACTAAAGCCCCCGTTACCGGGCTCGCTATGCTACGGTTCACCGAGTTGATTCGACTCATAAATCGTTGTACAATCAGGTTACCATTGAATGTGGCATTCGATGGAATAACTCCTACACTGGCAGCTTGTGTTTCGCTGGTGGATAGGAGTGTAAGTAATCCATTGCCAACATCAATTTTCGAAGCGCTTCCTAACTCCAGGGTGTTTGCAATATTCTGAGTGGTAGCTATGGTAACACCTCCACCTGCGTTTGAAATCGATACATTATAGAATGTAGTAGGGCTTGTGCCGTTTACATTTTGAGCCAGCGATCCATTGAACTCAACGGTTCTATCGTTATGGGTGAAAGTACCGTTATTCATAAAACCACCCGCCACTTTTAGTAACGTTGGCGGTGTTAACGAGCTAGTGGCTGCTATGCTGATGCCATAGAACAAACTGGTGGTTCCAACAGGTAGGATAGAAGATGTTCCGTTAAAGTTAATGATACCATTTCCATGATTGAATGAACCAGCGGTGAAGGTTAGATCTCCTGCTACATTAATGGTTCCGGCTGGCAATGTCAACGATGTTCCATTGAGTATTACATCTTTAAAACTAGTTGTACCTGATCCTGAAACGGTTGTCGTTCCGGCAAAGGTAATCGAACCGTTAGTTTGATTTAAAGTTCCGCTATTAACAAGATCTCCTGAAAGAGCGACTCCACCTCCAGCCGATTGAGTGTAGGTTCCCTCGTTGGTGAACGTACCGGCTATGTTAAGTGTGCCAGTACCCAATGTTAGCGTGGCTCCTGCTTTATTGTTTAATGTGCTCACTGCAACAGTACCTGATCCGGTTTGATTGTATATACCGAAGTTAGTAAGGGCAGCAACTGTCATCGGAGCGGCATTTAAAGTGCTTGCTGCTGCTACCGTTACGTTGTTGAAGGTTGTGTTTACACTTCCGGAAATCGTAGAGGTTCCATTAAAAGTTACAAGCCCGCTATTGGCATTAAAAGTGCCATTGTTGATAAAGTTACCCGCTACGCGTAGATCAGCAGGTGAAGTCAATATACTTGAACTTGCAACGGAGATGGTATTAAATTGTGGTGCACTTGTTGAATATAGAATTGAAGAATTACCATTGAAATTTAATATGCCGCCACCATGGAGGAAGTTGCCCGATATGATCTCCAGGTTTTCGGCAATGTTTACTTGTGAAGCAGGGAAGGTTAATGAAGTGCCATTCAACTCTACACCAAAGAAATTAGTTGGTGTTGCACCACTCATTACGGTTATGCCCTTGAAAGAAACTTTATTGGCGACCGCTAAAAATCCACTACCATCATTTTGCCAGTTTCCAGAGACGTTTAGATCGGCCAATGGTGACTTAACACCCGCTCCGCTAAAACGAATATTTCTGTAAGTATCGGTGAATGATCTTTTTATGTCTTGCGAAGAAGAACCATTATAATGAACGGTGTTTCCAATAGCCAATGAATTCAGAACGCCTGTGGATAGCAGTGAACCTGATATAGTTAAATAAGAGCGTGCTGCGTTAGTCCATCTGCTGGTGGCATTTGCTCCAATCAAATTTCCACCGAGTGTAACGTCTCCATGGTTTGTCACGAGTATTCCATTGGCCAGTTGAACATCTCCCGTTGTTTTGGTGATTGAAGCGGTATTAACAATGTCACGGCTTTCATCGATGTATAATGTTGCTGAATTAGCGATTACTCCACTTCCATCCAAAGTCGGAGTAGCTAAGTTGCCAGCATCAAGAAGCAAGTGAATATCGGCTACAGCAGAGCTACTCTGTTCGCCCAAAGTACCATCCACGGTTAGTTCTCCATAAATATTGAACGTTCCAATACCATCGCCAGTTTTTAAAACACCACCCGCATCAATGGTAAGGTTGTTTACCCTGGCACCAAGTACATTGACCAGTATTTCATCACCACTTAAAATCAGTACGTTATCTGTTTCGCCAATGTCGCATACCGTAGGGGTTGATGGATTCGCTATGCAGTTCTGCCATGAAGCAGTCTCGTCCCAATTTCCACTGGTGGTACTTACTAATACTACATACACGTTGATGTTTTGATCAAATGAAGTGGATGGTCCGCAGCTATTGACAGAACGAACACTGATACTACTACTTGTAACTGTTGGGTGTGCGCCCCAAAGAACTGAAATACTTGAATCGGATAGCACCGTGAAGCTTACTGCTCCGGTTACATCCCATGTATAGGAATAGTCTGGTAATTTTGTTATCGAGTAAACCACGGCTGTTGGCCCATTTTCAGGCACATTCAATTTACCCACGATGGCAGTCGGTGCCACCGGCACAATAGTATTTACGTTTAATGTAACCAGCGTGCCATTTACATCGCAGGCATCTTTTTCTATAACGGAAACAACCCCGCCAGTTGCTCCCCAATCCACCGTAATACTATTGGTATTTGTTCCTGACGCTTGAGTTGCACCGGTACCGGTAATAGTCCATGTATAGGTACTTCCCAGGGTGGGATCGACACTATAAGTTTCGCCTGTAGCATTTGCACACACTTCGGCAGGTCCGGCAATGACCAGCGCAATAGGAGTAGGGCAATCACTTGCGTGACCAACGCCAAATTCTCTGACTCCCGAGGCCGTGCTTAAACTTAGTCCTGTTCTTGATATATCATTGCCAGAAGTAACGCCATGTGTACCCGGAATCGGACTTGTCCAACCAAGTATACCAGAATTTCGCACCATGATGCGACTGTCGTTATCTAATGTTCGGCTAATG
>CANIVF010000058.1 GCA_947470895.1 Bacteroidota bacterium
AAATTTTTTGAAATATATCAGACCAACATCATGCGAAAGTCGCCTTTGTGGCCGGCTACAGGAAACCATGAGTATGCCAATAGTGTAGCTCGGCAGATCGATCAAAATATTCCATATTTTGGAATCTTCGATCTTCCAACCAATGGCGAAGCTGGTGGTGTGCCCTCCAATTCGGAAGCCTATTATTCGTTTGATTATGGGAATATCCATTTTGTGGCACTGGATTCTTACATCATTGAAAACAATGTATACAGGTTATTTGATTTGGCAGGACCCCAAGTGCAGTGGTTAAAGCAGGATCTGGCATCCAACACCAAGAAATGGACTATTGTTTACTTTCACCACCCACCGTATTCCATGGGATCTCATAATTCCGATACGGAATTGCAAATGGTAAAGATCCGTGAAAATATTGTTCCTATACTAGAGCAATATGATGTTGATCTGGTCTTGACCGGTCACAGTCACAGCTATGAGCGAAGCAAGCTAATGAAAGGCCATTTTGGAATGGAATCTACTTTTGATCCTTTGGTTCATCACCTAAGTCAGTCGAGCGGAAAGTATAATGGAACGACCAACTCGTGCACTTATGTAAAGGACTCACCGTCATCGCATGGAGGCACCGTTTATATTGTGTCAGGTTCTGCAGGCCTAACAGACTACGGACAAACCGGCCGCTTTCCACATGACGCGATGTATTTTGGAAATGATCTTCAAGGTGGTTCATTAATCCTGGAAATTGAAGCGAATCGGTTAGATGGAAAATGGTTGTATGAAAATGGACAAGTACTTGATCAATTCACCATTATGAAAAATGTGAATCAGGTGAATACTGTAAACCTTAATTTGGGTGAAAGCATTTCCCTTGAGCCTTCTTGGGTTGGCGCTTATAACTGGAGTTCAGGGCAATCTTCTAACAGCGTCACCGTCACACCAGCCTCATCAACAACCTATACGGTTACTGACCCGAACCAGTGCATAACAGATACCTATAACATTAATGTTGGCAGTGCTCCTGAAACCATTGATGTATCAGCGATTGGATTCACAGAAATTTGTGCCGGATCAAATGTCAATATCTCGTTCGCATCATCAGCTACATTTTCTTTAGATAATACATTTGCATTACAACTTAGTAATTCAGCAGGAAGTTTCTCTTCACCAAGCGATATAGGCATACTTTCAGGCACTGCCAGCGGAACAATTAATGGCATTATACCTGCTAACATGCCAGCAGGAAGTAATTATCGAGTAAGAGTTGTATCTACTAATCCTGTGATTACTACTGGCTCACCATCTGATGTGTTTTCAATAAGTTCTCCGGCCGCACCAACCGTAGGCATCATTACTCAACCAACATGTACAGTGTCAACAGGAAGCGTAGTGTTAAGCAATTTACCAGCATCGGGATTATGGACTTTAACGAGAACTCCTGGTGGATTTACAACTACAGGAAATGGAACCAGTGCAACGGTATCTAATCTGGCAGCTGGCAGTTATACATATAAGGTGACTAATGCATCGACATGCGTATCGCCATCATCAACTAGCGTATTGATCAATGCCCAACCAATAACACCAACTGCTCCTACGGTTGGAGCTATTACTCAACCTACCTGTAGTGTTTCGACTGGAAATGTGGCGTTAGGTGGATTGCCGTCATCGGGCACGTGGACATTATCAAGAAATCCAGGAGGAGCTACCATAACAGGCACAGGAACCAGTACAACAATTTCCTTACTGTCTCCCGGAACCTATACCTATACGGTGATTAATGCATTCGCATGTGCATCACCTGCCTCTGTAAATGTTCTGATCAATGCTCAACCAATAACACCAACCGCTCCTATAGTGGGGCTAATAACCCAACCAACCTGCACTACTCCAACTGGTAGTGTTGGATTGAGCGGGTTGCCTTCAAGTGGTTGGACAATCAATCCTGGTTCCTTTGCTGGATCAGGAGCAAGTACCACCATAACGGGTTTAGCCATTGCAACGACCTATAATTTTACAGTATCGCCAACAGCTACAGGATGTACTTCAACTTCCTCAATAAATGTGGTTATCAACTCAGTCCCTGGTGTAGCCACGCCAACGGTAGGAGCGATCACACAACCATCGTGTGCAATACCGATAGGTAGCGTTGCTTTAAGCGGACTGCCATCAGGCTCATGGGTAATTAATCCTGGTGCCTTTGTTGGATCAGGACAGACAACTACGCTTACAGGATTACTACCATCGACAACGTATGCCTTTACGGTAACGGAAACGTTAACCGGATGTGTTTCTGCGGCATCTTCCAGTGTGATTATTATGGCCGCGCCAATCACCCAAGCCGCCCCGGCCGCATTGGTAACAACGCAACCAACATGTAGTGTTGCGGCTACAATAACAGTGACATTTCCCGTTAGCGGGATAGGAATCTCCTACACGATAGCTGGAACAAGCCCGGTACGCGCACCACAATCAAATGCTACTGGAATTTTTTCAGGACTTGCAGCTGGAGATTATGATGTCACTACTACGATTAATGGTTGTATATCACACTCCACACCACTAACTGTTGATGATGTGCCGGGTGCGCCCAATCCACCAACGATTAGCTTGATCAGTCAACCAACTTGCACGGTACCATCAGGGAGTGTTACCTTGAGTGGATTACCATCGGGGCCGTGGATGATTAATCCCGGAGCAATCTCCGGTTCAGGAACAACAACTACAATAACAGGCTTAAGTTTATCGACTACCTACAACTTCAGTGTGGTGGAGCTTGCGAGTGGTTGTAATTCATCAGCCTCAGCCAATGTTGTTATTAACGCACAACCAATACAACTACCACCAACATTAGGAGCAGTAACGCAGCCAACATGCATAGAACAAACTGGAAGTGTAGTGTTGACTGGTTTACCATCATCGGGTACATGGACATTGACAAAAGCACCTGGGGGAGCCTCGATTACCGGCACAGGAACTACCACAACTATTTCAGGACTTTCAGCCGGGACTTACTCCTACAAGGTAGCCAATGTATCTGGATGCATTTCGACATTGTCAGCTAACTTGGTTATCAATGCTCAACCAACAACCCCTTCAATTCCAACTGTTGGGATTATTACACAGCCTACGTGTAGCGTTGCAACAGGAAGCTTTGTTTTAGGAGGACTGCCCTCATCCGGCACGTGGACATTGACAAGAACGCCCGGTGGAGTAACATCAACAGGTTCAGGAACCAGTGCAACTATTTCCGGACTTACTGAAGGAAATTATACCTACACGGTAACTAACGTAACAGGATGCACATCGGTACCATCACCCAATGTGGTCATCAGCGCAAAGCCATTAACGCCCGTAGCTCCAACGGTAGGAATTATAACCCAACCCACTTGCACGGTTGCAACGGGAGGTATTGTGTTAAATGATTTACCCTCATCCGGCATATGGACATTAATAAGAGCTCCTGGGGGAGTAACGACTACAGGGACAGGAACAAGTGCAATATTTTCAGGGCTTGAGACCGGAACGTATACCTACACCGTGACGAATGCCTCCACGTGTTCATCACCAGTCTCTGCGAATCTGGTTATCAACGCCCAGCCTGAAACACCAACAGCTCCCATGGTAGGCAGTATAACACATCCAACATGTAGCGTTGCTACCGGAAGCGTAATACTAAATAGTTTACCCTCAACCGGTACATGGACTTTGACGGAAACTCCGGGAGGTGTTGTGACTGCAGGCACTGGAACAACCAGATCTATTTCGGGTCTTTCTTCTGGAATCTATACTTATTCGGTCACTAATGCCTCGGGATGCGTTTCAACATCCTCGGCTGATGTGGTTATCAATGCATCACTGTCTACTCCCTCAGCCCCCACAATAGGATCCTTAACCCTGCCTACATGTTCGGTTGGAACGGGTAGTATTGTGTTAGCTAATTTACCAACATCCGGTACGTGGATATTAACAAAAACTCCGGGAGGAGTAACCACTACAGGCACTGGGGCATTTGCACTGATAACAGGACTTGCTCCTGGAACATACACCTATACAGTAACCAATTATTTGGGGTGCATTTCATCTGCATCTGCCAATGCGGTTATCAATTCAAAACCAGTTATACCAGCACCACCAGTTGTTTCTGATATTGCATATTGCCTGAATGCTACGGCTACAGCGTTAACGGCTACAGCGTTGAGTGGTCACACTTTAGTATGGTATAATACAAATAAGTTGGACGAAGCACCAAAGACTATTTCACCAATACCAACAACAGTCGCGACCGGTGTAACAACCTATTATGTAAGTCAAAAGAACAATACTACAGGCTGTGAAGGAGATCGATCTGGAATCGTAGTGACTATAAACCCCTTACCAACTCCTCCGATTGTATCGGATTTTACCTATTGTCAGAATGCTACGGCTTCATCATTGACAGCGACTGCTTTACCGGATCATATTTTAGTGTGGTATGGTACTGACGAGAACGGAGGCACATCAAGTTCGGTAGCCTCATTACCATCGACAACGCTTGTTGGCACCAGGGATTATTACGTAAGTCAGGTGAGTACAACATCGGGATGTAATGGTGAAAGTGTGCGGGCAAAAATCAGTGTTACGGTCAATTCATTGCCAGCTCCACCGATAGTATCTGATATCACGTATTGCATGAATGCCAGTGCTGTTGAACTACCGGCAGACGTATTTAGTGATCACACATTAGCGTGGTATGGTACCAACGCCACGGGAGGCATCAGGAGTACAGTGCCACCACTACCGTCCACCATTGCGGATGGTACAACGGATTATTATGTAAGTCAATATAACAATGCCACCGGCTGTGAAAGCGAGCGGGCCGTTATTACAGTGGTAGTTAAAGCAACGCCTAAACCATCTATTTCGGCAACCGGCATAGGCAGTGGGAATGTAGTATTGAATTCTTCTGCATCTCACGGAAATCAATGGTTTAAAGATGAAGTTATCATAGCGGGCGCCACTACTCAGACCTATGCTGTTTCGAACAATGGAGTTTATCATGTTCAGGCTCATGTTGATGGTTGTGTGAGTGCGTTATCAGAACCCTTCGCGGTTATAGTAACGGCTATTGCAGATGTAGAGCCGATTAGTCTTAAACTGTTTCCGGTGCCGGCACATCAATTTGTTACCATTCAACTTACGGGAGTGAAGCCTGATGATGTTTCGGATGTCGTGATTTTTGATGTTCTTGGAAAGGTGGTGGATACTCAAAGAATATCAGGCAAGGAAGGTGATATCATTATTGAGGAATATCCTGCAGGACAATATTTTTTGAGGATCATCAATAAAGACTTTTTCTTTAATTTCAGAATAATTAAATATTGAAGAAAGAATATTTACTGTAGAGTTTTCGCATTGCAAACACGAGCGAGGTTAAAGCACAAGTGGAATAAGTCTTAAAATCTGGTGTTGGTATTGGGGCATCAGATGGGCATAAACCTAAACGCTTGTAGCCTCCAGCATTATCGCTCGTGACAATAGGCTAATAAATTTCCATCTTTAAATAAAAGCACGTAGTAGCATAGCTACAATTTCGTCTGCTTTACTGTATACTTTTGGTAGTTAGAGCCTATGCGGTTTATTGCTCGTTGTATTACTATTTATCCGAATAAGTACACTAATGACAAAGAATTTCTAAAAAATGGACTTTAAAGGCCGTTGTAGGTTCATATTAATTGATTTTGAAAGAGACTCGCTGCTTAAATTTGTATAAGGTTAATGTAGGAAATGAGAGTTTAGAAAAGGAACTAATGTCAAACACAAAGCCTGTTGTATTAAGTAATATGCCATCGACAACGGAGATGCACTATATCTTTGAGGCAATCAATAGATCGAGTGGAATTATTGAATTTGATGCAGTTGGTAATATACTTTTCGCAAATCAAATTTATCTTGATCTGCTGGGTTATACCATCGAAGAAATAAAGGGAAAAAACCATAGTGTTTTTGTTGCTCCGAATCATTTTCCGAATAAACAATATCAAGAATTCTGGAAAAGAATACAAAATGGTGAATTTGTGTCACAGGAAATTGAATGTATTTCAAAAAGCGGTAAAAAGGTTTGGCTGAAGGAAATTTATAACCCAATCTTATCATCAGATGGCGAAATTCAAAGAATAATTGCAATTACCTTAGATATTTCTTCTTTTAAATTGCATCAAAGGGAATCAGTTCAGCGATTAACCCAAATTGAAGACGTCTACCAGTTTATTTCTGACGCGGCAATTATTTCCCGAACAGATGCTCATGGAAAAATTAATTTTATAAACGATAAGTTCATTAGCATTTCAGGATATTCTCAAGATGAACTTATTGGTCAGGATCATCGAATTGTTAATTCCGGAATGCATGCGCGCGGCATGTGGCAGGACATGTACAACACGGTGCTTCAGGAGAAAAAAGTTTGGAACACGATAGTCACTAACAGAGCGAAAAATGGTTCCTTGTACTATGTAGATACCTATATCAAAGCTGACTTTGATCCTCAAACAGGCAAACTTCAGGGTTACACATCCATACGTCAGGATTTGACTTCATTGAAAAAGCAAGAACTGGAATTCCGTTACAACATGGAAGCTATCAATAAATCAAATGCGGTTGCTGAATTCGACACTCATGGCATCCTGATATCTGCGAACAATATTTTTACTAAATTATTTTGTTACGCAGAGGATGAAATTATAGGTAAACATCATCAGATATTTGTTGATCAAGTGTATGCCCTATCAGAAGAATACAAAGAGTTCTGGAATAAATTATCTCAGGGCGAGTTCGTTTCGACTGAATTTCAACGCTATACGAAAGATGGTCGCAGCATATGGATACAGGCAACGTACAATCCCATTATGTCTGAAACTGGTGCGGTCGATCGAATATTGAAGATTGCTACAGATATTACCGATCGTATTGAATCCAATAGGGAGATCGATCGGAAAAATTCGTATTTAGAGCATGCGGCAAAAATTCTCAGACACGACATGCACTCTGGCATAAATGTATATATACCAAGAGGGTTAAATTCATTGGTTAAACGTCTGCCGCCAGCGGCTATTACAGAATATAAAATAGATGCCCCCATTAAATTAATCAGAGAGGGACTAATTCATACGCAAAAAGTTTATCGCGGGGTTTATGAATTTACTAACCTGGTAAAACCTGGTGCTACACTAGACCTTATTGATCTCGATCTACTGCATATTTTGAACTCTTTTCTAAAAACTACCTCCTATAAAGATCAGGTAAAACTAGAGCCATTATGCCGCGTGAGAGTAAGCGAATCTCTTTTTTGTACTGCCATCGATAATCTGATACGAAATGGATTAAAGTACAATGATAGTAGCAACAAACTGGTTAATATTTACATGGAAGATGAAAAGACATTGGTGGTTTCAGATAATGGCCGGGGAATGACGCAGCAAGAATTTGAATATTTTTCAAAAACAGGCTCAAGAAGAGAAGGTCAAAAAGAGGATGGAAGTGGCCTTGGTCTTGGCATTTGTGTAGCAATCCTTCAGGAACATGGCTTTCAGATTTCCTGTGAACAAAATAATGGCAGCAACATAAAAATTAAGTTAAAATGATAAATTCAATTCTTTTAGTAGATGACGAAAGTCTATTCCATCTGGTCTTCGAAGATGCCTGTAGCCTATTGGACATTGCTCTTCATCTGGAGTCAATTGATTCTGCAGATAAGGCAGAAGACCTCTTCCGAGGATGGGTTGAAACTCCAGTATCCAGACCCGATTGTGTTTTTGTTGATCTAAATATTGTGGGAAGTTCTTTCGATGGAATTGAACTCATACGAAAGATCAATCAGGATTATGGTAATGGAGTGGTGATTGGAATTATTTCATCCAGTTCTGATAAGATGGAACAACAGAGGGCATTGGAGGCAGGCGCTCAGTTTTGGATTGTTAAAACCGATGAAATTGAACCACGGTTAGAACAATTTAGTACTGATTTTCTGGGGTTCAAAAACAAAACAATGGGTTTCAGAATTTATAATTAATGCTGACTTTTAGTGCCGATATCAAACGTCAATTAATTTCCATTAGTGAAGATTATAAGGTATTTCTTGAAGGATCTATACTTAAAATCATAAACCATGAAGGAGATGAAGCCTTTAAACAATACTTAGATACAGCTAAGCGCCTGGATAAAGGTGTAAGGATAAAGCGGCTAGATATTACAAAACAAATACAGGATCAGAATAAAGAATTAAAACGAGTTAATGATAATGTTGAAACTTTGAATACAGCCTTACGTGAATCACTAAGTAAAGAGGTTTATGCAAACAAAATGATTAGGGTTCACAGTAATCAATTAGAAAAGCAAAATCGGGATTTGTCTGAATTCTCCGATATGATTTCACATAATCTGAGAGCGCCTATTGCCAGCATTCTTGGGATTATTAACCTAATGAAGATTAATAAAGAAACCTATACACTGGATGAACAAACTCTTTTTGATCATCTGGAAACTTCAACAAAAAAAATAGATAGTATCCTTAAAGATGTTTCAGATATTTTACAAATCAGAGATGACGGGAATATTTATAACGAACCCATTTTCTTAGACGATGTATTTAACATTTCGCTGCAAAAGCTTGAAACTAGCATCCACGACTCTGGTGGAGTAGTGGTGCATGATTTCTCGGGTGCATCGAAAGTGGTGGCCACAAAGAGTTATTTAGAAAGCATCATGTTTCACCTTTTATCTAATTCATTCGCCTATTTCTCCAGAGAACGTCAATTGATGGTACAGGTAACTTCCACGGTAGAAGACGGGTGCTTTTTGCTTCGTGTAACGGATAATGGAAAAGGAATTAAAGAAAGCCACCGGGATCAAATATTTGAGCCATTCAAAAAATTAGATTATTCCAGCAAGGGCAAAGGTATTGGCCTGTATCTCGTGAAAAATCATACCGAGGCTATGGGTGGCCAATTATCTGTATTCAGTAAATTAGGTGAAGGTTCTGTGTTTACAATCAAACTTCCCTTACTTTCTTTAGATTCCTCGAATAGCGACAACTCTTCTTCTCGTGATACACATTCATGACTTCATCGATTTCAAATCTCGTTCTCGCAATTACCTTGTCACCGTCCGGTGAACCAGTGTTAAAAAATTTTCTGCTAGAAAAATAGGCACATCAAGATGAGGGTCGTGATTTCACAATGTCTTTAAGTTCACAATTTATGAAATGGATATTCTATTTAAAAATTTCATTCCTATTACTCTTTACACCTAGCTTATCTAAGCTCTATGCACAAGAATCGATAAATAGCGCGGAGGGAATCGCTTCTGGCATTGGTGGTAACACAACCTATTCAATTGGTCAGGTTGCTTATACACCGGCTGTTGGTATAGGCGGAACTGTTGCCCCAGGTGTCCAGCAGAATTATGCTATTAATGTAATTACTGGTATTGATGATGATGTAAATTGGATTGGCCTATCCATTTATCCAAATCCTGTTTCAAATGTGTTAAACTTAGAATTCAACGGTAATAAATATCCAAATCTTAGTTATCAAGTGATTGATTTATTAGGAAGGATAGTTAAAAAAAATTCAATTGAAAATGATCTCACAGTTATTGATGTTGCCCCGTTTGCTCCGGAAACCTATTTCATAATCTTTTCGCAAGGGAAGCAGACTATAAAATATTTCAAGTTCGTTAAAAAATAACCAGGTATGAGAAAATTATTACTCATTATAGGAACCCTTTTTTTCACAAGTTTGATTGTAAAAAGTCAAGCACCTGAAAAAATAAGTTACCAGGCGATCTTAAGGGATGCCTCTAATAACTTGATAGCTAACAAAACAGTGAGCATGCAAATAAGTATCTTGCAAGGTTCTGTTAACGGTACAGCAAGTTATATTGAGACCCACAAGCCGACCACAAATCTAAATGGCCTTATAAGTATCGAAATAGGATTTGGCACCCCTGTATCAGGGACATTAGGATCTATCAATTGGATAAACGGACCTTACTTCATTAAAACTGAAACAGATCCGTTAGGAGGATCAAGCTACACTATTACTGGTGCAAGTCAATTAATGAGCGTTCCATACGCGTTATATGCTAAATCATCGGGAAGCTCAACCCCAGGACCTGCAGGGTTAAATAGCTTAGTCAAGACAACTATTGAGGCTGCAGGTGTAAATTGTACAACGGGTGGAATTAAGATGGAGTATGGAATCGATGTAAATAATAATCAGATATTAGAATCGGGAGAAGTTAATGGGAGCGTAACAAAATTTATTTGTAATGGAGCGTTAGGAACTTCAGGCAAAAACTCGTTAACAAATACCACGCAGGAAGTAATAGGTGAAAACTGTAATTCTGGAGGAATTAAGGTCGAGTATGGAATAGACGCCAACGCTAATAATCTATTAGATCCAAATGAAATAGACCAAACTCTTACAAAATTTATATGTAACGGTAATCCAGGAAAAAATGCTTTAATGAATACAATAATTGAAGCTGCAGGTTTGAACTGTACCGATGGAGGCATCAAACTTGAAGTAGGATTGGATACTAATAGCAATGGAATATTAGAGGCTAACGAGGTGAATACTGCTCAAACTAAGTTTATTTGTAATAGTAGTGCAATGGGTATTGCCTCTCCAACAGTTACAACTGATGCAGTATCAAACATAACCAGTAGCAGTGTAACATTGGGTGGTCATGTTTCCTTTACAAGTAGTAGCGCTATAGTTGCTAAGGGAGTGATTGTTTCTGCCGTAGATCCAATTCCTAATAGAAGTAGTGGTTATTACGTGTCTGGTCCAGGAACAGGTGTATTTACTATCAACGCTACGAATAACTTTGATAATAATGGTGATGGAAAAATTGATAATAACGATATTATATTTCAGCCAAATACTACCTACTACGTTCGTGCATATGTTTCAACTGAAAATGAAGTGGTTTTCCTAGGTAACGTAGTAACATTTCAATTAAAGTAACGGACGATAAAAATCAAAAAAAATAGTATTAAGTGGATATTCCGGTTATCATGACCACATGATTCCGGAGCAAAGCGACCACTAAAAGTCAAGTCATTATCTGAGTTAAAAAATGTTGGCCATCGAAAGTGATTTAGAAAAGGCGTAATGTTTGCCTTTCAATCAACCCATCAGGTCAACCGATCTCAATACATCTTTAACTCAAATCAGGTGGTCACTTAAGTCCAGATTTAAGTGGTGACTTTCAAACGGAAATCAGTGGTCACATTATGCGGAATCTCAGCGTAAGAAGGTTGATAGCGGAATGTTGTTCTAATGTATTTCGCCTAAGGTAGAAGAGTATCAGCACTGCTGTGGTTTTCCTTTATCGGAATATAACTTCATGAAATGTAGGCAAATTGTATGCAAGGCTAAAAAATAAAAAGGGGTTACATTGCTGCAACCCCTTGTTTATCACGCTCCTCCTTTTGGACTTGAACCAAAGACCCTCTGATTAACAGTCAGATGCTCTAACCAGCTGAGCTAAGGAGGAATTTGGATTGCAAAAGTACAGGATTGATGTTCAATTATGCAAATCAGAATGAAAAATTTTAAATCTCTCTTTACAAAACCTTGCTATTGTTTAATCCTTCTTTAACTTTGACGCGCAAAGTACTTTTATATGAAGCAAAGCCAAACCTATCAAAAAGACATTGAATCGATCCGTCAGTTGATGGAGCGCTCCGTGAAGTTCTTATCCCTCAGTGGTTTGTCCGGAATTTTGGCCGGTGTTTATGCATTGGCTGGTGCGGCAATCGCTTATTTTATTGTTCATTATCCTAATTCTCCATTTGAGTACCGATATCAATCTGTTCATGATGGGAGCATCATTATTAAGTTGTTGACCATTGGGATGGGGGTTTTAGTGCTCTCTTTAATCACCGGCTACAAACTGGCTGCCGCGAAGGCAAAGAAATTAGGAGTAAAAATGTGGGATGCTACCAGCAAACGATTGCTCATCAATTTAGGCATTCCATTAATTACTGGCGGCTTATTTATTTTGATTTTACTGGCTAACAGCCATTATGGAGTAGCTGCTCCCGCTTGCCTGGTATTTTACGGCCTGGCATTGATCAATGGCAGTCAGAATTTATTTGATGAGGTTCGCTATCTCGGATATTCTGAAATTGCGTTGGGTCTCATCTCCGCGTTGTTGCCTGGCTTTGGATTGATCTTCTGGGCCTTTGGCTTTGGCATACTCCATCTTATATACGGTGCTGTGATGTTTAAGAATTACGACCGATGAAAAATCCGTTTGAAAATCTGGATAGAACATTGGAGCATCGGCTGCGCCTTCAGATCGTTTCTGTGTTGGTTGCCAATGATTCGTATGATTTTAGTGCACTCAAAGAATTGCTGGAAGCAACCGATGGAAACCTGGCCACGCACCTGAAAGCATTAGAACGCGAAAAATATATTTCCGTCACCAAGTCATTCGTAGATAGAAAACCAAACACCCGATATAAGATTACAGAACGCGGACGTAGCGCTTTCAAAAAACACCTCGATGCCCTCGAAGAATTAATTAAGCAACAGAAGAAATAATTTTTTTACCCATTAACTTTTAAATTAAAAGTACTTTTAAAAAGCAAACTATGGAAACAAGCACACCCAGCCTTATCGAACGCTTTAATCAATGGATCGCAGAGTCTGTGATGATTAAATTATTTTCTATCGGCTTCCTGATTCTCATTTTGATGCTCCCGGCTTCCTGGATTGAGAGCCTCATTCGCGAACGGCAAACCCGTGCCGATGATGTCGTGCGCGAAGTATCCGATAAGTGGTCGGGGAGCCAGACTTTATCAGGGCCTGTATTGGTAATTCCCTACACCAAAATTGAAAAGACTAAACGAATCGATAATGGAAAACAACTGGAAGACATTATTGAAACGAGCCATAAAGCATATTTTCTTCCTGAGCATTTTAATGCTATCGGTAAAGTAAAGCCTCAGGTTTTGCATCGTGGTATTTTCGATGTGGCCGTGTATGAATCCGATATCTCCATGGATGGGCAGTTTGAATCACCGGATTTTACTGCGTGGAATATTCCGGATGAACAAGTCCATTGGAATGAAGCGGTGCTCGTGAATGGTATCTCGGATTTACGTGGCATTGATTCCGATCCTGTGATTGAAAGTGGAACAAAAAAGATGATAGCGGAGCCATCCAGTAATATTGGAATTCACATCAATCAGTTTGTGGCCAATCCGGCATTGGATGAAGCACAGCCTGCGAACATAGAAAATATTGCCTTGAGCAGTGGCATCGTTGTTCCATTAGGTTGGAAAACGCGTGACGATTTCATGAGCCATTTCAAGATTCGATTAAGTTTGAAGGGAAGCGAAAGTCTTTATTTTGTTCCTGTCGGAAAATCCACACAAGTGAATTTATCGGGCCCTTGGCCATCACCTAGTTTTGAGGGCAAACTTTTGCCTGCTGAGCGTACTATTGATGATACCACATTTTCGGCTATGTGGAAAGTATTGGCATTCAACCGACCGTTTTCACAGAAGTGGATTGATCATGAGCAATCACTTGGTGGTTCTGAGTTTGGTGTGCGGTTATTGATTCCTGCCGATCAGTACCAAAAGAGTATACGCACCGCTAAGTATGATGAACTGATTATTATTCTGGCCTTCACTGCATTATTCCTGGTAGAGATCACCAGCAAGATAAAAATTCATCCCTTCCAGTATATTCTTATTGGTGTGGCACTGATTGTGTATTACACACTCTTACTTTCCTTGTCGGAACACGTGGGCTATAACATCGCTTATACCATCTCTTCCATAGCCACTACGGCACTAGTAAGCATGTATGCATCTACTTTTTTAAAACGAAGGCAGATATCCCTGTTGTTTACGGGGCTGATGATCTTTTTCTATGTTTTCATTTACGTTATAATACAAGCAGAAGATTATTCTTTACTGATCGGTAGTGTCGGGTTGTTCCTGATCATTGGCTTGCTGATGTATTTTTCCCGAAACATCAAATGGTATAGTCAGCAACAAACGAATTGATAAAATCAAGGGTAGGGCTCAAACATTGAGCCCTACTTTTTTAAGCTAACACAGCTATACACTTCTGCTTTAAAATATCTAAATCAATAATTGCCTTACATTCTTCTTTTGCTTCTTCATCCCATTTCCTCATGAGGATACTCAATTCAAACAACGGATCTTGTTCAAAATCATGGGCTTCCTGTTCCCTCATTACTCCTCCTTGAAACGTCAATGTCTTTCTACTCGCCTCCGAAAGATTTTCGTAATAGGGTGGGAACTTGAAGGTGAGATAGCGCTTAGCCTGCACATGATTCTCTACTAGCCTGGCAACACGCTCGGGAAAACCTTTTGCACGAAGAAAATCCGCGCCAATCTTTTCATGACTTTTTATTCCATAGCCGGCCATACTTTGTTCAGTGGTCGCTTGAAGACAGATGTGCCCGATATCATGAAAGAATGCAGCCAATACGACTTCATCATCATAACCACCTTCTATGGCTAATTGGGCAGATTGCGACATATGCTCAAGTTGCGACACCGGTTCCCCGATGTAATCAGCATCACCATATTGTTTGTACAGATCGAAGATATCAGCAACAGCTTTTTGTTTAAGGCTCATAGGATTGGAGATAACAGTATTCCTTACAAACTAAACCGCAATCATCAGACTAATGCAAAATTTTTATATTATGATTTTGTAAACAAATTGAGTAAATATTAAAAATACGATCACATCAATTTTTTGATCGGGCAAATGCATCTTCCCATTTTCGCGCCATGATGAAACCTAAATTGATCGTTTTCGATCTGGCGGGCACAACAGTTAATGATAATAAAGATGTGCACCATGTTTTGCAGCGTGTGTTTAAGAAAATACATATTCGCATCAGCATTCAGGAAGCCAACGAAGTGATGGGAATACCAAAACCAATTGCGATCAGGTCGTTGCTCGAGCGTCATAAGTATCCATACATCAGCGAAATGCTCGTGCTCGAAATGCACGCCCACTTTGTTTTAAAAATGACGAAGTTCTATCAGGATCATGCCTCCGTGATGGAAAAGGAGGGTGCCAGTGATGTCTTTAGAATCTGCAAGCACGAAGGAATACAAGTTGTTGTTGATACCGGTTTTGATCGTTCTATCGTAGTGCCTTTGCTTGAGCGAATGGGATGGGAGAAAAAAGATTTGCTCGATGGCAGTGTAACCAGCGATGAAGTAGTAAATGGCCGTCCGTATCCTGACATGATTTACCGGGCTATGGAACTGACAGGAGTTACTGATGTAAAAGATGTTGCCAAGGTAGGTGATACCATGTCTGATTTAGAACAAGGAACAGCGGCAGGTTGCAGTTGGGTAATTGGTATAACTACAGGCTCCTATTCGCATGATGAATTACAGAAAGGTCCTCATACGCACCTTGTGCAAAACCTTGTTGAAATATTACCGATTTTAGGGATTAAGAAGTGACCACGCTTGGTGTTTCTTGTGAAAGTATATCATCGAACCACCAATTAATAGGGCACCAATCACGGAAACCACATAGCCTCCCGAAATAAAGAAACTCAACCAACTTAGCTTGGCATAGCCGAATTCTTTAAAGAACAATACGCCCACACTCCCCAGGTAGCCGAAGGAATCGGATACATACATGATAAAACCTACTGTGCCTGCATAGCGAAAGGCAGCAAGTAAACGATCAAATAAAATACTATTGAAGGGAACATAGCCGAGGTAAAGCCCAGTGCCGATCAGCATCATCCAAACGGATGGGTTGATTAACATGTTTTCAAACAGGAAATTAGCGATACCAATAAGCAGTAGACCAAAAATGATGATGGCATGGTTGACCATCAACGCCAGCTTATTGTTTTTGATCAACATCAAACTTCCCATACAGATCAAAACAAAAAAGGCAACCGGTATTTCTGTGGATGTGTAAATGGAGGGATCATTCACTACCCCTAATGATGTCCATATTTCTGCTGAAAAATTATCTCTGAAATCCCGAAAGGCAGTGAGTAACATATAGGCGATTACAAATAGAATAATACCAGGTAAAAATGTTCTTAAGAATTTCTTTCTCTCTTCTCCATTCATGGGATTTCGCTTAGAGCGTAGTGCTTCATCTTGTACGGAGGGTGGAGGAAGCTGATCTAACAATAACAGAAAGAAAAGAAATGGAACTGCAAACAAACAGCTGGTAACAAAAGGCATCCAGTATTCTGACGTGCCTAGATACTGCATCGTCAATGCTCCCACCGAACGACAAAGTCCTGCAGAGAAAATAAAACTTACCGAAAGAGCCGCACCTAATACCTCCGTCATTCTCCGGCCTTCAAGATAACTGAATACCATGCCCCAAACCATACCCAGAGGCAATCCATTCATAAAAAGAAAAATGATATTATAAGGAGCTGGCACAAAAGCAAATAGTAGCCAGGCAATACCTGCGATAAGCACCATAATAAAAATTCCGATCATTCGTGAATTTGCTTTAAGCTCGGCCACCACTTTAATGCCTATAAATTTGGAAAGTGCGTAGCCTACTACCTGAAATGTAACAAGCCATACCTTGTAGCTCATTCCAGCAAACTGAATTCCGTCAAACGTGGCCACAGCAAATGTTTTGCGAAAGGCATAGACGCAGGTATATAAACAAAACGCCACGGCTGATGCATAGACTGTAAACCATAGTGGATTGGCCTTGCTAAGCAAGTGGTTGAGGGAATGCCTTACTTGTTTTGGCATGATCAATACACCGGCTGGGTGGAGAATAATTTCTGAATGCTTTTTTCGGCATAGCCTGCCGATGAAGTCATTCCCTTTCCTCCAATGGCGGTGCGGATGTGAATCTTGTTTTCAATATCAATCTCAATAATATCTTTTTCAGGATGCTGCGCATAAAATCCGGCCCATGTGCTGGCGATGTCAGTAACATCAAACAAAACAATTTTCTGCGCCTCTTTAAACATGAGTTGATTAATATGCTGCTTGAGTTCAAAGCCCAGATCATCCATGTCGTTTACACCAGCATATTCGTGCGAATCGCCAATGATAATAGACCCGTCTTGTGCTTTCTTAAATAATATATGAATACCCCATCGCTTTAATTCTTTAAGATGTTCGGGTGTTTTTAATGCTGAAAAAGAAGGACATTCAGTAAATGATTCGTACCTGCGAATGGTTAGGCCTGTAAGAATATTCCCTTCCAATCCCACATGAGGCAAAGGCATCGTGCGCAACATCTGGAGTTTACTGATTTCAATACCACTATCACGAAAGAGATCGGGAAAGAGAATTTTAAACTCACCACCATTGCAGATGATCACTTTATCGGCAACAAACACTTCGCTGCGGTGAGTTACCACATGCACTTCATCTCCCGAGATATCACAATTAATAATGGTGGTGGATGGCTTATAAGTAAGGTTGGGAAATTTGGTGCTGCAATATTCAATAAGGCGATGAATCATCGCACTGGGTTCAGCACTCACTTCCTGAGGAAAAAACAGACCTTCGCGGCAATAGCTTGCTTTTAGAGCCGGCCACTTTTCAATGCATTTTTGTTGCGTGAGCAGATGGGCCTCATACCCTCTGCTATCCATTACCGCTTTCAATTCATGAATAAGATTTTGCTCTTCGTCATCAGAAGCGATGTAGATACTGCCATTTTTTCGAATGGAGATATCAAACTGCGACTGTATCTGATTGTAGAGTTGAGTGCTGTATACTCCATATTGAAACCAATTGGCGGGCATGCCGGAAGGAACCACCTGACCAAAGTTTTGCACCGTTGCATTTATCGGGTATTGATCTTTTTCAATGTGTAGTACTTTTTTTCCTGATGCAGCAGCATGATACGTATGGAATGTTCCCAACACTCCGGCACCAACCACGATCAAATCATATTTTTTGGATAACATCATAACGGCATTTTTTCTTCTATCTAAAGATGCGATGAGTACATCACCAAATCATATCATGCTACTTTATCTTCTTGTTAAGAATACTGAAGATGTGTTACCAAATTTTGAAATCAACACGTTATTGAGATGATTTTGCCTTCCATTGTTGATTAATGTTATCGCTTTGTTAAACTGAATTGTGCTCGCATTCAAGCAGATGACGCATGATAGTTTCGAAAATTTACCAATGCATGATCGAGTTAATATTTCGTGTACAATCAATTAACGGATCAATAACCTGTCACTAAACAACGCTTCAATCTATTAGCACATTTTTGTGGCGTAAATAAGGATTGGGTAAAAACTAAACCAAACTATGAATCAAATTCTACAACCACCAAACATGAAACGCATGACCAGGCTATCGTTGAGAGCCTTCATGCTGGCACTGACGCTATTCACCAGTCAATGGGTAATGGCTCAATTCACCGTATCCGGAAAAGTGACATCCGGTGATGATCAAAGTCCTATACCCGGTGTGAACATTCTGGTAAAAGGAACTACCAATGGAACCATCTCGGATTCACAGGGAGCTTACACCCTCTCAGCAAATTCTGCCAATGATGTATTAGTATTTTCATTTGTAGGTTTTACAACACAAGAAGTTGCACTTAGCGGCAGAACATCCTTAAATGTTGTGTTAGCCATTGATGCAACTCAACTTTCAGAAGTTGTTGTCACTGCGTTGGGTATCGAAAAAGACAAATCAAAAATTGGTTATGCCACACAGGAAGTTAAAGCAAGCCAACTATTAAAAGCACGCGAACCAAATGCAATCAACTCATTGGTGGGTAAGGTGGCAGGTTTGAATGTCGGTTCTTCGGCCGAGCTCATTGGTGCACCTACAGTTTCTCTTCGTGGAAGAAGCAATATTCTTTATGTGGTGGATGGTGTGCCCATCAACTCTGACACCTGGAACATTAGCCCGGATGATATTGATACTTATACCGTATTAAAAGGTCCTGTAGCTTCAGCGCTTTACGGAACACGCGGTGTTAATGGTGCTATCATCATCACTACTAAAAGAGGATCGGAAGACAAGCGTGGCTTCAACGTAGATTTCAATTCTTCCAATATGTGGGATAATACATTTCTTACTATCCCAAAAGTGCAGGATGAATATGGCCCTGGCGATCATGGTCGTTATGCTTTTGGTGATGGAAAAGGAAGCGGTCTTTATGATTCAGATTATGATATCTGGGGCCCCAAGTTCGATGGTCAGTTAATTCCGCAATATGACGGAGTAGTTGATCCTAACAATTCGTACACGACAACTTTTCCAAGTGGCACAACGTACACTGGAAATATTATACCCACTCCTTGGGTGGCAAGAGGAAAAGACAACCTCGAGCGTTTTTTAAGACCAGGTTTTTTAACAACCAATAATATTGCGGTTTCAGCTCAGGGTGAAAACTATGACTTGCGCTTTTCTTATTCTCACGGCTATCAGCGTGGTCAGGTGCCTAATACAGACTTAAATAGTGATAACTTTAACGTTACCACAGGTTTTGATTTCTCTGAAAAACTTCGTTTCGAATCCAACATCAATTACAACCGTCAATACAGCGAAAACTTTCCTGATGTGGCTTACGGTCCTAACAGTATGATTTATAATATCATCATTTGGGGTGGTGCCGATTGGAATATTGACGACATGAAGAACTATTGGCAGAAAGGAAAAGAAGGTGTGCAGCAAATTTATGCTGACTATACCCGTTACAACAATCCTTACTTCTTAACCAATGAGTGGCTTCGTGGACATCAAAAAACGGATATCTATGGATACATGTCTTTAAAGTATAAGATCACCGATTATCTTCAGATTTTAGGAAGAACGGGTATCAGTACTTACGAATTATTCAGAAGTGAAAAATTCCCTTATTCGGCTACGGTATATGGTCGTGAGCAAGCCAAAGGTGATTATCGTGAAGATTACAGAAATCTTTTTGACAGCAACACGGATTTGTTGATCTCCTTCAATAAGGACTTATCAGAGTCGATAAACTTATCAGCTTCATTGGGTGGAAATATTCGTGCTTTTGACTACCGCTCCAGCTATATCACTACCGATTACCTGAACGTGCCAGCATCTTCGTTGACGCCCGGTGCTTACACCTTTGATAATTCATTGAATCCGATCAAGGCATATAATTACAAAGCTCCTATGGCGACCTACAGCTATTATTATACCTTGGATTTTTCGTTTCGCGATTGGTTAACGGTTTCTACCACAGGTCGTGTGGATGATAACTCTACTTTGTATCCAACCGAAACAAAGTATTTCTTCCCTTCAGCATCCATGAGCGTGGTATTGTCAGAAGCGTTGGAATTACCTAGTGCTATTTCTTTGTTGAAACTTAGAGGTGCTTATGCTAAAATAGGTGAAGGTTTTACTGCTTCTACCATTGGTGCAACGCCTAATGCTTCATTCCCATTAGATTATGGTTCTTCTTACAGAACGCCCTATGGCGGACCAACCTATGGAAATCAGGCTGTTTACAGTACTCCTTTGGTTTATAATAATCAACCAGGTGCCTATTATCCAAACACGTTGTCTAATTCTACACTGAAGCCATATTTCAGCTCTGCCACTGAAATTGGTTTGGATGCAAAGTTTTTAGACGATAAAATTGGATTGGATGTAACATATTTTAACAACATTGATGGACCGCAAATTTCCAATCAACCGCTTTCCAATACAACCGGATATAGCGGCTACATTGCCAATGGTGCAAAGACTCAGCGTTCTGGTTTAGAGATTGTAGTGAGTGCAAAACCATTGAATAATCCTGACGGATTAAACTGGAATGTGTTGCTTAACTACGGTTCTTTCAAGGAAACACTAAAGGAATTGCCAGGTGGAGCTGATCGTTTAGGATTTATAAAAATCGGTGATCGTGTTGACGCATACTACGCTGGATCATTTTATAAAACTCCTGATGGTGAATTGATCAATGATGCGAGCGGTCGTCCGATTCGTACAGCAGTTTCTAAATTCCTTGGTAACACCAACCCAGACTGGTCATGGGGAATTACAAATAGAATTAATTATAAAAACTGGGGATTGGCCTTTCAGTTTGATGGAAGGGTAGGAGGAATTCTTATCGATTACATTCAGCGTCAAACGTTCCGTGGAGGTCGTCATATTGAAACTGTTCAGGGAGCCATGGGCGCTGCAAGAGCACAAGATGCATTAGGCGTTAAATCTTATGTTGGTCAGGGAGTAGTTATTTCCAATGGCGCTGCTATTGACTATGATCCTATTACTGGTGAGATCACTAATTATTCTGAATTGCAATTTGCACCGAATACAACAAAGTCATTTTTGCAGGATTATATCAGCCGCTATTATGCTGCTGAAGAGGCAA
Organism: Bacteroidota bacterium; assembly: GCA_947470895.1. Lineage (GTDB taxonomy): Bacteria > Bacteroidota > Bacteroidia > Cytophagales > Cyclobacteriaceae > ELB16-189. The sequence goes on from CANIVF010000058.1 coordinate 21,375, forward strand.
ACGTGATTAGCCGTTCCTATGCCAAGTTGAGAGAGGTAACACTTACATATAACTTTCCTTCCAGTATGTTAGAGCGATCATTCATCAAGAAAGCTTCTGTTTCAGTGGTAGGAAGAAACCTCCTTTATTTTGCCGAGAAGAAAGATGTGGACATCGATCAATTTGTTGCTCCAGGTGCTTACTCGGATTTGCAATCGCCAACATTAAGACGTTACGGATTTAATGTGAACATCACCTTTTAATTAACAATCATGAAGAAGATAACCATGTATATGACGCTTACGATTGCCATGATGGTGTCGTTTAGCTGCCAGGATTTTGAAGAAATAGGTTTGAATGAAAACAGGCCTGCCTCGGTGCCGCCATCATTGGTGTTGCGTGGAGTGCTTAGTGATATCAGCGAAGAGCCATGGTCATTGGAACATCGCCAGAATCAATTCTGGTCATGTAATTATGCCTATTACGGTAGCAATGAATATTGGACTAACGTATCGCTCAATTACCTTACCTTAAAAAATGTTATCAAAATGGAAGAAGAAGCTGCCAAGTCGGGAGAGGCAGTAAATCCATATTCAGCATTGGGTAAATATTTCAGAGCTGTGTTTTATGTAAGAATGACACAGCGTGTTGGAGATATTCCGTTAAGCGAAGCGTTGAAGGGGCTTGAAGTAAAAGAACCGAAGTATGATTCTCAAAAGGAGGTATATCTGCAAGTGTTGACCTGGCTTGATCAGGCCAATACTGAACTCAAACAGCTAATTGCCGCGAATGATCTTTCACTTGGAGGTGACTTTTATTACAACGGTGATTTATCGAAGTGGAGAAAAGCAGTAAATACATTGAAGCTTCGTGTATTAATCAGCTTAAGCAAGCACGATAGTGATGCAGAACTAAAGGTGAAGCAGCGCTTCGCAGAAGTGATGAATAACCCTGCTGAGTTTCCGGTGATGGGCAGCAATGGTGATAATATGAACTATGTTTACAATGGCTCAACACAAATTTATCCAACCAATCCGGGCAACCGTGGTTTTGATAAGGGCCGTTATAATTTAACGGAGACCTATGTGAAAGGCCTTACCGATCGCAACGACCCTCGTGTTTTTGTGATTGCAAATCCTGCCAAAGCAAAAATTAATGCTGGAGTTTCTGCATCTGATTTAGCTGCCTTTGTTGGAGCACCTGCAGGTGAGAGTTTGGATGACATGACAGTGAAGGCAGGTAATGGCGTGTATTCTTTCGCTAACCAAAAGAGATACTATACAACACTTACTGGCCCGGAGCCTGGTGTTCAATTAGCATATTGGGAATTGTGTTTCTCGGTAGCTGAAGCAATTAATCGTGGATGGGTAACTGGCGATGCGAAAGCGTATTACGAAAATGGTATTAAAGCTTCTATGGCATTTTACGGAATTGCAGATGGAACACAGATTCCAGTTTATGAATCTGACAACGATAACCAGATTGGCACAGCTACAGCTTCTGTAACCGACTACCTGTCTGGTACTTCAGTTGCCTATGCGGGTAACAATGCAACAGGTTTAACCCAGATCTTAACACAAAAGTATTTGGCCTTCTTCCAAAATTCAGGTCAGGAAGCATACTTCAATTATCGCAGAACGGGAGTTCCTGCTTTTCACGCAGGGCCTGGCACTGGTAATAGCAGTGTGATACCAAAGCGTTGGTTATATCCTACTTCTGAAACTTTTTATAATGAGTCAAATCTAAAGGCAGCTTTGCAAGCTCAGTTTGGATCAGCAGTAGATGATGTTGATAATGAACTTTGGATAAATAAATAGCAGTGGGTTGATTAATGTTTTCCGGGGCCTTATGGCCCCGGTTTTTTTTTATAAGTTTAAAAAATAAAAATAAAAAAAATGAAATTTATAATCTCTGTTCTACTCTTCACTTTTATCGCTCACCAATCGAATAGTCAGGCGGTAACAAAAACCGAAAACATCATTTTAATAACACTGGATGGATTTCGTTGGCAGGAATTATTTACCGGAGCTGAATCACGATTATTGTTGAATAAGAAATTTGTGGCAGATACCGCGGCTTTGATAACAGCTTATTGGAGAGAAACCCCACAACAACGTAGAGAAATACTGATGCCTTTCTTTTGGAATGTAATCGCCAAAGAAGGTCAACTCTATGGTAATCGCACTTCAGGAAATAAAGTGAATACCAAAAATAAAATGTGGTTCTCTTATCCTGGCTACAATGAGATCTTAACGGGATCAGCGGATGACGCGCGAGTTACTTCCAATGATCCGGTTAATAATCCAAACCAAACGGTGCTTGAGTTTTTAAACAAAAGAAAAGAATTTAAAGGCAAGGTGGCAGCGTTTTCTTCATGGGAAACTTTTCCGTGGATAATCAATACTGAACGAAGTGGCATTCCGGTTAATGCTGGGTTTATGAGAGCGACAAAAAACCCAACTGAATCGGAAAAACTCATGAACGAATTGATGGTTCAGCTGCCCAACGAATCGGGTGGCACACGTGCTGATGCCTTCACATTTCATTATGCATTCGAGTATCTGAAGAACCAAAGGCCTCGTGTTCTTTTCATTTCATTTGATGAGACCGATCATTTTGCCCATGAAGGTGAATATGACCAATACCTCACATCAGCTCACCACACAGATGGGGTTATTAAATCACTTTGGGATTGGATTCAATCAGATCCTCTTTATAAAAATATGACTACACTGATTGTCACTACCGACCATGGCCGGGGAAACAAAAATCCAGAAGACTGGCGACACCATGGAAGCAAGGTTGAAAGTGCCGATGAAGTATGGTTCGCTTTTCTGGGACCTGACGTGCCAGCTCTCGGAGAAGTAAAAACAGAACAGCAATTCTATCAAAGCCAGGTGGCTAAAACACTGGCGGCTTTTTTAGGCATTGATTACAACTCAGCTCAAAAGACCGGTGATATTATTTCATCGGTAATTAAAAAATAGTTCTCCTTCGTAACTTTCTTTTCAATTTATCAAACCATGCGTATTTTATTTTTCATCCCTATCATTTTATTGGCCGCTTGTAAAACCAATGTAGAGTCTCCCTCAAAACGATGGATAGCTACCGCACCTGCAGGGGATCAATATACATTGATTGACAAAGAGGGAATAACGGTTATCCCCAACGGTCGCCTACTTACACCAATAGGCAAGCAGATTATGGTAGCTCCTCATCCATTTGGTCTTACATTGAGTCCGGATGGCAAAACGATCATTACTTCGAACTCGGGTACAGGTCCTTTTTCCATTTCGATTATAAAGGATTTTAATTCGCCAACTGTTTTTGTAAAGCAAATCCCGGAATCGACAAAGCAGGAAGAAGGATTGTTGGAAGCAGTATTCATGGGCCTTGCGATCTCGCCTGAGGGGAACAAAGTATATGTTGCCGGTGGTCAGCAAAATAAAATTTACGTGTTCGATATAAACTCCTATAAAAAACTAGCGGAGATAGATTGTAATAAATCATTTGATGGAACCGATTATAGCGATGGCTACATTGGCGACTTAACGTTAAACAGAGATGGTAGCCGTTTGTATGCAGTCGATCAGATTGGCTTTCGCATGATGGTGATCGACACGAAATCCAACGAGGTAATTCATAATGTTAAAACAGGTCGTTATCCTTTCGGGATAGCCCTGTCGCCCGATGAAAAAATGGTGCATGTTGCCAATGTAGGAATGTTTGAATATAGCTATATCAAATCGTTGGATAAAAAACGCCTGAAGGAGACCGCTCCGAAATTTCCGGTCTCCGCTTTTGGTTCAAAAGAAATGAAAGATGGAATCAAAAATGATTCGATCGAAGCGGCAGGCTTGGGTGATCCGAATGCCCCCGAATCGTTTTCGGTGTGGTCGGTAGATGTAAGCAAAGAAGTTCCGGAAGTGATTGCAAAAACGAAGACAGGTATTTTGGTTGGCGAAGAAGTGGAAGGAATTCCAGCTGTAGGTGGATCAAGCCCAAACTCCATGGTAGCCACTAATCAATTTGTATATGTAAGCAATGGCAATAACGATAACCTTTCGGTGATTGATGTAAAGCAAGGCAAGGTCGTGAGCAGCATTGAATTGAAGTTGGATGCTCGCATAGGAAACTTAAAAGGTGTGATACCATTTGGTCTTGCACTTTCGCCTGACCAGAAGCGATTGTTTGTTTCCGAAGCGGGCATCAATGCGGTGGCGGTCGTTGATGTGGCCACACAAAAAGTGTTGGGTCATATTCCTACCGGATGGTTTCCTTCCAAATTAAAGGTTACACCTGATGGCAAACAACTCATCTTGGCCAACGCTAAAGGATTTGGCAGCGGCCCCAATGGAGGAAAGAACTTTTCATCGACAGCGCGCAGGTCATCTGACTACATAGGCTCGTTGATGCTGGGCACGGTTTCAGTCATTGATATTCCAGCGGATGATGAATGGAACGCATTAACCGAAAAAGTTATAGCCAACAATTTTGCCTTTAAGGAAGTTTCCGTATCCAAGGACGAAAATCCTGTTCCGGTTTTTCCAGGTGAGAAGGAGTCACCCATCAAGTTTATCGTGTTTATCTCAAAGGAGAATCGCACCTACGATGATGTATTTGGTCAGTTGGCGAATACCAATGGCGATTCTTCGCTTGCCCGATATGGATCAAACCGGTCGTTCACCAATAGAAAGAAAACAGCATCGGTTGAACATGTTACAGTCATGCCCAATCACTTGGAGTTGGCAAAACAGTTTACCTTCAGTGATAATTTTTATGTGGATGCAGATGTGTCTGCTGATGGTCATCGTTGGCTCACCAACACCTATCCCAACGAGTGGATGGAAACAACACACCCTGCTTCGTATGGTGGAGGTAGAAACCAGAAAGAAGAATCCACAGCACCCGGAAAGTTTGGAATGACGGGTGCCTCCGGTGCCATTTATCCGGAGGATTATAATCAACATGGTTCGATGTGGGAACACATGGTGCGCCATGGAAAGGAATTTTTTAATTTCGGATTTGGTGTTGAGTTTGATGCAGGAAGTTTTTCCGATTCTACATTCAAGCAAGGCGGTGTTCGCTACCTGGTGAACTATCCGCTGCCGGGTCCTCTCTTTGATCGCACATCTCGAATTTTTCCTACCTACAACATGGCCATACCCGATCAGTATCGAGCCGACATGTTTATAAAGGAAGTGGATGAAAAGTTCATCAATCAAAAGAAAGACTTACCTCACTTGCTTACTCTTCAGTTGCTCAACGATCATGGTGCAGGTGAACGCGCGTATGCAGGCTTCCCTTTTACGGAAAGTTATATGGCTGATAATGATTTGGCACTGGGAAGAGTAGTAGAGTACTTGAGTCATTTGCCACAATGGAAAAACATGATGATTGTGGTTACCGAAGATGATGCTCAAGGTGGCATGGATCACGTTGATGCACATCGCAGCATACTCATGGTTATCTCACCTTATGCTAAGAAAAATTTCAATAGCACTCGGCATTATAGTTTTGGATCGATTTTCAAAACCTTCTGGAATGTGATGGGAATCCCTTATCTCAATCAATATGATTTTGGTGTGAATGACATGGGTGATTGCTTTACCGCAACGCCTGACTTTACACCCTACAATGCATGGTCAGTGGATCCCCGGATTTTTGATCCGCAGAAAGCATTAGATCCTTTCGATGAAAAATTTGATTGGGAAGCATTAAAGGAATCTCCTAAGCTGGATGATCCGGATGAAATCAAAAAGGCAAGAGAAAAAGACAAACGGCTTGAAGTGAATCATTAATTTTTTTATTCATGGCTCAGATTACATTTCGGCTTGCCATACTGCTTTTGTTTCTTTTCACAACACCATTACTTAAAGCACAACGGTTGAGGGGCATTGTTGTGGATAAAAGCACAACACAACCACTTGGGGGTGCGCACATTCAACTTGTAAATTCAGCCATCGGAACTGTTACCGATAAGGAAGGAGTTTTTGTTCTTTCAGAATTTCCAGAGGGCAAAAGATTGATTCGTATTTCTTCTATTGGATTTGCCACCACAGAATTATTGGTGCAGCGTGGTGATTCCATCATCATCGCTTTGGAGCCTTCCACGCTGGTACTAAACAATAGTGTTACCATCACCGCACAGCGATATGAACGTCTCTCGTTTGATGTGTCGCAATCGGTGACCACATTAAGTAACGAGGAGTTGAATCAGAAATCTTCTCGTTCTGCCCCTGAGGCATTGATGAATGAATCAGGAATATGGGTTCAGAAAACAAATCATGGAGGAGGCTCACCCGTTATTCGTGGCTTAGTAGGCAATCAAGTTTTACTTTTGGTGGATGGTATTCGATTGAATAATGCAACTTATCGCTATGGACCCAATCAATATTTATCCACGATCGACCCTGGCCTGATCGATCGCATGGATGCCATTCGTGGAAGCGGTTCTGTATTATATGGTAGCGATGCATTAGGGGGTGTGGTTCAGGTGCTTTCAAAAACACCTTCGTTTAATACGGATGGTTTAAAAATTTCGGGTAATCTCAATGGTAAATGGATGAGTGCAGGCATGGAGCAGAGTGGTCGTGCTGAAGCTGAAATCAGCAGCAGTAAAGTTGCTTTTATCGGAGGGTTATCGTTGCGTAATTTTGGTGATGTATTGGCAGGTGGTAGTCTGGGTGTATTAAATCCAACAGGATACAACGAGCAATCAGGTGATGCAAAGGTATTGATCCGCACAGGTTTGTCAGGTATTTTAACGGCAGCGTTTCAGCAACTTACACAGCATGACGTGCCTCGCTACGATCAGGTAAAGCAAGGCGGTTATTCAATATTTAATTTTGAACCACAGACGCGGCAACTCAGTTATGTGAGATGGCAAACATTTTTTAAAAACCCATGGGTTCAATCTTTAAGAATCACCAGTTCCTATAATCGTTCAGAGGAAGGAACAAATTCTCAAAAAAACAATTCGAATGTTTTCAAAACCCAGCGCGATGAGGTGAACACCACCGGAGTGATGGTTGAAGTAATCTCAGCGCCAACCCCACAATGGAATATCCAATCAGGGGTCGAATATTATTTTGATAAGGTATATAGCTATGCAAGTACAACCAATCTCATTTCAAATGTGGAGACAATCCAACGTGGATCGTATGCGGATGGTTCATCGGCCTCCAACCTTGCCCTATTCACTAACCACCAGTGTGACATTAAAAAATTTCAATTTTCAGCAGGGGCCAGATTTAATGCTGTTACAGTTTCTGTTGTAGATAATACATTTAGAAATCAGCAAATCACTCCCAATGCATTCGTGGGGAACATAGGGGTCACGATGAAGGTGTATAAAAATACACGTGCCTTCATTTCTTCCAATACAGGCTTTCGTGCCCCGAATGTCGATGACATGAGTAAGTTTGGAACAGTGGAGAGTGGTGTATTTGAAATTCCGAGTGCCGGACTTTCTCCCGAGAAATCGTTGAGCATGGAGACTGGTTTAAAAATTAATCAGAAGAAATTTTCGGGAACATTGGCTTTGTATCAAACTAATTTATCGAATCTGATTGATCGTGTACCCTCTATGTATTTAGGGGCCACTACTTTTGAGGGAAGAACTGTATATCAAAAGCAGAATATAGGAGAAGCCAGGTTGAGAGGCGTTGAAGCAGAAGTGGCCGTGTATCTTTTGAAATCATTAAGTGCATTTGGTAATATAACCTATACCTATGGTGAACATATCACCAAACATGAACCCATGCGTAGAATACCCCCTTTGTTTGGACGAATCGGATTACGCTATCAGCATGTCTCTGGTTTTTGGATGAAGGCTGAGTGGGCTGCGGCTGGAGTTCAAGATCGGTTAGCGGCAGGTGACAAATCGGATGTGCGCATTGCTGTGCGCTTAGAAGATGGCGTGATGCCCGCGTGGAATATTTTAAATCTTTATGCAGGCTATTCGTACAAAGCTTTTACATTCAATATCATCGGTCAGAATCTTCTCAATCAGGCCTATCGTGTTTATGCTTCGGGCATCGATGGCTATGGAAGATGTATGGGGGTTTCGCTGAATATCCGATTTTGATTGCGAGTAAGGTTTCTTGTTATAACATCATTTGAAATGACAAAGCCACCAAAGTTGCCGAAGCATTTGGTGTTACTTTGTCAATCTTAGTGGCTTTTGGTTTACAGTGCCGAAGGCTATAATTCTTTATCCAAAAAAGGATAGCGATAATCAGTAGGCGTTACAAAGGTTTCTTTGATGGTGCGCATCGATACCCAACGCAATAAATTCACTTTGGCACCAGCTTTATCATTCGTGCCAGATCCTCTTGCGCCACCGAAGGGCTGTTGACCAACCACCGCACCCGTAGGTTTATCATTGATGTAAAAGTTACCGGCAGCGTTAACTAGTTTCCGGGTTGCCATTTCAACGGCATAGCGATCTTTTGCCATGATTGAACCGGT